>CACYOR010000035.1 GCA_902775985.1 Oscillospiraceae bacterium
ATCTCCAATCTGCCGCTGTGATATCGGATATATAAGAAGGAGAATCTCCAATCAGCGGCAGATGGAGATTTTTTGCATGTGCTGCGGCTGCCCCAACGGGGCGAGCAGCACGCATTTCTATCATGATTCTGTGGTTTACCACAGAATGTCCTCCTTTCGGAACACGGGCCCGTCCTTGCAGACCCGCTTGGGCCCCTGTGTCGTGGCCATCGTGCAGCCCATGCAGGCCCCGAAGCCGCAGCCCATGCGCCGATCGAAGCTGAGCTGCCCGGGCTTGTCGCTTGTTTTTGCCACCGCGCGGAGCATGGCCTCCGGCCCGCAGGCGTAAACGGAGGAGTGGGGCAGGTCCATGGCCTCGGTCACGAAGCCGCGGATGCCGAAGCTGCCGTCCTCGGTGGTGACGGTGGGGGGCAGACCGAGCGCGGCGAAGCGCTCCCAGAAGACCATCTCCTCCCGGCGGCGAAAGCCCAGGATGACCCGGGGCCGCAGGCCACGCGCGAGAAAGGCCTTGGCCAGACCGTAGAGGGGGGAGACCCCGGTGCCGCCGCCGATGAGCAGGGGGGAATCCCCGGCATCGTCCAGCGTGAAGCCGTTGCCAAGCCCGGTGAGGACGTCCAGTTCCGTCCCGACCGGCAGAGAGCGGAGGAGCTCGGTCCCCTTGCCCACGGCCTCATACAGCAGCGTGAGCGAGCCCTCCTCCCAGTCGCAGACCGAGAAGGGCCGGCGCAGGAAGAGGCCGGGGAGCTGCACATCCGCAAACTGGCCCGGGGCCGTGATGCCGGAGCAATCGCCGGCCAGACGCAGCAGGCTGACGCGCCCGGTCAGCGGCGCGTTTTCCCGGATGGTAAAAAGTCCCTGTTTCATGCGTCGATGGTGGAGACGGTGATCGTGGTCTCCTCCAGCACGTCCAGAAGCACCCGCACCGTGTCGAGGGAGGTGAAGATGGTCACGTTATTCTCCGTGGCGCAGCGCCGGATGATGACGCCGTCCTCCAGATGGGTCCCGCTGTGGACCGCGCGGGTGTTGATGATATAGCTCACGTAGCCGGCGCGGATGGAGTCCAGGATCTCCTCGCTGCCCTCACTGATCTTTTTGCGGATGCGGGTGCGGATGCCGTGCTCCTTGAGGAAGCGGGCGGTGCCGGGCGTGGCCTCGATGTTGAAGCCCATGTCGTAGAAGCGGCGCACCAGGGGCAGGGCCTCCTCCCGATCCTCCCGGGCGACGGTCACGAGCACCGTGCCGTAGTTTTGCAGCTTCATCCCCGAGGCCTGCAGCGCCTTGTACATGGCGCGGGAGAGCTTGTCGTCGTAGCCGATGGCCTCACCCGTGGACTTCATCTCCGGGCTCAGGTAGGCGTCCAGGCCCTTGATCTTGTTCCAGGAGAAGACCGGCACCTTCACGTAGTGGCGCTTTTTCTCCTCCGGGTAGAGGTCGAAGATGCCCTGCTCCTTCAGGCTCTTGCCCAGGATGACCTCGGTGGCGATGTCGGCCAGGGAGTAGCCCATGGACTTGGACAGGAAGGGCACCGTGCGGGAGGAGCGGGGGTTGACCTCGATGATGTAGACCTGCTCGTTTTTATCCACGATGAACTGGATGTTGTAAAGGCCGATGATCCCGATGCCGAGACCCAGCTTTTTCGCGTACTGGAGGATGATGCCCTTGACCTTGTCGGAGATGGAGAAGGCGGGATAGACGCTGATGGAGTCGCCGGAGTGGACGCCGGTGCGCTCCACCAGCTCCATGATGCCGGGGACGAACACGTCCCGGCCGTCGCAGATGGCGTCCACCTCCACCTCCTTGCCCTGGATGTACTTGTCCACCAGGACGGGCTTGTCCGCGTCGATCTCCACGGCGGTCTTGAGATAGTGGCGCAGCATCTCCTCGTTGGCCACGATCTCCATGGCCCGGCCGCCCAGCACGAAGCTGGGGCGCACCAGCACCGGATAGCCGATCTCGGCGGCGGCCTTCACGCCGTCTTCAATGTTGGTGACGGCGGTGCCGCGGGGCTGGGGGATGCCCAGATCCAGCAGGATCTTCTCAAAGCTGTCCCGGTTCTCGGCCCGCTCGATGGCGGCGCAGTCGGTGCCGATGATCTTGACGCCCCGCTCCATCAGCGGCTGGGCCAGGTTGATGGCGGTCTGGCCGCCCAGGGAGGCGATGACGCCCTCGGGCTTCTCGTAATCCACGATGGCCATCACGTCCTCCGGGGTCAGGGGCTCGAAATAGAGCTTGTCCGCCGTGGTATAGTCGGTGGAGACGGTCTCGGGGTTGTTGTTGATGATGATGGCCTCGTAGCCGGCGCGCTTGATGGTCTGCACCGCGTGCACCGTGGAGTAGTCGAACTCCACGCCCTGGCCGATGCGGATCGGCCCCGCGCCCAGCACCACGATCTTTTTCTTCTCCGTCAGGCGGGATTCGTTCTCGCCCGTGTAGGAGGAGTAGAGATAGGCGATGTACTTGCCGGTGTGCAGGGTGTCCACCATGCGGAAGATCGGGGCGAGGCCCAGCTTTTTCCGCTTCTCCCAGACCTCGATCTCCTTCAGGTTCCAGAGCCTCGCGATGTAGGCGTCCGAGAAGCCCATGGTCTTGGCCTCGCGCAAAACAGCGACGTCGTTCACATGCGTGCGCAGCCGCGTCTCCATGGCCACGATTTTCTCCAGCGTCTCCAGGAACAGCGCCGTGATCATCGTCACCTCGTGCAGCTCCTGCACGCTGTGCCCGCGGCGCAGCAGCTCCGTCACGGCGTAGATGCCGTCGTCCCGGAAGTCGCCGAGATAGCTCAGCAGCTCCTCATCCGTGTAAGAATCGAACTTGGGCATGTAGAAGTGGCAGACGCCGGTCTCCAGGGAGCGCACGGACTTGAGAAAGCATTCCTCCAGCGTGGAGCCGATGCCCATCACCTCGCCCGTGGCCTTCATCTGGGTGCCCAGGGTGTTGGGCGCGTCGGGGAACTTGTCAAAGGGGAAGCGCGGGAACTTGGCCACCAGGTAGTCGAGGCTCGGCTCGATGGCCGCGGTGCCGCCGGCCACGGGGATCTCCTCCAGGGCCATCCCCAGGGCGATCTTGGCCGTGACCCGGGCGATGGGATAGCCGCTGGCCTTGGAGGCCAGGGCCGAGGAGCGGGAGACGCGGGGGTTGACCTCGATGAGGAAGTACTCGCTCGATTCGGGGTTGAGCGCAAACTGCACGTTGCAGCCGCCCTCGATCTTCAGCTCCCGGATGATCTTGATGGCGCTGTCGTTGAGCATCTTGAGGTCGTGCTCACTCAGGGAGAGGATGGGCGCCACGACGATGGAGTCGCCGGTGTGCACACCGACCGGGTCCACGTTCTCCATGCCGCAGATGGTGATGGCGGTGTCGTTGGAGTCGCGCATGACCTCAAATTCGATCTCCTTGTAGCCCTTCACGCTCTTTTCCACCAGCACCTCGTGCACGGGGGAGAGCTTGAAGGCGTTGGCGCCGATGTCGTTGAGCTCCTGCTCGCTGTAGGCAAAGCCGCCGCCGGTGCCGCCCAGGGTAAAGGCGGGGCGCAGCACCACCGGATAGCCGATGCGCGCGGCCGCGGCCCGGGCCTCCTCCAGATTGTAGGTGATCTCCGAGGGGATGACCGGCTCGCCGATGGAGAGGCACATCTCTTTGAACAGCTCCCGATCCTCGGCGCGCTCGATGCTCTCGCTGCTGGTGCCCAGGAGCTTGGTGCCGCACTCGCGCAAAATGCCCTTGCGCTCCAGCTGCATGGCCATGTTGAGGCCCGTCTGCCCGCCGATGCCGGGCACGATGGCGTCCGGCCGCTCATAGCGGAGGATCTTGGCCACGTATTCCAGGGTCAGCGGCTCCATGTACACCTTGTCGGCGATGGAGGTGTCGGTCATGATGGTGGCGGGGTTGGAGTTGACCAGCACCACCTCGTAGCCCTCCTCCTTGAGGGCCAGGCAGGCCTGGGTGCCCGCGTAGTCGAACTCCGCCGCCTGGCCGATGACGATGGGGCCGGAGCCGATGATGAGAACCTTTTTGATATCCGTACGTTTTGCCATTGCTTAAGCCTCCGTGTTCATATAGACTGCCCTGCCGCCGCAGACGGTCAGCAGGCATTTGCCGTTCACATGCCAGCCCTCAAAGGGCGTCGCCTTCCCCATGGAGAGGAAGTCCTCCGGGTCGATCGTGTAGTCCGCGTTCAGGTCCCAGACCGTGAAGTCGTCCCCCTGGGGAATGCCGAAGCGGGCGCGGGGGATCGTCACCAGATGCGCTAAAAGCGCCTCCAGGCTGAGGATCCCGGGCTTGACCAGATAGGTGTAGAGCAGGGGAAAGGCCGTCTCGATGCCGACGATGCCGAAGGCGCTGCCGGCGAGGCCCCTGGCCTTTTCCGCGGCGCTGTGGGGCGCGTGGTCGGTGGCGATGCAGTCGATCGTGCCGTCCAGCAGCCCTTCGATCAGCGCCTCCCGGTCCTCTCTGGCCCGCAGCGGGGGATTCATCTTGAAGCGCCCGTCCTCCTGCAGGTCGTTTTCGTCCAGCAGCAGGTAGTGGGGCGCGGTCTCGCAGCTCACGTCCAGGCCCCGGGCCTTGGCCTCGCGGATGAGCCGCACGCTCTCCTTCGTGGAGATGTGGCACACGTGGTAGGCGCAGCCGGTCTCCTCCGCCAGCTTCAGATCCCGGGCGATCTGGCCCCATTCGCTCTCGGAGCAGATGCCCTTATGCTCGTGGGCGGCGGCGTAGGCCCCCTCGTGGATGTAGCCCCCGCGCAGGAGGGCGTTATCCTCGCAGTGGGCGACGATCAGCTTGCCCAGGGCCCTGGCCCGTTTCATCGCCTCGCGCATCATGGCCTCGGACTGGACGCCGTGCCCGTCGTCGGAGAAGGCCACGACCCGGGGGGCCAGAGCCTCCAGATCAGCGAGCGTCTCACCCTTTTCCCCCACGGTGATGGCCGCGTAGGGATAGACGCGGATCTGCGCGTCCCGGGCGATGATCGCCTCCTGCTCGGCCAGGTGCGCCAAGCTGTCGGGCACCGGGTTCAGGTTCGGCATCGTGCACACGGCGGTATAGCCGCCCCGGGCCGCGGCCCGGGTGCCGGAGAGGATCGTTTCTTTATACGAAAAACCCGGCTCGCGAAAATGCACATGCACATCGCAAAAGCCGGGAAGAATCGTATATTCGGGAGAGGAAAAACGGGAAAAAGCGGCGCTGCCGCTCTCGAGAAAGAAAGCGGATGCCGCGGCCTGATAATCGCTGTTGCCTGTGTGGAACTGGGTCATGCGCTCTACCTCCACATAGAAAAAGATCTTGCCTTTCGGCAAGACAGACGCATCCCCGGGCAGACTATGGGCCGGGTGTTCACTTCCTCTTGCCGATTTCTCTGAATCGCTTAAAGATCGTAGTTATTATAACGGGGGACAGCTTCCCTTGTCAATGTACATTTTGGACGAAAAAGGGACGGCGGGCCGGAGGAAAGAACGTCTGCTCTGCCGAAAAAAGAGGCATTGACAAAGCGGCGCGGCCGTGTCAATATGTGGGGGCAGTAAATTCTATAGAAGGAATACCCCATGGTACTCACGCCCCGCATGTTTCTCATCGTCTGCCCGCTGCTGTTTCTGGCGGGCTTTGTGGACTCCATCGCCGGCGGGGGAGGGCTCATCTCCCTCCCGGCCTATCTCTTTGCCGGCCTGCCCGTGCACGCCGCCATCGCCACCAACAAGCTCTCCTCCGCCTGCGGCACCTCCCTGGCCACGGCCCGCTTTGTGAAAAACGGGCTGATCCGCCCCAAGTTGGTTCTGCCCGGCATCGCCGCGGCCCTGCTGGGCTCGGCCCTGGGCGCGCGCCTGAGCCTCTTGGCGGACGAGCGGCTCATCCGGGCGATCCTCTTCGTGGTGCTGCCCGCGGCGGCCTTCGTGGTGCTCAACCCCCGCCTCTTTCCCGACCGGCCGGCGGGCGGCGGGCGCACCGACGGCAGGACCCTGGCCGTCTGCGCCCTGGCCGCCTTTGTCATCGGCCTGTACGACGGCTTTTACGGCCCGGGCACCGGCACCTTTCTCATCATCGCCTTCACGGCCTTTGCCCGCCTCAGCGTGGGGGAGGCCAACGCCCAGGCCAAGGCCATCAACCTGAGCACCAATCTCAGCTCTCTGGCCGTCTTTCTCGCCGGCGGGCAGGTGGTGATCCCGCTGGGTCTGGCCGCCGCGGCCTGCAACATGCTGGGCAACTACATCGGCTCCGGCCTGGCCCTCTCCAGGGGGGCGAAAATCACCCGGCCCATCATCCTGACGGTGCTGGGCCTTCTGCTGATTAAACTACTTTACGAGGGCTTTGCAGCCTGATACAACGGAGGACTTTCCCATGGCGATCCTATTTGACGAAAGCAAGAAAACCTTTACGCTCCATACCGACCACAGCACGTATCAGATGCAGCTGGACCGCTACGGCTATCTGCTGCACCTGTACTACGGGCGGCGCAGCGAGGGCTGTATGGACTATCTGCTCCAGTTTGCCGACCGGGGCTTTTCCGGCAACCCCTACGACGCGGGCCTGGATAGGACCTATTCCCTGGACGTGCTGCCCCAGGAATTTCCCGTCCAGGGCAGCGGCGACTATCGCGCCACGCTTCTGAGCCTGCGGGACGAGAGCGGCGCCTGGGGCTGCGACCTGCGCTATCAGAGCCATGCCATCGAACGCGGAAAGTACGCCCTGGCCGGCCTGCCTGCGGTCTATGCCGAGGCGGAGGAGGACGAGAGTGAGACCCTGCGCATTGAGCTTAAAAATGAACGCACCGGCCTGAGGGTGACGCTGCTCTACGGCGTTCTGCCCCGGCTGGACATTATCACCCGCAGCGCCATCGTCAGCAACGAGGGGAGCGGGACCGTCACGGTGGATCGCCTCGGCTCCGCCTGCCTGGACTTTGTCTCCGGGGACTTCGATCTCCTCTCCTTCTACGGCCGCCACGCCCTGGAGCGGCAGCTCTGCCGCCGCCCGGTGGAGCACGGCCTGTTGAGCGTCGGCAGCCGCCGGGGCTATTCCTCCCACCACTACAATCCCTTTGTCATCCTCTGTGACCGGGACGCCACCGAGACCTCCGGCCGCTGCTGGGCCATGCAGTACGTCTATTCCGGCGGCTTCCGGGCCGACTGCGAGAGAGACGGCTATGAGCAGACCCGCCTGAGCATGTCCCTGGCGGGGGAGAAGTTCGCCTATCCTCTCGCCCCGGGCGAGAGCCTGACGGCCCCCGAGGTGATCCTCACTTACAGCGATACCGGTCTGGAGACGATTTCCCACAACCTGCACCGCTGCCTGCAAAAGCATGTCTGCCGCGGCAAGTACCGGGATGCTGTGCGGCCCATCCTCCTCAACAGCTGGGAGGCTTCCTATTTCGACTTCAGCGGGGAATCCCTCCTCCGCCTGGCCGACGAGGCCAAGGCCCTGGGGGTGGAGATGCTGGTGATGGACGACGGCTGGTTCGGCGCGCGCCGGGACGATTGCCGCGCCCTGGGCGACTGGAGCGCCAACGAGGAAAAGCTGGGCGGCAGCCTGGGCGATCTGATCCGGGAGGTCAACCGGCGCGGCCTCAAGTTCGGCATCTGGATGGAGCCGGAGATGGTGAGCGAGGACAGCGAGCTCTACCGCGCCCACCCCGACTGGGCCCTGGCCATCCCGGGCGAAAAGCCCCAGCGCTCCCGGTATCAGCTGGTGCTGGATCTCTCCCGCAGGGAGGTCTGCGAGGAGATCTATAAACGCATCTGCGCGGTGCTGGATCAGGGGAACATCGAGTATCTCAAGTGGGACGTGAACCGCTCCATCGCCGAGGCCTTCTCCCACGAGGACAAGGCCCAGGGCCGGGTGCTCTACGACTACATGCTGGGCCTCTACGATATCCTGGAGCGCCTGGTGCAGCGCTATCCCGATCTGCTGATCGAGGGCTGCAGCGGCGGCGGCGGGCGCTTCGACGCGGGCATGCTCTACTATTCGCCCCAGATCTGGTGCAGCGACAACACCGACGCGGTGAACCGCCTGTCCATCCAGTACGGGACTTCCTTCGGCTATCCCGTCTCCGCCATGGGCTCCCACGTCTCCGCCTGCCCCAACCACCAGACCGGCCGCACGACGCCCCTTTCCACCCGGGGCACCGTGGCCATGAGCGGCACCTTCGGCTTTGAGCTGGACCCCGCCAAGCTCTCCGAGGAGGAGAAGCGGGAGGTGGGACGGCAGATCGCCGCCTTCAAGGCGGACGCGGCGCTCATCCACGGCGGGCTCTATTACCGCCTGAGCGATCCGGGACGCGAGCGCGTTGGCGCCTGGGAGTTTGCCGCCGAGGACGGGAGCGAGGCCCTGGTCTGCGCCGTGCTGCAGGAGATCGAGGGCAACATGACCGGCTCCTATCTCCGGCTCCGGGGCCTCACCCCCGGCACGCTCTACCGCTGCCGGGAGGACGGCAGGACCTATCCCGCCGCGGCCCTCATGGACATGGGCTTCCCCCTGCCCCTGTCCCTGCACCAGTACGAGAGCCTCACCCGCCATTTCGAGCGGGTGTAACGATACGCCAGGCCCCGCCGTAGGGGCGGCTATCAGCCGCCCGCCAACCTCGCACCATGTCCACGGGCGGCTATTAGCCGCCCCTACGTTATGAACGTATATTTCTTCCGTAGGGGACGGCCTCCGGACGTCCCGTTCTCGGATGACGCAGCGCGGGCCGTCGGGGACGCCGGCCACTACGGTTTCGGATGCGGTAGGCGCGCTGAAACGTCTCGTGATAACATTTGGCAGCGCTCCTTTCACGAGCACGTGATATGCAGTGAGCACGACTACCGTGAGAAAGGGAACTACATCGACGGAAACCCCGCCAAATGGGCCGAGGATCGCTATGATGAGCCATAAGGACACAAACCCCCGTGATCGGTACCGATCACGGGGGTCATTCCGTTTTATATTGACAATTATAGTTCCTTTTTGTAGAATACTCTTGCCCGCAAGGGCAAGGCGTTGCCAAGCGTAAAAAGGCGGTTCCGCTACACTCCCGGAAAGGGGGTGCTGCCATGCCAATTACATTGACCTTCCACGTGTGGAAATACACGATCACGGTCACCGTAAAAAGCAGAAACCGCCACTCGGCCAAGTGACGGTTTCTCTATTAAGATAAACCACTAACTGGGCGGAGCCGCTTTTCGGCAACGCCTTTTTTCTGTCTCTATTATATCCAGCTGCGCCGAAGATGTCAAGCAGAATGCTCTCAGATTCCTCGGAAGGAGAAGCGCAGCTGCAGGTCCTGCTCCGCCGGGAGCAGGTATTCCGGATGGGTGCGGGCGCCCCAGGTGTTGTCGCCGCCGATGCCCATCTGCTGCAGCGCCACGCGCACCACGCTGTAGTGAATCGGCGGCAGCTCGTAGCTGTGCAGGGCGTTTTCCAGCTCATGGGGCGTGTAGGGCAGGGCGCTGAAGGAGAGCTCATCCCCGGTAAAGAGCAGGCCCCGGCCCCGGCGATCCACGACCTTGGCCCAGCGCACGCCGCATTTGTTGCCGCACTCCTGGGGGCGGAGGTAGCGGGCCAGGTTCTCTTTCACGCTCTTTTCGTAGACGCCCAGGCGCGCGCCCCGCTGCCGGTCGGCATAGCTCTCCTCCGGCCCGAGCCCATACCAGATCACCCGGTCCAGGTCGGCGTTCAGGCGGAAGAGCATCCCGAACTCCGGCATCTCCGGCAGGCCCTTGACCGCCGGATAGTCCAGCGTCGTCTCCACGGTGCCGTCGCCGAAGACCTCATAGCGCACGCTGCAGCGGCTCACGGGGACGGTGGGCATGCGGTAGCGGATCGTGACGCAGACGCTCTCCTCTCTCTCCTCCACCTCGGGGAAGAAGCCGGTCGCGTCCGGGTCGGGCTCGGGGTAGAGACTCGCGATCTTCCACTGGGCATAGCGCTGGGGCATGCCGTTGGCCCGGTCGTTGTCCACCGGGGCGCGCCAGAAGTTGGGCAGCGGGCTCTGGTCGATGTACTCCACGCCGTTAAAGACGTAAGAGGTGATGCCGGGGCGGATGGCGGAAAACTGCATGGAGAAGCAGCGCCCGCGGATGCCCAGGTTGTGCTTGCCGCGCACGACGGTGAGCTTTTCCTGGCAGCGCTTGGTCGGACGGATGCCCCGGAAAAGGACCGTCTGCCCGAAGGCCACCTCGTGCCCGGCCTTGGCCCAGAGGGTATCCTCTTTCAGGAGGAAGGAGATCGTCACCGCGAATTCGGGCCGCGAGAGCATCTCGCCCGTCTCGCTGCGGAAGTAGTGGGGGATGCCCACCTGCCAGTCCACCTCCTGCAGGAAGCTCTCCGGCAGGGGGAAGCTCGCCTCGCTCAACGGCGGCACGGCGATGGTCAGCTCCTGACGCATCACCGGCTCGCCGTTACAGAGGAGCACGGCCTCGGCCCGGTAGGCGTCGGTGTTGGTAAAGAGGTTGTTGTTTTTGACGGTGAAGCTCCGGTCCTGGAAGCTCAGGCGGATGTTCTGATAGTTGAACTTCACCTCCTGCATCTTGGGGGAGGGGCTGCGGTCGCCGCCGTAGACGATGCCGTTGCCGCTGAAGTTGTAGTCGGTGGGCCGCTCGCCGCAGTCGCCGCCGTAGGCCTGGTAAGTCTCGCCGTAGCGGTTCTTCCGGGTGAGGGACTGATCCACGTAGTCCCAGATGAAGCCGCCCTGATAGCGGGGCTCCCGCTCGCTCAGGTCGGTGTATTTGTGCATCGCGCCGCAGGAGTTGCCCATGGCGTGGGTGTACTCGCAGCAGATGAAGGGCTTCTCCGTATGCTCGCGCAGGAAGGCCTCGATCTCCGCCGCGGGGGTGTACATCTGGCTCTCCATGTCGCTGGTCTCGGGGTAGGAGCGGTCCCAGAAGATGCCCTCGTAGTGCACCAGCCGGTGGGGATCCAGGGCGCGGAAGCGCTGGCTCATTTCATGGATGACCTTGCCGCCGTAGCTCTCGTTGCCGCAGGACCAGATCAGCACGCAGGGGTGGTTCTTGTCCCGCTGATACAGGGACTCCACCCGGTCGAGAAGCAGGGGGGCGAACTCCTCATGGTCCTTGGGGATCACGTAGTCTTTTTCCGCCTGCTTGTGCAGATAGGCGTCCCAGCTGCCGTGGGTCTCCATGTTGTTCTCGTCGATCACGTACAGGCCGTATTCGTCGCAGAGCTCATAGAGGGCGGACTGGTTGGGGTAGTGGGAGGTACGGATGGCGTTGATGTTGTTTTGCTTCATGGTCACGATGTCCCGCAGCAGCTCCTCCCGCTTGGGGACCCGCCCGGTGTCGGAGCTGAAATCGTGCCGGTTCACGCCCTTGAAGACGATGCGCTTGCCGTTGAGGCACATGAGCCCGTCCTTGAGCGCAAAGCGGCGGAAGCCCAGGCGCTGCTCGATCAGCTCGCTCGGGCAGCCGGTGTGCGGCTCGATGGGCGCGAGCTTCAAGGTGTAGAGATGGGGCTGCTCGGCGCTCCAGAGGGCGGGATCGTGGACGGTAAAGACGGCCTCCACGCGTCCATTTCCGCTCTCGACAGGGAGTTCCTGCTCCTCCAGCAGGGCGCCCTCGTACCAGAGCTGCAGCTGCAGCCGGCCTCTCTCGTCCGGGCTCTGGGTCAGGGCCGTGACGGTGAGCGTGCCGCGGCGCAGGCTCTCGTCCAGGGTGGGCACGACGGAGAGATCCAGCACCGCCAGATCCGGGATATAGGAGAGGTACACGCTGCGGAAAATGCCGGAGAAGCGGTAGAAATCCTGATCCTCAAACCAGCTGCCCGGGGTCCATTTGAACACCCGCACGGCCAGCTTGTTCCAGCCGGGCCTCAGCGCCTCCTTCAGCGCGAACTCCGCCGGGTCAAAGCTGTCCTCGCTGTAGCCGATGTACTGCCCGTTGAGCCAGAGGGCAAAGCCGCTCTCCACGCCCTCAAAGCAGAGATTCACCGTCTTGCCCTGCCAGGCGAAGGGCAGCTGAAACTCGGTCACATAGTCGGCCACGGGGTTAAAAAACTCCGGCACCTGCCCGGGCTGCAGCGCCTCGGCGGCGTCCCAGGGGTACTGGGTGTTCACGTAGGCGGGCTTGTCATAGCCCTCCATCTGGATGTGGGCCGGCACCCGGATCGTCTCCCAGCTGTCGGTGTCGTAGTCCGGGGCCCAGAAGCCCTCGGGCGCGGCGTGGATGTTCCGGGCGTAGTGGAATTTCCACACGCCGTCCAGATATTGGCGCAGGCGGGTGTCGCCGCCGATGCGCTCGCCCCGGTCGGCGCGGGCCACAAAATCGGCGTGGGCGGGCAGGCGATTGTCCGCAAAGACGGCCGGGTCCTTGACAATGGCTTCGTAAGAGAATTCTTTCATATCGGTATCTCCCAATCGTATTGTACATCCGCGCCATGGTAGCACGGAGCGGGGAAAAATGCAAGGCAGGAAAACGGCGCTCCCCGGAGAAGGAGAGCGCCGCAGAACCGTGACGCTTTATTTCACAGCGCCGGTGATGCCTTCCGCAAACTGCTTTTGCAGGATGAAGAAGATGATGACCGTGGGCAGGGAGCAGAACAGAACGCTCATCATCAGCGCGCCGTAGTCGATGGTGTAACCGCCGGCGAGGTTCGCGATGAACAGAGGCATGGTCTGCGCCTCCGGGGCCTTCAGCACGACCCGGGGCCGGAACGGCACACGCCGATCTCCATCAGGTTATGAAAATGGGGACAGCTGTCGGTCAGCCCGTAGGGCCCGACCCAGGCGTCCCCCAGCAGCGCCAGCGCGCTCTCGTTGGGCGGAAGCTCATAAAAGCGCAGCTCCAGGCGATCCCGTTTTTGCTGTCCCATGCCGCGTCTTCTCCTCCCGCCATTTTTCCATTGCGAAACCCGTTTCGCAATGGATGACTCGCGCTTATCGCAGCGGCCTTAGGCCGCTTTGATCGGCGCGAGGCCTCGCTAAGCTCGGCTTATGGTGTTTTTGAGGCGGCAAAGCTGCCTCAAAAACAATTTTTATTTACCCAAGCCAGCTGACAACTTTCGTAATTGAATCGTATTCTGATGCCTGTTGCCTAATGCCTTATGACAGATTTCCTGTCGCGTACATCGTGGCGGTCAGGGCCACCACGGGCGCGGTCTCGCAGCGGAGGATGCGCTCCCCCATGGAGCAGACGTGCAGCCCCACCATCCGCGCCAGATCCGCCTCGAACTCGGCAAAGCCGCCCTCCGGCCCGGTGACGATGGCGGCGGTTTGGATGTCCTTGTGGGCATTCAGCACCTCGTCCAGCTTTTCCCGCTCCCCGGTCTCGTACATGAAGAGGGCCAGATCCGTGTGCACGGCGACGTTCAGCGCGTCGGCGTATTCCCCGGCCCAGCCCACATGGGGGATGATGCCCCGTCCGGACTGCTTGGCGGCCTCCTCGCTGATGCGCTGCCAGCGCTCCAGCTTCTTCTCCGGCATGTCGGGCTTGGCCACGCAGCGCTTGGCGTTGAAAAACAGGATCTCGCTGGCCCCGGCCTCCACGCATTTCTGGATGATGTACTCGGTCTTGTCCCCCTTGGGCAGACCGCAGAGCACCGTCACCTTGACGCTGGGCTCCGCCGGGCAGGGGACGACCTCGATCACCTCGGCCTCCACCTGTTCCTTGTCCGCGCGCACCAGGCGGCACTTGTAGTCCGTGCCCTGCCCGTCGCAGATGATCATATCCTCGCCCGGGCGCATGCGCAGCACGTGCACGTGCTCCGCGTCCCGGCCCCGCATGATCGCCATGCCGCCGAGGATGTTGGTTCCGGCCATGAAAAATCTCGCCATCTGATCTCCCGTCCTGTCTCCATTAGAATACATTAGAATACATCCATTATACCCGCTCTTTCACCGCTTTGCAAGAGAGGGAATAGAATGGAACGGGTGAAGACAATGAAGCGAAACAACCGTGATTTTCAGCGGGGCCTGCGGCATTTTGACGCGGTCTGGGAGCGCCTGGGGCGGCCGAGTCTGCCCTTTCCGCCGCCGCCTCCGCCCCGGTCGCCCCATAAGCCCGGCACGCCCTGGGGCCCGGGGCCCTGGACACCGCCGCCCTCACCGCCGCCTCCGCCGGGTCCACCGCCCCTGATGCCGGGCCGCAAGCGCCCCTGTCGCCGCTGCCCACCCTACCGGCGATAATATGCCGTAGGGGTGACCCTTGCGGTCGTCCGTTTCCCCGGACACACGGAAATCTTATGGCAATGACGTAGGGGCCGGCGTCCTCGACGGCCCGTTGCCCGGACACAGAAATCTACCTTCCTGGCGTAGGGGAGGGCCTTGCGCCCTCCCGCCAAGCTTGGTTTCGTGACCGGACAAACGGGCGGGGACATACCCGCAGGGCACGCAGAGCCCCGCCCCTACGACGAGGACGGACACCGGTGCATAATCCGTGGGCGACCGCAAGGGTCGGAACTACGACACCGCCATGACATTCCTGATGCCTATTGCCTAATGCCTTAATGCCTATCATTTGTCTTGACGGACAGGGGCCGGATTCGGTATAATAACTTGGTTATAGCGCCTTTCTTCATTTTATCATACAGGAGAGATGTCAAATGCCTACCACCTGGAACCGCGCGCCGGAGGAATTCCACAAGATCTATGTGGCCAACACCGACGCTTTTTACCGCCTGGGCAACAACGCCGCCCTGGCCAAGGAGCTGGATGCCTTCGTGACCAAGTGCGCGCTGAGCCTGTGGAGCCGCTGCGGCGGTCTCACAGACAAGCACGTGCAGATGGCCAACGAGATCTATTCCCGCAGCCAGCCCCGGCCCAACTGGCTACTCTGGAGCCTGACCAGCGCCGTGTGCGAGGAGGACGTGTTCCTGCCCCCGGTGTTCTACTGGAACCTGGCCGAGAGCGACGCCAAGCGCGGCACCGAGTCCTCCCGCACCTTCATCCGCATGCTCACCAACATCCTGCTCTACCTGGCCGCGGTGGACGACGATGTGAGTTATGCCGAGGCCGCCTTCATCACCGAGTGCAGCGACCGCCTCACCGCCATCTGCGACACCACCGGCGTGCGCAAGAGCCGGGAGGGCCTCAACCCCCTGGACTATGTGACCAGCGGGGAGCCCAGCTTCCAGGACAAGCACCCCCAGGTGCAGACCTCCGGCGGCGAGAAGCCCCGGGAGGCCAAGGCCGAGGAGGAGCAGCCCAAGCCCGATTTTGACGCCCTCATGGCCGAGCTGGAGGATCTGGTGGGCCTGGAGGAGGTCAAAAAGGACATCAAGAACCTGATGAACCTGGTGAAGGTCCGCAAGCTCCGGGAAGCCAACGACCTGCCCGTGCCGCCCATGAGCCTGCACATGGTCTTCCTCGGCAACCCCGGCACCGGCAAGACCACCGTGGCGCGCCTGCTCAGCGGGCTCTACGCCGCCATCGGCGTGCTGAGCAAGGGCCAGCTGGTGGAGGTGGACCGCTCCGGCCTGGTGGCCGGCTACGTGGGCCAGACCGCCATCAAGACTCAGGAGGTCATCAAGTCCGCCATGGGCGGCGTCCTCTTCATCGACGAGGCCTACTCCCTCTCCTCCGGCGGCGAGAACGACTTCGGCCGCGAGGCCATCGAGACCCTGCTCAAGGCCATGGAGGACCACCGGGACGACCTGATCGTGATCGTGGCGGGCTACACCGGGCCCATGGAGAACTTCATCAACTCCAACCCCGGTCTCGAGTCCCGTTTCAATAAGTACATCTTCTTCCCCGACTACAACGGCGAGCAGCTGACGGCCATGTTCCGCAAGCGCTGCGAGAAGAACGGCTACACCCTCTCGGAGGAGGCCGATGCCGCGGCAGTGGACTTCTTCACCCAGCTCTACGAGGAGCGCAGCGACAACTTCGGCAACGGCCGCGACGTGCGCAACGCCTTTGAGGATATGGTCGTGCGCCAGTCCAACCGCGTCGCCGCCATGGAGAATCCGAGCAAGGAGGATCTGATGGCGGTGCTGGCCGCGGATCTGGAGGACGCCGAGGAGGACGAGGCCGAAGCCGAGACCGAGGCGGAGCCCGAGACCGCCGCCGAAGAGCAGCCGGAGGAAAACAGCTGATGGCCGGCTCCAAGGTCACGGTCGTCTGCACGGCCTACAACCACGAGGCCTATCTGCGGGACGCCCTGGAGGGCTTTGTCAGCCAGGAGACGGATTTCCCCTTTGAGGTCCTGGTGAACGACGATGCCTCCACCGACGGCACCGCCGCCATCTTGCGGGAGTACGCGGAAAAGTACCCTGACATCATCCGCCCCTTTTACCAGGAGAAGAACCTCTACTCCCAGGGCATCAACATCTATGACGCGGTGTTCTATCCCGTCGCCCGGGGCGAGTACATCGCCGCCTGCGAGGGGGACGACCGCTGGACCGACCCCCACAAGCTCCAGCTGCAGGTGGATTTTCTGGACGCCCATCCGGAGTATTCCGCCTGCGTGCACAACACCCTGGCCCACACCGTGGGCGGGGAGGAGCCCGACCGAGTGCTCTTCGAGCAGGGGGAGGACCGGGACGTGCCCTTCGAGCAGGTCATCCGCGGCATGTCCCACGCTTTCCACACCAGCTCCATCCTGGCCCGGCGGGAGTATATCGTGAACCCGCCCGAATTTCGCAACGTCGCCTTCCGCCACGGCTTCACCGACTACGCCGTGGGCGTCTGGCTCACGCTCAACGGGAAGGTGCGCTTTCTCGACCGCTGCATGTCGGTCTACAACATCAGCTCCGGCGTGGCCTCCTGGAGCAGCAACACCGCCAAGCACTACGACAAGCTCAAGCGCTTTATTGTGGGCGAGCGGGAGATGCTGCGCGGCGTGCGGGAGCATGTGGACGGCGAGCGGGCCGCCCTGGTGGATCAGGTCATCCTGGAGCGGGAGTACGAGCTTTTGTACATCGAGGGCAAGGTGGACGAGATGGTCCGAGCGCCCTATGACAAAATCCACAGGAGCATGGGCCGGGGCCGCGTGATCTCTACCCAGATCAAACGCCTCTTTCCCCATCTGCACCGCCTCTACCGGCGGAAAAAAGGCTACGGAGACTGACATGGATCGAAGCAAGGTAATCAGCAATCTCTTCTGGCGCTTTGCCGAGCGCTTCGGCGCCCAACTGGTGACCTTCGCCGTCACCATCGTGCTGGCCCGGCTGCTGGACCCGGCCCTGCACGGGACGATCGTGGAGGTCACGGCCATCACCACCATTCTGATGGTCTTCGTGGACGCGGGCATGGGCAACGCCCTCATCCAGAAGAAGGACCCGGACGACCTGGATTTTTCCTCCGTTTTCTATTTCAATCTGGTCTTCTGCCTGATCCTCTATCTGCTGCTCTTCCTGGCCGCGCCCTGGATCGCCGTGCTGTACAAGGAGCCGGAGCTCACGCCCATCGTGCGGGTGCTGGGCCTCACGGTGGTGGTGGCCGGCGTCAAGAACGTGCAGCAGGCCTATGTGTCCAAAACCCTGCAGTTCAAGCGCTTCTTCTTCGCCACCCTGGGCGGCACCCTCTTTTCCGCCGCCCTGGGCATCACCCTGGCCTATCTCCACTACGGGGTCTGGGCGCTCGTGGCCCAGCAGCTGAGTAACGTCACGGTCAACACCGTGATCCTCTGGTTCACGGTGGGCTGGCGGCCCAAGGGCATCTTCTCCTTTCAGCGGCTCAAGGGGCTTTTACGCTACGGCTGGAAGCTCCTGGCCGCGCAGCTTTTGGACACGGTGTATCTGAAGCTCTATCCCCTCATCATCGGCGCCCGCTTCCAGGCGGACGACACGGCCTTTTTCGACCGGGGCCAGAACTGGCCCAATCTCCTGGTGGAGAACGTCAACGCCTCCATCGACAGCGTGCTGCTGCCGGTGCTGTCCTCTCAGCAGGATCACAAGGCCCAGGTGCGGGAGATCACCCGCCGTGCCATCAAGACCAGCACCTTTGTCATGATGCCCCTGATGGCGGGCCTCGCCGTCTGCGCCGAGCCGCTGGTGCGCTGGCTGATGACGGACAAGTGGCTGCCCTGCGTGCCCTATATGCAGGTCTTCTGCGCCATCTACGCCCTCTACCCGCTGCACACCGCCAACCTCAACGCCATCAAGGCCATGGGCCGCAGCGATGTGTTTTTGAAACTGGAGATCATCAAGAAGCTGCTGGAGACCGGCATCCTCCTGGTGACGCTGCGCCTGGGCGTGTTCTACATGGCCCTGGGCCAGCTCTGCCTGGGCCTGATCGCCCAGCTGCTCAACGCCTGGCCCAAC
>CACYOR010000036.1 GCA_902775985.1 Oscillospiraceae bacterium
AATGTGACTCGAACACACGACCTGCTGATTACGAATCAGCTGCTCTACCGACTGAGCTATACCAGCGTTTCGACTTTGTCAGCGCCGCTTAGTATAACACAAACTCACCCGTTCGTCAACCAAGAAAATTGAGCGTATAGCAAGACGATTGGTGTCAGTCCTTCAGAATCTTTGACCATTCATCCGGGCGGAAGCCGACCAAAACCGTGTTATCCGTGACCAATAGGGGACGCTTGACAAGCATTCCATCTGTGGCCAGCAGGGTAAGCATCTCCTCCCGCTCCATCAAAGAGAGCTTGTCCTTCAGGCCGTACTGTTTGTAGAGAAGCCCGCTGGTATTAAAAAAACGTTTGAGAGGCAGTCCGCTCCTGTCGCTCCAGAAAGCAAGCTCATCGGCGCTGGGATTCTCATCTTTAATCGGTCTCTTTACATAGGAAATCTTCTGATCTTGCAGCCATTTTTCCGCCTTCTGGCAGGTACTGCAGCGATCGTAGCAAATCAATGTGGTCATGCTGTCCTCCTTAAAAGTGGGGTTAAGAGCTTGCTCCATTCTTCGAACAGTTTATCCGCGGAACAAGCGGCATTGGCCGGGCTGGTAGACGGGAGGCGCACAGCGGAAATACCAAGCGATGGGGCCAAATACTTTTGATACAAGGAATAGGCGGTGCCGCCGTTGGTAAAAACGTGACTGCCGATTTGGCTGGCGTTAAGAATCGGCCGGAGATCGGCAGGCTCGACGTCGCGGATACTGCTGTCCGAGGAACCGATAATGCTGCAGCGCTCAATGACATCATAGAGCGCAATTCGATTGTGCTCCAGAAACGCCTTTTTTCCCTCAACATCGGGGGGAACAGCTTCTTCACAGAGGCGTGCAAGCAGGGGCCAGAAGCGATTTTGCGGATGGCCGTAAAAGAAATTCGCCTCACGGGATTTGACGGAAGGAAAGCTGCCCAGGATCAGTACGCGGGAGTCCGGACGATAGAAAGGCCCAAAGCCATGTTCCAAATACTGTCGTTCCATAATTATCTGTTCCTAAAAGTGCAGTATAGGGGAATGCATACCTCCGTTATTTTTATATAATGCGCATCGGATAGCGAATGATTCTTTCCATCCATCGACCGATGCTCATTGCATTAAATAAACGGCGTAAAGCTTTTGGCATTTCGCCACCATGTAGTCACGATAGAGTCCGCAAAAGAGGATTGCTAAAACAGGATCACCGGGGAATACTGTTTCAGGAGGTGATTGGCATGGCAAAGAAGAAAAAGGCAAAGCAGCAAGAAAATCTGCGCCTGAATCCGGAAGAGCGGCTGGCTGCAGAGTTTGACAGCGTATCCATTGCGAAATACCCGGTTGCCGACGCTGAAAAGGTGGGCTTTCGCGTCCTGGATAACTGTGCGGAAGAGCACACCATGTAAGCGGCAGAAAGCTTTTGTAAATCAGAATTTATCTCTGACAAGCAAGGCGACACATTCGGTGTGACAGGTTTTCGGAAACATGTCAACAGCTGTTGCATGACGAAGAGAGTAGCCAAGCGGCTGAAAACGCAGAATGTCACGGGCCAACGTGGCCGGATTGCAGGAGACGTAAACAACCCGTTCCGGCCGCATGCGTACAATAGCTGTGATCGCCGTATCGTCCATTCCTTTGCGGGGAGGATCGACCACGATCACATCCGGCCTTAGCCCGCGAGTTGCCAGTTCTTCGGCGGCTTTTCCGGCATCGGCACAAATAAACTCCACATTTGCGACGCCATTTTGTGCGGCGTTGGCCTTTGCGTTTTCGATAGCCTCAGGGACGATCTCAGCGCCAATCACGTGATCAGCCTGGCGAGCCAGACAAAGGCTGATCGTGCCGGCACCGCAGTAGAGATCCAGCGCCAGGGAGTGAGGACCAAGCTGGGCATAGTCCAGCGCTTTCTGATAGAGCTTTTCCGCCTGTGGCGGATTGATCTGAAAGAAGGCCTGCGGAGCGATGGAAAAAGACAGACCACAAAGCGTATCACGAATATAGTCCCGCCCCCAAAGTGTGTAAAAGGTCCCGGAAAGCACCGTGTTACCGCTACTTTTATTGACGTTCAGAACAATTCCCGTCAGTTCCGGACAGCGGGCGCGAAGAAACGCTACCAGGTTCTCTGTCAGAGAACCGAACCCTCCTGCGGCAACAATGCAGGCAACGGCGTCTTCCCGGTGGAGCGATTCCCGGCAGAACACATGGCGTACCAGCCCCCGCCCGCTCTTTTCGTCATAGGCCTGAATTAGGTTCTCATTCATGAAATCCGTCACAGCGGAGGCTACACGGATGCAGAGTGTTTTTTGGATGAGACAGTCCGACATGGCAATCAGTGCATGGCTGCGTTCCCGATAAAAGCCAAAAACCGCTTTCCCGTTTTCCTCGGCAATAGCGAAGATACCTTTGTTGCGATATCGGGCAGTCTCCTCACTGCCGAGAATGTCCTCGGCCAGCGTCGCCTGTTTTCCTATGCGCGACAAAGCGGAATTGACACGGTCTAGTTTGAAGCGCAGTTCCTCTTCATAGTGCATGTGCCGTGTATCACATCCGCCGCAGCGACCGTAATAAGGGCAGTCGGACTCGGCACGGGACGGAGAGACGGTGAGCAGAGTCTCCCCGCGGGCATAGATCACGGAGGGAGACACTTTTACAATGCGAATCTCCCAGCGTTCTCCGGGCAGGGCCCGAGGGACAAAAATTGCTCGGCCGTTCAGGTGACAGACACCCAGCGCTTCCGAGGTGTAACCGTCAATTGTAACCGTATGTATTTGATTTTTTTCAAGCATGTCCATGTTTTTATCATACCACAGACTTACTGGCTTGGCAAACATTTGCTGTATAGTTTCGTGCGGAATCCAAATACTATTCAGGCATCGACAGAAGGAGGATGAACATGAAGAAAACTCTTGTTTTAGCGCTTGCGGCTGCGAGCTTGTGTCTGGCCCTCTGCGGCTGTGGGGATTATCGTGTGGAGCCGGATAACAGCGTGAAGGAGCCGGATATCGTTTCCACACCGTCGCCCATGCTCCCGGAGATCAGCCCGATGATCACGCCGGATGTGAACGATGGCGTCGTCAAGGATACCGACGGTGAAATCGAAGATCACGATACCGGCAGCAGCACTGGCAGCAACATGACAAATAAGCCCGCTGCTTCACCGGTGGCTCCCAGTTCTGAGCCGAACACACACTGAAAAGCACACTGAAAAGATACGCCGTACAGGCTTCGTACGGCGTATCTTTTTTCTTGCGAATTATGGACGGTCGTTGTATGATACAGAAAAGATCTTTGCGGGAGGTGCAGACTATGAGTTATATTCCGTCGCCCAAACAGGCAGAGGAATTGGTCAAGCAGTATAACAAAGATGCATTTCATATTCAGCACGCAGAAACGGTTTCCAAGGTCATGGGGGAGTTCGCAAAGGAATACGATCCGGAGCATGTCGATTTCTGGCGTACTGTCGGAATGCTGCACGATATTGACTTTGAACTGTATCCGGAACAGCACTGCGTAAAGGCCAATGAGATCCTGCATGAGCTGGATATCGACGAGGATGTCATTCATGGTGTCATTTGCCATGGTTACGGCATCTGTATCGATGTGGAACCGAAAAAATATATGGAAAAGGTTCTCTTTGCAACGGATGAGCTTACCGGGCTGATCGGTGCCGCAGCCCTGATGCGGCCGACCGGGCTGGAGGGCATGGAAGTTAAATCTGTCATGAAGAAGTTCAAGGACAAGAAATTCGCTGCTGGCTGCTCCCGTGAGGTGATCCGCCAGGGGGCCGAGATGATGGGGATGGAACTGAGCGAGTTGATCGAAAAAACCATCCGTGCCATGCAGGCCTGATGCTGCATCTGTACTGTGCTCGTGTCGGAGAGCAGGGGAAGGATTTGCCGCTCTCCGACTATCGAAAGGAGAGACTCGCCGGAATCCACAAGGAACAATTGCGCCGGCAGATGTTGACAGCTGAGCTGCTGCTGAATCGGGCAGTGCAGAACGTATATCCCCAGGCTTTGCTCCCTTTACATATTGAGAAGGGGAGAGGCGGAAAGCCATATTTGACCGATCTGCCACTTTTCTTCAGCCTGTCGCATTCCGGTGACTTTGTGGCTTGCGCCATTGCGGATTTTGAAATCGGCCTGGACATTCAGTGTATCCGGCCGGTCAGCATACCGCTTGTGCACCGGTTCTTTTCGGAAGCTGAGTTAAGTCGGCTTCAAAAAAGCGAGCATCCGGATGAGCTGTTCAGCCTTTTTTGGAGCTTGAGAGAGAGTTATTGGAAGGCGACAGGAAGGGGCCTCACCGGCGGCCTGAATGTCGCTGTGTATGAGAACGAAAACGGTTTTGGAATCAGCGGCTTCCCGGATATTCGATTTTGGACCGAGATAGAGAATGCGTTTGTACTCGCGCTGTGTACACTCAACGGCCAGGAACCGAAGCCGGACCGGATTGAAGTAAACGTGTAATCGATACCGGGGAGCCAGGCTTTATCTTCCGCATAAAGAGAGGAAATCGTATGTTTTCAGGTAAGAAGAATCTGTTTTCTGCATTTCTGTTTTTGGTTTTGCTTCTCGGCTGTGCGCACGCGGCTGCCTTTGCCGAGGCTGCGGAAGCACGGAGTATCCGGTTTCCCAACGGCTCTTCTCACTACAGCTATGAAATCAACGTGGATCTGTCTGATCTGGCCCATGCTGATGTCCCGGCAACTATCGAACTGCTGAAAGAGTTTCCGCAGCTTCATCGTGTGGATCTGGGACAAGGACCCATGGATCCGAAGGAAGAAGCACGGCTTAACTGGACGGATATCCATGAAATGCAGTCGGCATTTCCGGGGGTGGAGTTTTTGTATCGATTCCGTTTCCTGGGCTATGACTTCACCACGCTGGACACCTCATTTGACCTGAATCATTTGAAAATGGAGGATGAAGGGGCTGCTGTACGGGAGATCCTGCCCTGTATGCAGAATTGCAAACTATTGGATATGGATTTTTGCGGCGTGTCCAGCGAGGCAATGGAACAGATCCGGGACGAGTATCCACAGATGGAAGTGATCTGGCGAATCTGGTTTGGACACGACTGCAGTGTTCGCACAGACGTGGATCATATCCTGGCGTCTAATTTGAACCATTGTCTTTCCAACAATAATACCAAAGACCTGAAGTATTGCACCAAAGTCAAGTATTTTGATGTGGGGCATAATCTGGCGCTGTCGGATTTCAGTTTTCTTTCGTATATGCCGGACCTGGAGGTTGCGATTCTCTCTGTCACGGGACTTTATGATCTGAGTCAACTGGCAGAGTGTGAGAAGCTGGAATATCTGGAGATCTGCAACTGCACGCGCAATATTGATGTATCGCCTTTGGCCAGCCTCAAGCATCTGCACCATTTGAATATGAATTATCTGGGCTATGTGACCGGCGCAGAGGCGCTGTGTGAACTGAAAGAACTGGAACGGCTATGGATCGGAGGCATGACCTATCTGGATGCGGATACGCTGGAACAGATTCGAGACGCGTTGCCGAACACAGAGATTGACGTGGTGGATACCACCGGCTGCAGCGGGACATGGCGTTTTACGTCTGACGGCGGTCTGACGGAACGCTATGCCCTTTTGAAGCAGCAGTTTGATTACGACCGGTATCCGTATTCCTGCTCCTCCTATACAGCGGATCCACGCTATTATTACCGCAACTAAACGTTCAGCCCCGTATCGCGCATTGCCGCACGCAGGGAGGCGAGATGCTCTTCACTGATCTGCGTTAAGGGGAGTCGAAGCTCACCGGAATCCATCTCGAGGAGCTTCATGGCCGCTTTTATGGGAATCGGATTAGTCTCAATAAAGAAAGACGAGAACAACCGGGCGTATTTCCGATAGAGTTCGACAGCCGCAAGATAGTCACTTTCCTGGCACAGAGTACAGAGTTTGGCTACCACGGCGGGCAGCAGATTGCTCGCAACAGAGATCACACCCTTGGCCCCGAGAGCCATCATGGCGATGGTATTGTCGTCGTTGCCGCTCCAGATATTCAGTGCTTCGCCGCACAAGCTCCGGGTATTGACCATCAGGCTCAAATCACCGGAAGCTTCTTTGACGCCATTGATGTTGGGGTGCTGTGAAAGAATCTGGTAGCTTTCCGCAGTCAGACCGATCCCTGTTCTGCTGGGAACGTTGTAGAGAATCATGGGTAGATCGACCCGATCGGCCACATAGCTGAAATGTTCAATCATGCCTCGCTGGGTGGACTTGTTATAATATGGCGTCACCATCAGAACGGCGTCCGCTCCGACGGCCTTTGCGTTTTCTGCTTTCTGCAGCGCCGACAGTGTGTTGTTGCTGCCCACGCCTACAATCGTTTTCATTCGCTGCCCAACGGTGTTGACCACAAAGCGCACCACTTCATTGTGTTCATCCTGGGTCAGCGTGGCGTTTTCGCCTGTTGTGCCGCAGACAACGATGGCCGATGTCCCGTTCTCGTATTGAAAATCAAGATTTTTCCGCAAACGCTCGTAATCGATGTGCTGATCGAGAAACGGCGTCACGATCGCTGTGCAGGATCCGGTAAAAACAGCACTTTTCTGCATGGTTGAACCTCCTGAAAACTAATGGCAGAAAACAATCTATGCCAACAGAGCGTACATCATGCAGTGAGACATTGAAAAACGCTGGGGAATCTGATACAATACAAAAAGTTTGTATCTGGAGAAAAAGAATGAAAAAATCGGATTTCTATTTTGACCTCCCTGAAGAACTGATTGCGCAGACACCGCTCAAACAGCGGGACGGTTCACGCCTGCTTCTTCTGGATAAGCAAACCGGCGCTGTCGAGCACCGGCATTTTTACGAGCTCCCGGAGTTTCTGGGGGAAGGGGACTGTCTCGTCTTGAACGATTCGCGTGTTTTACCGGCACGGCTCCTCGGCTCCCGCTTCACAGGAGGAAGCGTGGAGTTAGTGCTTCTGCGGGATCTGGGGGAAGGGCGCTGGGAATGCCTTAGCCGTCCGGGAAAGAAAACCCGCCCCGGCACAGAACTGTCTTTCGGTGGGGGAGAGCTCACCGCCACAGTGGAGGATGTGATCGAGGGCGGCAACCGCATTGTTCGCTTCCATTATGAAGGAATCTTTCTGGAAGTCCTGGAGCGCCTCGGTAAAATGCCGCTCCCGCCGTATATCAAAGAAGAGCTGCAGGATTCGGAACGCTATCAGACGGTGTATTCCCGTGAACTGGGGAGTGCTGCGGCGCCTACTGCCGGTCTGCACTTTACCAAAGAGCTTCTCGATACCATTGCAAAAAAAGGCGTGAAGATCTGCTATGTGACGCTCCATGTGGGACTGGGGACCTTCCGCCCGGTGAAGGAAGAAGAGATTGAAAACCATCCGATGCATTCCGAGTTTTGTATGGTTCCGGAAGAAACAGCGCGGATCGTGACCGAGACTAAGAGGAACGGCGGTCGCGTTATCTCAGTTGGGACAACATCCTGCCGTACACTGGAGAGCTTCGCCAGAGAGGATGGCAGCCTCCCTGTCAGCTCTGGCTGGACGGATATCTTCATTTATCCCGGCTATCGCTTCAAATGCGTGGACGCTCTGGTTACCAATTTTCACCTGCCGGAGAGCACACTGATCATGCTGGTTTCGGCCTTGGCCGGGCGTGAGAATGTATTGCGGGCCTATGAGACAGCGGTCTCCGAACGGTATCGGTTTTTCTCGTTTGGGGATGCCATGTTCATTCACTGAGTTAGGAGTGTGCGCATGTATACACTTTTGAAGCAAGAGGGTCATGCCCGCCGCGGTGAGTTTGTAACACCGCACGGTAAAGTACAGACCCCTGTTTTTATGAATGTCGGCACACAGGGGGCAATAAAAGGCGCACTTTCCGCCAGAGACCTGACGGAGCTTGGCTGTCAGATCGAACTGAGCAATACCTATCATCTCCATGTTCGCCCCGGTGATTCTCTGGTCAAGGAGATGGGAGGACTTCATAAGTTCATGACCTGGGAGGGACCCATCCTGACAGACAGTGGTGGATTTCAGATTTTTTCCCTGGCCAAGCTGAGAAAAATCACGGAAGAGGGCGTCAATTTCAACTCCCATGTGGACGGCCGTCATATCTTTATGGGACCGGAGGAGAGCATGCGTATTCAGGCCAATTTAGGTTCCGATATTGCCATGGCCTTCGATGAATGCATCAAGATCCCTTCGCCGAAAGACTATGTACAGCGTTCCTGTGACCGCACGTATCGCTGGTTGGAGCGATGCAAGAAAGCATTGCAGAGCTATAACCAGGAGGATGATGCGGTCAATCCCGGCCAGATGCTGTTTGGAATCAATCAGGGAACGATATTTCATGACCTTCGTATCGAACACATGAAAAAGATCGCGGACCTGGACTTGCCGGGATATGCGATCGGCGGTTTGGCCGTAGGGGAGACCCACCAGGAGATGTACGACACGATAGAGGCTGTCGAGGAATATATGCCGAAGGACAAGCCCCGCTATCTCATGGGCGTTGGAACACCGAGCAACATTCTGGAGAGCGTGTCCCGCGGCGTGGATTTCTTTGACTGCGTCATGCCGGCGCGCAACGGACGTCACGGCCATTTATTTACCTGGAAGGGTATCATCAATATCAAAAATGAGAAATATGCCAGAGATGAGCAGCCGATCGACCCGCAGTGCGGCTGCCCGGTCTGTCGCCGCTATTCCAGAGCCTATATCCGGCATCTGTTCAAAGCGGATGAGATGCTCGCCCTGCGCCTGGCAGTGGCCCATAATCTGTTTTTCTACAACAGCTTGATGGCGAATATCCGGAAAGCCTTGGACGAAGAAAGATTCGAGCAATTCCGGCAGGAGTTTACAGAAATTTTGGATAAACGGATCTAAGTAGCTTGAAATTATATGAGCAACAGCGTATAATGAATCACACATTGTATTTGGAGGGAAACTCATTATGAATTTATTCCTTACGGCAGATGCATCCATGGCAGCAGGCGGCTCTTCGATGATTATTATGCTCGTCCTGATGTTCGCCATTTTCTATTTCCTGATCATCCGCCCGGAGAACAAGAAAAAGAAAAAGACTGAAGAGATGCGCAATTCTCTGAGCCTTGGCGATGAGATCACCACGATCGGCGGTATCATTGGTAAGATCGTTCAGATCACGGAAGACACCATTACTTTCGAGACCGGTGAGGATCGTGTGCGTCTGCAGGTCAAGAAATGGGCCATTTCTACGACGGCCAAAATGGAAGCGGAAGAAGCTGCCGGTAAGAAAAAAGCGTAATTTACCTGAATGCTTGATCCCCGTTGCGAATACACTGAAACGAGTTATTTGCAACGGGGGTGTTTTTATGTCTGAAGACGCTGGGTGGTTTCCTACATACCTGAAACAGGGAATTCAGGTGATCATGTTCTGGGTCATTGCGGCGCTGCTTGTGTTGAGCATTGTATCTCTGATACTATGGAAGCTGGAGCTGCCTTCGCGCTTTTTGGCTTATGGGAGCGCGCTGATCAGCTTTCTCAGTGCAGCTGCCGTTGCAGGGAAGACGGCGACTCTGCACAAGCGCAGTCTGTTATCTGCCATAGCGCAATCTGTGCTTTTGCTGGTCTTTCTGTTAGGTGCTGGCTTTCTGCTGTCAAAAGGAAAGCTATCGCGTGACGCCGTTTTGAGCGTTTCTTCCTTTACCATCGCGGGGTGTATGGCTGGAAACATACTCGTTCCGCAACAAAAAGGCAGGATAAGGCCCTCAAACGCTCGCAGAAGAAAAGCACGACGCAGAAAGTTGACATAAAAGAAAAAATAATTTGGTAAAAAGAAATTATTTGGCAACACAATATTTAGAATAAACTGGTTGCGAAATAGAAAAATATATACAACAATTAGTTTCTCTACGGTTATAAAGTTGACATAAAAGAAAAAATATTTTGAAAAAAGGCTTGATTTCTTCTCCGGTTTGTAATATATTGTTGCCGTGAAGCAATTATGTAAATCACCTTTTTTCGATTTTTGGATTGCTTCGCTGACACCGGGAAAGAGAGAGAGGCGTTTGGCGTGCGGAACCAGGATTGCCTGGATATATTTGAAAAATATCTCAGGGAAGAAAAGAAGGCTTCTGCCAATACCCTGAGTTCATATATGCGCGACATCCGTCAGCTGGCCTCTTATCTGGAAGAGTACACCGATGTGGATATCCTCACGGCAACGGACGAGGATTTGAACGCATATATCAGTTATCTGAAAGAAAGCGGGAAGTCTGTTGCCACGGTATCCCGCAGCATTGCCTCCATCAAGAATCTCTATTCGTATCTGGGTATCCACCAGTATATCAAGCAAAGCCCTGCGACAAAGCTTACAACCGAAAAGAGCGATCAGAAGCTTCCCCAGATCCTGAGCAGCCAGGAAGTGGATCTGCTGCTGGATCAGCCGAAATGCATCGATGCCAAGGGCTATCGGGACAAAGCAATGCTTGAATTGTTGTACGCGACCGGCATGCGTGTCACCGAACTGATCGAAATGAACGTGGAAGACGTCAACCTGACGGCTTCTGTTGTGCGGTGTCACAGCCGAAACAAGGAACGCTATGTTCCGATCTATTCGGCAGCTGTCAAGGCGCTGGATGACTACATCCATCTGGTTCGCCCTCAGATGCTGGCAGACCCAGGGGATCCGACCCTCTTTGTAAATGTGGGGGGAGAGCGGATGTCCCGACAGGGTTTCTGGAAAATCATCAAGCATTATCAGAAAAAGGCAAACATCGATAAGGACATTACGCCTCACACTTTACGTCATTCCTTTGCGGCTCATCTTCTGGAGAACGGGGCGGATATCCATGATGTTCAGGAAATGCTGGGCCATGCCGATCTGTCTTCCACGCAGGTCTACTCGCAGCTGATCAAAAAACAGCTGAAAGATACCTATAAACGCTCTCATCCAAGAGCTTGACATGCTGAAAAGAGCCGGTGCTGTTCACACATGCGCCGGCTCTTTTTTTGTTGCTATCAAAGCGTCCGTATGTTAAAATACACGTTGGATGTGATTATATGCGTATATTGGGTATTGATCCGGGAATCGCTACCATCGGCTTTGGTGTTGTGGATTCGGAGAAAAACAAACAAAAATTGATACAGTGCGGTGTGATTACGACGCCGGCCCATACCAGTCTGGCCAGCCGGCTGAAACAGATCTATGAGGACATGCTTCAGCTGCTTGAATTGTTCAAGCCGGATGCGGTCTCCATTGAAGAGCTTTTTTTCAATACAAACATTACAACCGGTATTGCCGTCGCCCATGGGCGGGGCGTGATTCTGCTGGCCTGCGAGACGGCAGGGGTAAAAATCTATGAGTACACGCCCCTGCAGGTCAAGCAGGCGGTTGTGGGTTATGGCCGCGCAGAAAAGGCACAGGTCATGGATATGGTCAAGCGAATCTGCGGACTGTCGGCACCGCCCCGGCCGGATGATGCCGCGGACGCCGTCGCGCTGGCACTGTGCCATGCGCGCAGCTCCACTTCGCTTTTGTTTAAAGGAGATAGAGACGAATGTTCTACCATTTAGAAGGAAAGGTGTCGGAGTTTGGGCAGAATCTTGTGGTATTGGATTGCAACGGACTTGGATTTGCCCTGAACGCCACGAGCAACACGCTCTCAAAACTGAAAGCAGGGGAGCGTGCCAAACTGTTTGTGGCGGAGTCCATCGGCGAAACAAATTTCGATTTGTTTGGCTTTGCGGACAAGAGTGAAAAACGCTGCTTTGAAATGCTGATGTCGGTCTCCGGTATCGGACCGAAAGCTGCCCTCTCCATTCTCTCCTATAACACGCCGGAAGGCTTGGCTCTGGCCATTATGAACAACGATGTAAAAGCGCTGACGGTTGCCCCCGGCATCGGGAAGAAGATCGCTCAGCGTGTGATTCTGGAGCTTAAAGATAAGGTTGGAAAAGAGCTGGAGACCTATGAACCTGGGCTGTCCGTCCCCGCTGCACAGCAGGCTTTGGACGGCAACCTGAGCGATGCGCTTACGGCCCTCGCTGTGCTGGGATACAGCAGTTCGGAAGTGGCCCCTGTTTTGAAGACGCTGGATACTTCCAGCATGGATGCCGAGCAGATTATCAAAGCTGTTCTCAAGCGGATGATAAAATAACGGGAGACGGATATGAGCATCAGTTTTTCTGAAGAAACCAGCGAAGAAATCATCACCCGCAGTTCCTCTCTGCCGGAAGACAGCAATGAGGGGTCGCTTCGTCCGCGCACCTTAACGGAATACATTGGGCAGGAAAAGGCGAAAGGAAATCTTGAGATTTTTATTAACGCGGCCAAAATGAGAAATGAGCCGCTGGACCATGTGCTGCTGCACGGTCCTCCGGGCTTAGGTAAAACTACTCTGGCGGCTGTGATTGCCAACGAGATGGGGGTCAATATGCGCATTACCTCCGGTCCGGCGATTGAAAAGCCGGGGGATCTGGTGGCAATGCTTACCAATCTGAATGAAGGGGACATCCTGTTTGTCGATGAAATCCATCGTTTGAACCGCGCTTATGAAGAAATCCTCTATCCGGCAATGGAGGATTATGCAATTGATATTATTCTTGGGAAAGGCCCCTCGGCCAATTCCATCCATCTGGATCTTCCGCATTTTACGCTGATCGGCGCAACGACCCGCTCGGGCCAGCTGACGGCTCCTCTACGCGATCGCTTTGGCGTTTCTCTCCGCTTGGAGCTGTATACACCGGAGGAACTGCAGCGGATTGTGACACGTTCTGCGGGCATCTTGGGCGTTGATATTGAGGCGGACGGCGCATATGAGATTGCCTCTCGCTCCCGCGGTACGCCGCGAATTGCCAACCGGCTTCTCCGCCGGGTACGTGATTTCGCCCAGGTTCAATCAGACGGTGTTATTACCGCAGAGGTGGCGGATGCCGCGCTCTCCCGTCTGGAAGTCGATAAGCTTGGCCTTGACGCTCTTGACCGGCGTATGCTGCGCAGCATCATTGAGCTCTATCGCGGCGGCCCGGTTGGCTTGGAAACTCTGGCGGCCACGATCAATGAGGAGGCTATCACGCTTGAGGATGTTTATGAGCCCTACCTCCTTCAGAAGGGGTTTTTGACCCGGACACCACGGGGACGTTGCGTGACCCGCAGGGCCTATGAGCACCTTGGCATTGCCTATATTGGTCAGCAGGAAATGCCTCTTTCCTGAATTATTTCAATCTTTTTTACAATTTGCGCAGAAATCTATTGACATTGAACAAGATTGCTGTATAATACTAACTGTATTTTTGGCAATATTAAATGTGGCTTATGATGGATTACGCAACATGCAGCGATGCTGAACTGCAAACAGCCGCTTCTTCCGGTGATCGTGTGGCGGAAGAGGCGCTTGTTGAGCGCTATATGCGTCTTGTCCGAAGCTGTGCCCGCCCTTTATTCCTGGCGGGAGGGGACAGTGAGGATCTGATTCAGGAAGGAATGTTCGGCGTTCTTTCCGCCATTCGGCAGTTTGATCCGAAGGGCGGTGCCAGTTTTCGAACCTTTGCCGAGCACTGCGTGCGTATGCGTCTGTTATCAGCCGTAAAATCCGCCTCCCGTTTGAAGCATCTCCCACTCAACGATGGATTGTCGTTGGAGCAACTCTCCGAAGATTCCAATGCCCATATATCGGCAATGTCTGAGATCCTTCGCCAAAATCCGGAGGATTTGATTCTGGCCAGAGAGAGAACGGAAGAACTTTACGCTGAATTGTCAAAATGCCTGTCAAAGCTTGAAAAACAGGTTCTGGATCTGTATTTGGACGGTCTATCCTATCGGGAGATCGCCCAATATCTGAAACGAGACGAAAAGGCGATTGACAACGCTGTTCAGCGCATTCGGCGTAAGCTGGCGCGGAACCCCAATTTTAGCGACAACAGTGAATGAGCTGTTCGCAAATACAAGCCGATCATGGCAACGATCAAAAGAGAGGATTCCAAAATGTACGAAGACAAGACCTTAGTTTGCAAAGAGTGTGGCAACGAGTTCGTGTTCACCGCCGGTGAGCAGGAGTTCTATGCAGAGCGCGGCTTCCAGAACGAGCCCCAGCGCTGCAAGGCCTGCCGCGACGCTCGCAAGAACGCCGCCCGTGGTCCCCGCGAGTTCTTTACCGCTGTCTGCGCTGCCTGCGGCGGCGAGGCCAAGGTTCCCTTTGAGCCCAAGTCCGACCGTCCCGTCTACTGCAGCGAGTGCTTCGCTAAGATGAGAGCTCAGGCTTAAGTTGTCTGAATCCTGTGGGGCGCATGTCAATGCGCCCCACTTACTTTTTCGTCAGAGAGGTGTAATCTATGGAAATCACAAGGGATACCCTGATTGCGGATGTTGTTGAGAACTGCCCCGAGGCAATGCCGGCCTTTATGGATATCGGGATGCATTGCGTCGGCTGCGCGATGGCGAGCGGAGAAACCATTGAGCAGGCCTGTGCTGCTCATGGCGTGGATCCTGACGAGTTCCTCGTCTATCTTGAGAAGTTTCTGCAGACTGTCTGAGACCTGAAAAAGCCGGAAGCCCCGGCTTTTCTTTTTATACTGCTATGAACAAACGTTTGACTTGTATCGCCTCCCATGTCCCTGTTGGACTGGGCCTTGCCGACATAGGGACCGATCATGGATATTTGCCAGTGGAACTGGCAAAACGTGGCTACCCTGGGAACTTGATCGCCTCCGATATCCATCCTGGCCCCTTGCAGGCAGCGCAGAAATCCGCGAAAGAGGCGGGGCTGGCAAACCGGATTCGCTTTCGCCTCTGCGATGGGATTTCGCCGGATGAAGCCAAACTGGTGGATACCATTGTAATCGCCGGTATGGGCGGCGATACCATATGCGGGATTCTGGATCGAGCCGAGTGTTGCTATGATCCACGCTATACCTTGCTCCTTCAGCCGATGACCCGGGCCGAGGTGCTACGCTACTGGCTTATCAATAATGAATTTGGCATTGAGGAGGAAGACCTGGTAGAGGATGGCGGTATCCTCTACAGTGTGTGCAAGGCGAGGTTTGGCAAAAAAACGGTTTTGAATGAGGCTGAACTGTTTACCGGCTCCTTTGCCATGCTGCGGGATCATCCATTGTTTTCTGCTCTTCTCCATGAGCAGATGGCGCGATTTCAGAAAATGATCACCGGCCTTGAACAGACCGTAGATAGGAGAGGAAGACTGCCTGTTCTGCGGACAATACAGACTCAATTGGAGGAGATGTTGGAGAGATGAATACCATATCGGATGTCTATAACGTGCTCTGCCGCTTGGCCCCGCTCGACTTGCAGATGGATTTTGACAATTCCGGTTTTCTGGTCGGGCATCTGAAGCGGGAGATTCACCGCGTCCTTCTCACGCTGGACATCACCGATGAAGTCATCGAGGAGGCGGAAGCGCTTGGAGCGGAATTGATTGTCTCACATCATCCCCTTATCTTTCATAAACTGAACGCAATTACCGACGCTGTGCCGGATTCCCGTGTTTTACATTTGATTGAAAAAGGAATTGGGGCAGTATGTATGCACACGAATCTGGATATTGCCGAGGGCGGCGTCAACGACGTTCTGATTCGCCTTCTCGGCGCTTCCTGCGAGGCTGTACTCGATGCCGATGGCTGCGGAAGGATCGGCGTACTCCAGAAAGAAATGTCGCTTACAGACTTCCTGGCGCACTGTAAAACGGTATTAAAAGCGAATGGACTGCGCTACTATGATGCCGGCAGACCGGTGAAGCATCTTGCGGTCATGGGTGGGGCCGGCGCGGACAGCCTTGTTGACGCGTGGAAAAAGGGCTGTGATACCTATGTTACCGCGGATATCAAATACCATCAGTTTCAGGACGCCGCCTGTTTGGGGGTGAACCTGATTGATGCGGATCATTTCAGCACAGAAAATCCCGTTATTCCGGTTTTGGCAGACTACCTGAGAGGAGAGTTTCCGGACTTAGACATTATGGTTTCCCATCGGCATCACGCGATTATCTCGTTCTTTTAGTCAGGGCATAACAAGCCTCCGTCTCTCATACACTCGAACAAACGAGTTTAGGAGAGCGGAGGCTTTTGCTATGACCGATACAAACATCTATCATGATATCGCTGTGCGTACGAATGGGGCGTTCCTGCTTGGCGTCGTTGGCCCGGTTCGCACCGGGAAATCGACCTTTATCAAACGCTTTATGGAGACGCTTGTCATCCCGCAGATTGAGAACAGCTATATGCGAGAACGGGCCAAAGATGAATTACCGCAGAGCGGCTCCGGACGAACGATTATGACCGCCGAGCCGAAATTTGTTCCGGAAGACGCTGTTAGCATTGCCATTGATCCGGATACCGCGCTCTCGGTTCGGCTGGTGGACTGCGTTGGATACATGGTGGACGGCGCAACAGGACAGTTTGAAGACGGTTCGGAACGAATGGTCACAACGCCCTGGTTTGACCACGAGGTAAGCCTGACGGACGCAGCCGAGAAGGGAACATACAAAGTCATTGCCGAACACTCTACCATCGGCATTGTCGTCACAACTGATGGGAGCATCTGTGATATTCCGCGTGAAAATTATCTCAACGCGGAAAAGAGAGTGATCCAGGAACTGAAAAGCATTGGGAAACCCTTTGTTGTTCTGCTCAATTGTGTCGATCCTGAGGCTGATACAGCGCGTCAGATTGCTTCGACCTTGGAAGAGGAATACCATGTCACCTGCCTTCGTGTAAACTGTCAGGCGCTTTCTGAGGAGGATGTGAGCGAAATCATGCGTTCCGTTCTGCAGGAGTTTCCCCTGAAGGCAATTGGAATCTACCTGCCAGAATGGCTGGACGCACTGCCGTATGACGATCCGCTCAAACAGGAAATGTATTCCCAGTTTTTGTCTGCCGGAGACGACGCGGAGCGGATCAAGGACTCTCAGGCCGTATTGAATAAGCTCACACAGAATGAAAAGATCAGCGAGGTAACGCTGAAGGGCAGCGATCTTGGGCAGGGGAACGTGCGCATCGAGATCAAGCTGCCGCGTAGCCTCTATTATGATACGATCTGCGAGCAGACCGGTCTCAGCATACGCAACGATGGCGATCTGATTTCAGTTTTGACAGAAATGAGCCGAGTCAAAAACGATTATGACAGGCTGCATTCTGCGTTGGAGTCCGTCCGTTCAACAGGCTACGGCGTGGTGATGCCAGATGCAGGGGAGATGACGCTGGAAGAACCCCAAATCGTCCGTCAAGGCGGGAAATACACCGTGAAGATGAAAGCCAATGCCCCTGTCATGCATATGTTCATGACCAATGTGGAGACGGAAGTCAGCCCGGCGATCGGCGGGGAGAACGCGTCGGAAGACATCATAAATTTTCTCCTGCAAGGCTTTGACGGCGATGTGAACCGCATCTGGGAATCCAATATTTTCGGGAAATCCCTGAACGATATCGCAGAGGAGGGGCTGGCCGCAAAGATACAGGCCCTGCCGGATAATGCGAAAAACAAACTGCAAATCACACTCCAGCGCATTATTAACGAGGGGAGTGGAGGACTGATCTGCATTTTGCTGTAAACGCCTTCGGATTGACTTGAAATAGAGAAATGGATATAATGACGTTAACAGATCGGGGGTTCCATGTTCTATTCGTTCAAGTTGGGAAAGGTTCTGGATTTCTGTCTTCTTGTGGCTCTCGGTTTTGCCGCATTTTTGCTTGTGAGCACTGCGCAGAGGCTCAGTACTGTGCAGGCGGATGTGGGGAATGCGCACGAATGTCTGGTGATTGATCCTGGTCATGGAGGGATCGATGGCGGTGCCATCGCGTTTAACGGCACCAAAGAGAGCGATATCAACCTCTCCATCTCTCAAAAACTGCAGACCTTGGCCGAGTTTTTCGGGGTCCGTACAGTTATGACCCGAAACGACGACAGCAGCCGCACCGATCTTGCGTCCTACAGTGAGCATGAAGATCTGGTCTATCGCACGGAACTGATCAATGCTGTGCCTCACGGGGTGCTGATCAGCATTCATCAGAATTATTTTCCGACCAGTCAGCCTTCCGGCGCCCAGGTTTTATATGCTGCCGGAGAAAGCAGCCGGGCATTGGGTGAGAAAACGCATGCCGAGCTCGTCTCTTATCTCCAGCCAGATAACCGACGGCTGGCAGAGCCCGCGCCCGAAAAGCTGTATATCACCTCTCATGTCCGTTGTCCGGCCATTCTGGTGGAATGCGGCTTTCTTTCCAACCTGACAGATCTGAAGAATCTGGAAGACGATGGATATCAAACCTCTTTATCTCTGGTGCTTTTCCATGCCTATCTCGGCTATCAAGGAAGTAAAAACTATACATAGGGAAGAGATACATATGGCAAACAAACAAAAAACCATTTTCTGCTGCACCGAATGCGGAAATGAAACCGCCAACTGGTCGGGGAAATGCCCCTCCTGTGGTGCCTGGAATACTCTCCAGGAGCTGAAGCTGGACGCAAAGCCTTCTCGTTACACCTCTGGGGTAACCAGGAGCAGTATTCTCCAGCGTCCGAAAAAAATCTCCGAATTGGACTCCAGTGCGGAGATTCGCTTTCAGACGGGGATTTCAGAATTTGACCGCGTGCTGGGCGGAGGCGCTGTTGTCGGCTCACTGAATCTGGTCGGCGGTGCGCCAGGGATTGGTAAATCCACCTTGCTCCTCCAGATGTGCGGCATGGCCGCGGAACGCAGCATCCTGTATGTGACAGGTGAAGAGAGTGAGCGGCAATTAAAGCTGCGCGCAAACCGCCTGCGTGTGGAAAATGAGGAACTCTATGTGTTAGCGGAAACGGATATCGACAATGTGCTCGCTGCCATGGAGGAGCTTCGGTCGGATATTGTCATCATTGACTCCATTCAAACCATGTCGGACGGAGAGGTTAGCTCGGCCCCCGGCAGTATCAGTCAGGTGCGCGAGTGTACCATGCGCCTTATGCGGGCGACAAAAGAAAAAGGTATGACGGTCTTTGTTGTCGGTCATATCAACAAAGAGGGGAGTATTGCAGGCCCAAAAGTGCTTGAACACATGGTTGATTGCGTCCTGTATTTTGAAGGAGAACGCAACACCAGTTTCCGTATTCTCCGCGCTGTGAAGAATCGTTTTGGTTCTACCAATGAAATCGGCGTCTTTGAAATGGAAGAAAACGGCCTGCGCTGTGTGGAGAACCCCTCGGAAATGCTTCTATCCGGGCGACCGGAAAACAGCCCGGGAACCTGCGTCGCCTGTGTGATGGAGGGAACACGTCCGCTCCTTGCGGAAGTTCAGGCGTTGGTCAGCCCATCCGGGTACAACGCCTCCCGTCGCAGCAACGGCATCGATTATAACCGCACAGCCATGCTGTTGGCAGTTCTGGAAAAGCGCGGTGGGATGCCGGTTGGAAACTGCGATACCTATATCAATGTAATCGGTGGCCTGGAACTGGATGAACCGGCGGCTGATCTGGCCACTGTATTGGCCATAGCCTCAAGCTTCCTGGATCGGCCCCTTGGCATGGATTTGGCGGCGATAGGGGAGGTGGGCCTCTCCGGTGAGATCCGCAGTGTGAGCGTGCTGAATCAAAGGCTCTCCGAAATCTCACGGCTCGGCTTTAAACGCTGTGTGATTCCGGTTCACAACCGAGACGAGATCAAGCGATTTGACGGTCTACAGTTGATCCCGGTAAAGACAATCGGAGAAGCGATCGCGGCCGTTCTGGGGAAAAAGAATGCATGACTATTTAAAAGTCCTGAAATCAGAAAGATTTCAGGACTTTATTGAAATTATAAGCAGTATTAGTCATCAATTTCTGATTTGTACTTTCTCCCGATCGGGTTTGCCATGGCGGCCTCATGCAGCGCTGCGTTATCCAGATGGGTGTAGATCTGTGTAGTATTTAAGTTGCTGTGGCCAAGCACCTCCTGAAGGGCACGTGTATCAACGCCGTTTTTCAGCATTAAGGTTGCCGCCGTGTGACGAAGCTTATGGGGTGAATAGCGGCTGGGATCCAAGCCAGCCATAAGAAGTTTCTTTTCCAGCATTTGCTGAACACCGCGAACGCCAAATCTGCAATTTTTTTGGCTGATAAAGAGGGCGTTTTTGTCAGAATCTTTCACATTTTCAACATTTCTGACAGCAAGATAATCGTCGAGCGCTTCTCGGCAGCCGTCTGCGAAATACACAACTCTTTCTTTATTACCTTTACCCAGGACACGCAAATGATCTTCATAAATGTCCGTTATATTGAGAGAAACAAGCTCTGACACTCGCAAGCCGCAGGATAAGAACAGCATCAAAATGCAATAGTCGCGCAACTCATAAGGACCATCGCAAGCTGCCAGCAGGCGTTCGCATTCGCTTTCTTCCAGATAACGCGGCAAAGACGCTTGACGCTTCGGCATGTCAAGTTCTTGACAAACATTGAAATCCAGCAAATGGCGTTTTGTTGTCAGGTAATTAAAAAAGGATTTGACCGAGGAAGTACGACGGCAGCGACTGGCAGCCGACAGTGCATTGCTGGAATTCATACGTTCCGGTGAAAACGATTGGTATCGGTACAATTCTTCGATCTTAATGGACTTGATAAAATCAATATCGATATCCGTAATGTCGATTTCATTAAAAGGAACGTTGAGCGAAACGAGATGACGTCTGCGTTTTAAAAAACGAAACAGAATTTTCAGATCCAGATAATAACCGGCAACTGTCCGATCCGAATGACCGCGAACAGTTGAGTGGTATTCAAGAAACTCCATGAGAATATCGGGAGCGTCGTTGATTTGGTCAAGATTCATGGTGCTGTCTCCTTTGGCATCTAAAATCTCGCTAAATTTATATTATGCGAGATTTATTTTGTATGTAACTATACATCCCCTTTTGAATTTTGTCAATAGAATAATCATCCACCCGCCTAGCGGGTGGTTTTTCATTTTCGGGCATAGCCCTTGTTTACTAGCAGCGCCTGAAGGCGCAAGTACGGTCTGGCACG
>CACYOR010000037.1 GCA_902775985.1 Oscillospiraceae bacterium
ACATCACGCCGTGCGTCTTTTTTCCATTCATCCATGACAACACCCCCGCTCCTATTGTACCAGAAACGAGGGCGTTTGGGTGGTTTTTTGACAGACTGAGGCAGGAGCCGTATGGCTCCTGCCTCTGTTTTTTTTAGCTCTCGCCGCCCTGTTTGGGGCGGGGCTTGCGGTAGTGCCGACGGCGGTTGGAGCGGTGCGGCTGCTCGCCGCTCTTGGCGTTCTCCTCCGCCTTGGGCTCCACCTTTACCGGCTTGACGACGGCCTTGTTCTGGGCGTTGGGCTTCTTGCCGCTCTTCTCCCCGGTTTTGCCGGGAGCGGTCCTCTTCTCCTCCCGGGGCTTGTCGCCGCCCTTGCGCTGGGACTGGGTGTTTTCGGCGCTCTTCGCCTCGCCCTCGGTCTTGTTCCGGCCGCGTCCGCCGCGGTGGCGGCGCCGGGGCTTTTTGCCCTCGCCGCTCTCCTCGCTTCCCGTCTCCGGCGCCGGGCTCACCGGCTCGGGCACCACGAGGACCGGGGCGGCCCATACGTCCGCCGGCTCCTCCTCGACGCTCTCCTCTTCCTCCGGCACATAGTGGAGCACCGAGGGATAGGGCTCGCCCTCCTTTGGCCGTCCGCCAGGCACGGCGGCCAGCTCGTTGGATTTGAAGAGCTTGAGGGTATCGTCGTTGTCGCCGTCCAGGCGCACCTTCACGGTCTGGCGCAGGAGGTTGACCTGCACGGCCGTGCCGTAACCGTCCTTGGTCTCCACGAAGGCGCCCTGCTTGGGCACCTTCTTCACCAGATCCTCATAGGCGGCCTGTTCATAGCGCAGGCAGCACATCAAGCGGCCGCAGCTGCCGGAGATCTTCGTGGGGTTGAGGGAGAGGGACTGCACCTTGGCCATCTTGGTGGACACCGGCTGGAAGTCCTCCAAAAACTGGTTGCAGCAGTAGGGTCGGCCGCAGATGCCCAGGCCCCCGATCATCTTGGCTTCGTCCCGCACGCCGATCTGTCTCAGCTCGATGCGGTTGCGGAAGACGCCGGCCAGATCCTTCACCAGGTCGCGGAAGTCCACGCGGCCGTCGGCGGTGAAGAAGAAAGTGGTCTTGTTGCCCTCAAAGTTGCACTCCACGTCCACCAGCTTCATCTCCAGCCCGTGCTCGGCGATCTTCTTTTTGCAGATCTCGAAGGCCTCTTTTTCCCGCTTTTTGTTGAGCGCTTCAATGCGCAGATCGTCCGCCGTGGCCACCCGGGCCACCGGGCGCAGGGGCTGCACGACGCTCGTCTCCTCCACCATGTGGTTGCCATAGCTGCAGTCGGCGATCTCCAGACCCTTGGAGGTCTCCACGATCACCTTGTCCCCGGTCTTGATGTCCAGGGAGTTGGGGGCAAAATAATAGCTCTTGCCCCGGTTTTTGAATTTGATACTGACTACTTCAAGCAAGGTTCTATCCTCTGTTTCCGTGGCCTGCCAGGGCGTCCACCGCCAGCAGACCGAATACTTGTCTGATTCCTACGTTCACCTGCAGCCAGGCGCTGCACGTCTCTGCCAGTTTGCGGAGTGCCCAGAGCCGCCCGCGCTCCAGACCGAGGTTGTCTGCCTGATCGCAGAGCATGGCCCCCAGCTGCTGGCTGAGACTGTCAAAAAACGCGGTGGCCTCGCCTTTGTCCAGCCGGTCATTCTGGATGCACCAGCGGCAGAGCTCCGCCTCATCCCCCCGGGCGACCAGCTTCAGAAAGCTCCGGGCCAGCTTGACCGCGCCCTCGTCCTCCTCGGCGGCCTCGCCGTTGGTGCGCAGCTCCACACAGCGGGAGCGCACCGTGGGCAGCAGCAATCCCGCGTTCTCCACGCACAGCAGGAAGATCACGCCGGCCGGCGGCTCCTCCAGGGTTTTGAGCGCCGCGTTCTGGGCGGCCGGGTTCATCTTGTCCGCATCGTCCACGATGTAGACCTTCCGGGCGGCCTCGTTGGGCAGCACATAGGCGTCCGCCGCCATCTGGCGGATCTGCTCCACCAGCAGCTCCCGCCGGGGCTGGCCCTTGCTGTCGGTCTGACGGCGGATGTGGATGATGTCGGGGTGATTCCCGCTGCGGGCCTTGCGGCAGGCGCGGCACTGCCCGCAGGGGGCGTCCGTTTCCCGCTGGCAGACGGCGGCCGCGGCGATCTCCTCGGCCAGGGCCAGGCAGGCCTCCCGGTCGGGGGAGGAGAGAATGTAGGCATGGGAGAGACGCTTGGCGTCCCGGATCGTAAATGCCGCCATCGCAGCCTCCTTCGCGCACCGGTTACAGGCGTTTTTTTATGAAACAATTTATTTTACCCTTTTCCGCTTCCAGCGTCAACAGGAAAAGGGATTTTTTTCGCCGCTGTGGCAGCGGGGGAAGCCGGCATGGCCCCGGCTTTTGCTTGCTTTTCCGCTCTTTCGCGTGTATACTATATACTCACCATGTTGCGGGCTTTTCTAACCCGCACGGGCGAATTCCTTTCCGGGAGGAAAATCATGGCGGAACACAAGGGCCAGAATTATCTGCACGGCGCCGCGATCCTGACGTTGGGCGTGATCATTATGAAGGTGCTCGGCTTCTTCTATAAGATCCCGCTCGGCAACATCCTCGGGGACGAGGGTTACTCCATGTTCATGGGCGCCTACAGCATTTATAACATCTTCTTTACCCTGGCGACGGCGGGCCTGCCGGTGGCGCTCTCGCGCCTGGTGGCCGAGGCCGACGCCCACGGCCGTGCCAAACAGGAGGAGAAGACCTTCCGCGTGGCACTGCTGAGCTTTACGGTGCTGGGCCTGATCTTCGGCGCGATCCTGCTCTTTTTCCCCAACTGGCTGGCGGCCGTGTACCTGGAGAACCCCGACGCGGGGCCCAGCGTGCGCGCCATGGCGCCGGCGATTCTGCTGGTGTGTATGGTCTCGGCCTACCGGGGCTACTGCCAGGGCAACGGCAACATGCTGCCCACCACGGTGGACGAGGTGCTGGAGGTCTTCTTCAAGGTCGTCTCCGGCCTGGTGATCGCGATCCTGGTCATGCGCCGCTTCCACGGCGACCCCCGGGCGCTGCCCCTGGGCTCGGCCGGCGCGATCTTTGGCGTCTCCATCGGCTCCACGATCTCCCTGCTGTACATGGTGTTCTACAAGCGCCGCAACTACGACCGGCTTGCCGCCCCCTACACCGGCGGACGCTCGCTGGACGACGTTCCCGATGACGATGTGCTGGTGGACCCGGCGCTGAAGATCTTGAAGGACATCTTCCGCATCGGCGTGCCCATCGCCTTCGGCGCCTGCATCCTCGCTATTTTGAATAGCGTCGACTCCAAGCTCTGCATGAACCGGCTCCAGAGCGCCGCCGGCTTCAGCTATCGGGAGGCCAAGGTGCTCTACGGCGTCTACGGCAAGGCCCAGACCCTTTTTAATCTCCCCGCCGCCTTCATCACCCCGCTGACCATCTCCATCGTCCCGGCCATCTCCGGCGCCATCGCCCGGAAGGACCGGCGCAGCGCGGCAAAGGTGTCGGAGGACTCCATGCGCATCTCCGCCGTGATCGCCGTGCCCATGGGCGTGGGCCTGGCCGTGCTGGCCGAACCGATCATGCACGTCCTCTACCCGGGCAGTCATCTCTCCGGCCCCAGGCTGCTGGCCGTCATGGGCATCGCCTCCTTCTTCGTCTGCCTGGTGCTGATGGAAAACGCCATCCTCCAGGCCTCGGGGAAAGAAAAGCTCACCATGATGACGCTCATCCTCGGGGGCCTGGTGAAGATCGCCGTCAACTGGTTCCTGGTGGCCCAGCGCTCCATCAACATCCACGGCGCGCCCATCGGGACCCTGGCCAGCTACTGCGTGATGGCGGTGCTGGACTATGTCTTCCTCTGCCGGACCCTGAGCTATCGGCCCAAGCTGAATACCATCCTGCTCAAGCCGGTCGTCGGCTCGGCCCTCATGGGCGCGGCGGCCTGGGGCAGCTATGGCGTGCTGGACTATCTGCTGCCGATCCACGGGCGGCTGCACACCCTCGTCTGCATGTTCCTGGCGATCGTGCTGGCCGTGGCCGTCTACCTGATCCTGACGATCACGATGCGCATGATCACGAAGGAGGACATGGCCCTGATCCCGGGCGGAGACAAGATCGCGGGGCTCCTGCGGATGCAGTGAGCGAAAAACCCCGAAAATCAAAGGAAAATGCAAAAAAGTACTTGATTTGAGCGGGTCATTGTGTTAATATGTCACCCGTTGCGTATGAATCGCATAGAGATTGAGAAATCTGACCATACTGGAAGATGACTTGTTCTCACAAGGCCCTGTGCCAATATTTAGGAGGAATGAATCATGAATAAAGCTGAACTCATCGCTGCTGTTGCAGAGAAGTCCGGTCTGTCCCGCAAGGACAGCGAGAAGGCCGTTAACGCCGCTTTCGACACCATCACCGAGTCCCTCGTGAACGGTGACAAGGTCTCCCTGGTCGGCTTTGGTGCTTTCGAGGTCAAGGAGCGCGCTGCCCGCGTCGGCCGCAACCCCCAGACCAAGGAAGAGATCACCATCCCCGCTTCCCGCGTTGCTTCCTTCAAGGTCGGCAAGGCCCTCAAGGACGCTGTCGCCAGCAAGTAAGAGAAGCCAGTTCGGTTCTCCGGCCCATATAAAAAATCACCGCCGTGCGCTGCGCGGCGGTGATTTTTTATATGGGCTGATACGTAAAAAGACTTGATGGTTTTTTCGTTGTACGTTATTCTTTTCCTACGAAAAAACGAGGAGGAAATGCATGAAACAGTATATCGTCGACGCCTTTACCGACCGGGTCTTTCACGGCAATCAGGCCGCGGTCTGCGTGCTGGAGCAATGGCTGCCCGAGGACTTGATGATGGACATCACCCGGGAGAACAATTTCTCCGAGACCGCCTTTACCGTCAAAGAGGGGGAGAAGTGGCACCTGCGCCACATCATCCCCTACTGGGCGGATCTGCTGGGCAAGAACGAGCTGGTGGCCTACCAGGCCTCCCGGCGCGGCGGCACGCTCTACTGCCGCCGGGAGGGCGGCAAGATCTTCATGGCGGGCAAGGCCGCGCTCTACGCCATCGACGAGCTGTTTCTCTGAGCAAAACGCTAAAAAGACGGACAAGGGGAAAGCCTTGTCCGTCTTTGCGTATGTCAGGGCCGGTTTTCCATGCCCCAGTCGCAGAGCTTGTCCAGCACTGCGACCAGCGAGTGGCCCCGCTCGGTCAGGGTGTATTCCACCCGGGGCGGGATCTCGGGGTACATCTCCCGGTGGATCAGGCCGTCGGCCTCCAGCTCCTTTAAACTCGCGCTCAGCGTCTTGTCCGCGATCCGGCCGAGATAGCGCTGCATCTCGTTGAAGCGTACCGGCTCGTATTCCATCAGACAGTAGAGGATGATGGGCTTGTACTTGCCGCTGATGAGCGAGAGCGTATAGCTGTAGCCGGTATCGGAGAACCGGGCCTCGGCGATCTTCTTCTCCGCCATATCCTGCCGCCTTATCGGGCCAGCAGCTCGTGCATCACATCGCCCAGGATGTGGATGCCCCGGTCGATCACCTCATCCGAGCCGTTGGAGAAGTTCAGGCGCAGGTGGGGCACGTTGCGCTCGTATTCATAGAAGGGGTCGCCCGCGCAGACGGCCAGGCCCTTTTTGATAGCGGCGCGCTGGATGTCCACGCCCTTGATGCCCTCCGGCAGCGTGACCCAGAGGAACATGCCGCCCTCGGGATGGGTGCAGCTGACGCCCGCGGGCAGATACTTCTCGATGCAGGCGATCATGTACTCGGCCTTCTGCTTGTAGAGCAGGCGGGTCTTTTCAATGTGCTCGTCCAGGTCGTTGTCCAGCAGGAACTGGGTCAGCACCATCTGGCCGAACATGTTGGTGTGCAGGTCCATGGTGGCCTTGTAGGTGAGCATTTTTTCCAGGATCTTCTTCTGCTTGCAGGCGATCCAGCCGATGCGCATGCCGGGGGAGACGATCTTGGAGAAGGTGCCCAGCAGGCAGCACTGCTCGCCCAGATACCAGGCAAAGCTGTGCCCGGACTGGCCGGCAAAGCGCAGCTCCCGATAGGGGTTATCCTCCAGAACGATGCAGTTGCTGTTTTTGAAGACGGCGGCGGCCTTCTCGCGCACTTGCTCGGAATAGGTCAGGCCCGTGGGGTTCTGGAAATCAGGGATCAGATACATGAACTGGGGCTTGTGCTCTTTGAGGGCGGCCTCCAGCTGCTGTACGTCGATGCCGTCCTCATGCAGGTCCACGGGCACGATCTCGGGATCGTAGAGATGGAAGGTCTGCAGCGCGGCCAGATAGGTGGGATTTTCCACCAGCACCTTGTCGCCCGGGTCGATCATCACGGCGGAGAACAGATCCAGCGCCTGCTGGGAGCCGTTGGTGATGATGATCTCCGAGGGATCAAAGTCCAGATCCATCTTCTTATAGCGCTCGGCGATGTACTTGCGCAGGGGCAGATAGCCCTGGGTGCCGCTGTACTGCAGCGCCATCACGCCGTTTTCCTTCAAGACCTTGTTGGCCGCGGCGTCCATGGCCTCGACCGGGAAGGACTCGGCATTGGGGTTGCCGCCGGCGAAAGTGATGATGCCGGGGGTGGCGTTGGCCGTGAGAATGCCGGAGAGGAATTCCGCCTGGAAATCCGGCTTGGTGATCATGGTGGAGAGCTTAACGTCCATAGATGTGGACCCCTTTCTTCCTGTAATTGCGACATAGACAATGTAGAAATTATATCAGCCCTCCCGGAGTGCGTCAAGCAGGGGGAGGGCTGTTGTGCTCAGATATTCGGGTCCAGCCAGGAGTAGCTGTAATCGCTGTAATCGGGGCCCTTGTAGCCAAACTGCTGCACCAGAAGGGCATAGCGCGGGTGATAGTTGGGACGGTAATAGTCCTTGGCCATATAGTCGGGATCGTCGTCGTAGCGTGCGGTGTAGCGCCATTCGCCCAGGGAGCTGTCATAGGAGTAGTCGTCCACAAAGCAGTCGGGATGGCGCTGCTTGTATTCGTCGATCTGCTCCTGGGGGATCTTGGAGCCCGCGCCGATGTAGAGCCGCTCCAGCTCCAGATCCATGATCGGGGTCATGTCCCGCAGATAGGGGCAGGAGCCCATGTTCAGATGGCGCAGATTTTTCAGATCCTTGAGGGGGCTGAGGTCGCTGATCTCGGTCTGGAAGATCTCCAGATATTCCAGCTTCGGGCACTCGGCCAGCGGGCTCAGATCCTTCAGGTGGGTGATGGCGAGGATCAGCACCTCCATCTCCGGCGTGCCGCGCAGAAACTCCGCGTCCCGCAGGGTGACGTTGTGGCCCAGATCCAGGTATTTGAGCTTGGAGCAGTAGCAGATCTCCTCGTCCAGCTCCTCGCTGAACAGATAGCCCGGGTTGGAGGCGAGGATCTTTTCCACATTGGTGCGCACGCTGTAGCACCAGCCGAACCAGATGCGCCAGACCACCTCCACCTGGGGAAACTCGTCCCGGATGGCGGCCATGTCGGTGTTGGAGACCTCGCAGCTGTCCATGCAGAGCCAGCTCAGACGGGGCATGCAGCGCAGCACGCGCTTGACCAGCTCGCCCCCGTCGTGGATGGGGATGTGGTTGAGATCCATCTCCGTGTCCTCGAGGCTGAAGTCCTTGCCGTAGAGCGTAAAGGCATAGTGAAACTCCGCCTGGGGCGCGGCCTGCCGCAGAGCCAGGATGTCCTCCCAGTCCGGGCCGCCCTCCCGCTCCTCGCCCAGCTCCACGGTTTTAAGCTCTGGCAGCAGGGCCAGCATGGCGGCGTTGGCCTCGCCCTCGCCGGAGCCCATGGAGCGCAGATCCACGCTCTCCGCGTCCAGGGGGTAGTCCCTGCCGTAGAGCTTGATCGTCTCCGCTTCGGCCGCGGCGGAGGCGCAGAGCCCGACCAGCAGCACCAGGCACAGCAGCAGGCAGAGGGACAGTCGTTTGGTGTTCATCCGTGTTCCTCCTTTGGTGTTGAAGTAACTCAATTGCGAAACGAGTTTCGCAATGGCCTAAAAGCTTGCGTCCCGGTGCTCCCGGTGATCCTCGGTGACCACGCCGTCCCGATAGGCGTCCAGCAGCAGACGCAGATCGGCGATGCGCTCTTCGATCTCCCGGCCGAGGTCGGTTTCCGCGATCTTCCGCCTCGTCTCCATGCGCTCGAAGATCTCCGTGGAGGAGGAGATATCGAAGTTTTCCCGGATGGCCTTTTCCCGGCCAGCGAAGGGCTGGTGGGCGACGATGCGGTAGGAGTGGGAGTTGTGGATCAGGGTATAGCCCGCGATGCCGGAGGTGGGCTGATAGGCCTTGCAGAAGCCGCCGTCGATGACGATCAGCTTGCCGCCGCCCTTGATGGGGCTCTCGCCCTTGCGGGCCTTGACGGGGACGTGGCCGTTGATGATATGGCAGTGGGGCCCCTCCAGCCCGAATTCCTTCAGGATGAAATCGCAGACGGCCGGATCCTCGTACAGGGTATAATAGGCGTTTTTCGGCTCGGCCCAGGCGCTCTCGTCGGCGATGAAGCGGCGCTCAAAGGTGGTCATGCGGTCCCGGCCGAAGATGGGGCTGTTGCGCCCGGCCCAGAGGAACCACAGCAGATCCATGCCCAGCTTCCGCTCGGGCGTGCCGGGCTTGTAGTAATAGGCCTGGCGGGCCTGGGTGTCGATGGCGTCGAGCAGATCCCGGCCCTTGCGCTCGGTGCCGTCGAGGCAGAAGGAGAGGAGATTGCCGTCCCTGTCCAGGGGGATGCAGCCGTGGAAGAGGAGATTGCCGTTGTAGATCTTGTAGAGGCTGCCCCGGGAGTAGAGAAAGCGCACGTGCTTCTGGAGCTTTTCGCTGTGCTGGAAGGAGGAGGTCAGCTCGTCGATGACCCGCTCCTCCTCCGGCGTGAGGGCGTAGGGGTCGGCCGGGTCCACCGTGGGGAAGTCCGTGTCCTCCAGGGCGTAGGTCACGCCGCCGATAGTGATGCACTTGTTCTCGTAGTCGATTTTGTCCAGCAGCAGCCGGTCCTCCATGTGATATTCCGGATGGCGCAGGATCTTCTGCCCCTCCAGCTTGAAGAGAATGAGGGTGATGGCCTTGTGCATCCGGGCGGAGAGAAGCTTATCCTTCTCCGTGGGCTGCTCGCCCTCATTGCCGGTGAGCTTCACGGCGAAGCGGCTCACATCGCAGTCCCTGTAGACCTCGTTGGCGAACACGGACAGGGGCCGCAGGGAGATGCCGTAGCCGGTCTCCACCACCTCCAGATTGTTATAGTGGATGGAGTTGGAGAGCACTGTGGCTACCAGGGTGCGGCTGCCGGAGGCGGCGCCCATCCAGAGCACGTCGTGGTTGCCCCACTGGATGTCCACGCTGTGGTGGTGCAGCAGGGAATCCATGATGATGTCCGCCCGGGGGCCCCGGTCGAAGATATCGCCCACCAGGTGCAGATGGTCCACCGCCGCCCATTTGATGACCTTGCAGACGGCCTGGATGAAGTCCGGCGCCTGGCCGATCTCGATGATGGTGGCGATGATGTTTTCGAAGTAATCCCGCTTGTCGATCTCCTCACCGTGGGTGTAGAGCAGCTCCTCAATCACATAGGCGTAGTCGGCGGGCAGCGCCTTGCGCACCTTGGAGCGGGAATAGCGCTCGGACACCAGGCGGCAGACCTCGATGAGCCGGTGGAGCGTGATGCGGTACCACTCCTCCAGATCGTCGATCCGCGGCCGCAGCTCCTCCAGCTTCTCCTCGGGATAATAGATCAGCGTGGCCAGCTCATCCAGCTCCGAGCGGGGGACGGAGGTCTTGAACAGCAGGTCCAGCCGCTCCCGGATGACGCCGGAGCAGGAGTTGAGGATGTGCAGAAAGGCCTCATATTCCCCGTGCACGTCGGAGATAAAGTGCTCGCAGCCCTTGGGCAGGTTCAAAATCGCCCGGAGGTTGATGATCTCGGTGCCGGCCTCCCGCACGGTGGGATACTGGCGGGAGAGCATTTTCAGATAGCGCAGTTCTTCATCGGTATAGCTTCGGTGAGCCTTCACGGACAGTCCCCCTTTACGGTGCAAAACCGCAATTTTATACTTTCTTATTTATTGTACCATAATAAGCGAAAAAGGGAAGAGAAAATCCGGTGAAGCGCCGCAAGTCCCTTGACAGGCCGATGCGATGCCCGTATAATCAAGGTACCAGCTTGAAACAACTGGAAGAATTTAACTAAAGGAGCGAAGCCTATGGAACAGATTACCAAGCCCCTGTGCGAGGAAAAGGGGCCGATCACCGAAGCCCTGCTCACGAAAATGAACGCCTGGTTCCGCGCGGCCAACTATCTCTCGGCCGGGCAGCTCTATCTGCTGGAAAACCCGCTGCTCAAAAAGCCGCTGACGCTGGATATGATCAAGAAAAAGATCGTCGGCCACTGGGGCACGGTGCCCGGGCAAAACTTTGTCTTTGTCCATCTCAACCGCGTCATCAAGCGCTACGATCTGGACCTGATCCTTCTCTCCGGCCCCGGCCACGGCGGCAACTTCTACATCGCCAACGACTACATGGACGGCACCTACAGCGAGATCTATCCCAACATCTCCCAGGATGAGGCCGGCATGCAGAAGCTCTTCAAGCAGTTCTCCTTCCCCGGCGGCGTGCCCAGCCACTGCGCGCCCGAGACGCCGGGTTCCATCAACGAGGGCGGCGAGCTGGGCTACGGCATTGCCCACGCCTTCGGCGCGGTGTTCGATAACCCCGACCTGATCGCCGCTGTCACCGTGGGTGATGGCGAGGCCGAGACCGGCCCGCTGGCCACCTCCTGGCAGTGCAACAAGTTCCTCAACCCCGCCAGCGACGGCGCGGTGCTGCCCATCCTGCACCTCAACGGCTACAAGATCGCCAATCCCACCCTCTTTGCCCGCATGTCCCATGAGGAGATCACGGACTTCTTCCACGGCTGCGGCTGGGAGCCCTATTTCGTGGAGGGCGACGAGCCCATGGCCATGCATCGCCTGATGGCCGAGACGATGGACACGGTGATCGAGAGCATCCAGGCCATCCAGAAGCACGCCCGCGAGACCGGCGATACCAGCCGCCCCCGCTGGCCGATGATCGTGCTGCGCACCCCCAAGGGCTGGACCGGCCCGAAGATGGTGGACGGCAAGCGGATCGAGAACAACTTCCTGGCCCACCAGGTGCCCATCTCCATGGAGAAGGGCGAGGAGCATCTGGCCCTGCTGGAGGACTGGCTGCGCAGCTACCATCCGGAGGAGCTGTTCGATGAGGACGGGCACCTGCTGCCCGAGATCGCGGCTCTCGCGCCTCAGGGCAACGCCCGCATCGGCGCCAATCCCCACGGCAACGGCGGTCTGCTGCTGCGCGATCTGCGCATGCCGGACTTCCGCGATTACGCCTTCAAGGTCACCGAGCACGGCGAGCGGGAAGGCCAGGACATGACGGAGCTGGGTAAGTTCGTGCGGGATATCCTCACCCTCAACGCCGACAGCCGCAACTTCCGCGTCTTCGGCCCGGACGAGACCAACTCCAACCGCCTCAACGCGGTCTTCGAGGTGGAAAACCGCACCTGGAACGCCGAACACTATGGCACCGACGACCATCTGGCCGCCGACGGCCGCATCATGGACTCCATGCTCTCCGAGCATATGTGCGAGGGCTGGCTGGAGGGCTATCTGCTCACCGGCCGCCACGGCTTCTTCGCCACCTATGAGGCCTTTGCCCGCATCATCGACTCCATGGCCGCCCAGCACGCCAAGTGGCTCAAGGTCTGCAATCAGCTGCCCTGGCGCGAGGAGATCGCCTCCCTGAACCTGATCATGTGCTCCACAGTCTGGCAGCAGGACCACAACGGCTTCACCCACCAGGATCCCGGCTTTATGGATCACATCGCCAACAAGAAGGCCGACGTCGTCCGCCTGTATCTGCCGCCGGATGCCAACTGCCTGCTCAGCTGCTTTGACCACTGCATCCGCAGCCGCAACTATGTGAACGTCATCGTCGCCAGCAAGCACCCCCGCCCCCAGTGGCTGAGCATGCCGGAGGCGATCAAGCACTGCACCCAGGGCATCGGCATCTGGGACTGGGCCAGCAACGATCAGGGCCAGGAGCCGGACATCGTCTTTGCCTGCGCCGGCGAGACCCCGACGCTGGAGGCCCTGGCCGCGGTTTCCATCCTCAATAAGGAGCTGCCCGAGGTGAAGATCCGCTTCATTAACGTGGTGGACCTCTTCAAGCTGCAGCCCGCCAGCGAGCATCCCCACGGCCTGACGGATGCGGAATACGACATCCTCTTTACTCAGGATAAGCCCGTCATCTTCAACTTCCACGGCTATGCCTCCCTGGTGCATGAGCTGACCTATCGCCGCCATAACAACCGTCTCATGCATGTGCGCGGCTACAAGGAGGAGGGCACCATCACCACGCCCTTCGATGTGCGTGTGCAAAACGACGTGGACCGCTTCCACCTGGTGCAGGAGGCGATCAAGTACCTGCCGCAGTTGGGCAACCGCGGCGCTTATCTGTATCAGAAGATGAGCGACAAGCTGGTGGAGCACAAGCAGTACATCCACCAGTACGGCCAGGATCTGCCGGAAGTGTCCAACTGGAAGTGGGAAGACTGAAAAAAACCGGATAAACCTGTTCCGGTTTCCCGTTTAAACAGACAAAGTGCCCATAGGGAGTGAGAAAGCACTTCCTATGGGCACTTTGCTTACCGTCTGAAGCAGCCGTTCGGCTGTTTTTCTGGTGCTCCAGCGGGGACTCGCCCGCCTGCGGGCGGGCCGAGTCGCGGGGGAAACGTGCCACCGGCACGTTTCCTATCACCGCTCCCTTCGAGTCCCCATGTTAACGTCAAAAAGGAAAGACCGCACAAGGCGGTCTTTCCTTTTTGACTTAGTACTATGAAATTGATAGAATCATCGACACTGAGAAAATATATATGTTTGATTCAAAAACGAAGTCTGTAAGCAAAATCTTGGATCTTGATCGAATTAATTCTAAGGCTGATTTGTCCACCGTTAAGCAAGTAATAAGAAGCAATCTAGCATGAGATTTGATTATGTAGCCAACCGGGATTTGCCATGTAGGGCAATAATCCAACGAACACCCATAAATCCAACGAACTACCATAAAACCAACGAACCCGGGTAAAATCCAACGAACCCGGGTTCAACGTATCACCCACAAAAACCTCATAAAAGCAAAAAAGGCCGGTCCCGGGAGCTTCCGAGATCGGCCTTAAAACGCTGAAAAGCTTGATATTACTGGGGTTTTTGAGAAAAAGAAGGGGCCGTTGTGGATCAGTATTGTTTACAGAGATAATCAATGAAGAACCCCTATGCCGGTACCACAATCTCGCGGATAGCAAACTCTTTCCCGCTCAGAATAGTTTTATCAAAGCTGCCGCAATTGGGGCAATAGCCCTTGTGCTCTACCACATTGAAGATCTCGTCGCAGGCATCGCACTCGGCCATGCCAGGTACGATATTGATTACGAGCTTTGAGTCCTTCAAAATGCTGTCCTTGACCACGACGGGATAGAGCTCCTCCAGATACTTCGGGATTACCAGTGACAGCTCGCCGCAGTCCACGACTACCTCTCGGATATCCTCAACGCCGTTTTTTTCTGCAAAGCTTTCTACGGTACGCAGGATCTGACGGACGATGCCGATTTCATGCATTGCTCCCACCGTACTTTCCGATGTGCTTTTTTACGATATTGATCCCCTTGCCGGGAACGCTGGCCACGATGCGGCCCAGCGTGTGGAAGTATTCCAGGTTGTCCGCGTCGTGGATCTTTTCCAGACGGATCGCGCCGAAACGGCACTTGGTGGTGCAGACGCCGCAGCCGACACACATGAACTCGTCCACCACCGCCGTGCCGCAGCCCAGGCAGCGGGCGCACTCAGTCTTCAACTGTTCCTCGGTGAAGGGGACGCGCAGATCATCAAAGGTCGTCTTGGCCGCAGCCGCTTCCACGCCTGTCGGGTGCTGGCGCGGCGCACAGTCAAAACCGCCCATGCCGATCATCGCCGTGGTCTTGTCGAACCCAACATAGTCCCGATGGTCACGGCCCAGATCCAGCCTCTGTCCCTCATGGACAAAACGGTGAATGGAGACCGCAGCTTCCTTGCCGGCGGCAATCGCATCAATGGCAAACTTCGGCCCGGTGACCACATCGCCGCCTGCAAACACGTCAGGTGTTGTGGTCTGACAGGTCAGAGGATCGACGTCCACGGTGCCGTGCTTGTTCGTGACAAGCCCAATACCGCCCAATTCCACCTTCTGCCCGGTGGCGGAGAGCACCGCTGCAACGGGTACGGTTTCGTATTCACCCGTGCCCTTCGCAATGCGGCGGCCCTTATCGTCTCTTCCGCCCAGCAGCATCTTTTCCAGACGAAGACTCTGCACCCGGCCCTCACCGCTGATTTCCACAGGGGCAACCAGATATCTGAATTCGATCCCTTCGGCTTTCGCCTCCGCGACCTCGTCCTTGTCGGCCGGCATCTCTTCCTCGCTGCGGCGGTAATAGACCGTCACCTTCGCGCCGAGACGGACAGCGGAACGCGCCACATCCAGCGCCACATTGCCGCCGCCGATGACTGCAACCTCATCACCGATCTCCGGGCGCTCGCCCTGGTTGACATGGCGCAGATAGTCCACGCCGGTATAGACGCCGTCAAGCTCCTCCCCGGGGATATTCAGCTTCGCGCCCTTGGAGGCACCGATAGCCAGATAGAAGGACTTATAGCCTTCCTGCCGCAGCGCGTCGAGCGTCACGTTCCTGCCGACCTCCACGCCGGTCTTAAATTCTACGCCCAGCTCACGCAGCACATCGATTTCGGCGTTGAGGACGCTCTTTTCCAACCGGAAGGAGGGAATGCCCAGCGTGAGCATACCGCCCAGCACCTGCTCTTTTTCAAAAACGGTGACCGGGTAGCCCTTGACCGCCAGATAGTAAGCGCAGCTCAAGCCCGCAGGGCCTGCGCCGATCACGGCGATCTTCTCCGGGTAGGGCTTGCCGATCTGATTGAGGAGCTTTGGAACATAACGGGTATCCGCGTTCAGCTCCCGCTCGGCGATGTATTTCTTGATCTCGTCGATGGCCACCGGCGCGTCCATATCGCCGCGGGTGCAGGCCTCTTCGCACTTCTTGTTGCAGATGCGCCCGCAGACCGCCGGGAACGGGATCTCCTGCTTGATGAGCTCCAGCGCCTCGGCATAGCGTCCCTCGGAGGCCAGTTTGATGTAGCCCTGCACCGGTACATGGGCGGGACAGGCCGCCTTGCAGGGTGCCGTTCCCTCGGGCATCACATCCGTGCGTGCCGTGCGGTAATCCGGCGTGTAACGCTTCGAGGTCCAGAGCGTATTGCGGGGCGTCTCTGCCGGGCGCGGCTCATTGGCCGGGCGGGGACATAGCTTTTGCCCAAGCTTTACCGCATTGAGCTGGCAGTTTTCCACGCACTGGCCGCAGGCAACACACTTGTCCTTATCCACCTTGGCAATATAATTCGTGCGGATGGCGTCGGGCGCGCGGAAATAAGTGGCGATGCGCAGCGCGAAGCAGGAGCAGCCGCAGCAGTTGCAGATGGCGGTGGTGTCCTCATAGCCGGGGGCGACGTTCAGCTCATGCACAAGACCGTTTTGTTCGGCACGCTTGAGAATCTCATAGGCCTCTTCCTTGGAAATCAGTCGATGGGCGCCAGTCTCGGAATAGTTGATGGCGTTATCGTTGAGGTACATACACATGTCCTCTTCCAGATGCCCGCAGCCCTCACCCATGAGTCGGCGGGCGCGGCGGCAGGAACATGGCCCCACGGAGATCGCCCAGGCGTCCTCCACCAGCTTGGCCACCTCGTCATAGCTGGCCTTGCGGGTGTTGTTCTCGATGGCACTCTGCACAGGGATGACGCGCATCATGTTCATACCCACGTCCATAAAGGGAGCCAGCATGGACACGCGGCGACGGGTGTACTCCTCAAAGCACTCGCCCAGCACGGGGTATTTGTCGCACTGTTCCCGGTTGGAGAGAATACCCTCCATGATGCCCGGCACCCAGATGGGATAATACCAGCAGTCCTTTCCGTCCACCCGGCGAATGCGGATCACGCCGGCCTCGCGCAGCTTGTTGAGCTGAGTACGCGTAAAGTCCACGTCCTTTTTGGCGCGTTTGGCGATCTCCTCCGTGGTGCGGTTGGCCTCCAGACGCAGATGCATCATGATCTCGCACATATCGTCGTCTACAATGGGCTCTAATATTTTGTACTCGGGGTCATTGTAGGTAATGCCGGTGTATGTCAGGCTTTCCAGGCTGATCTTGGTCGCCAGCTTTAGGATATTCGGTCTGTGTGCCATGCTTGTCCCTCCCCTAAAAATATGTTTTGGTCATACACACTCCCTAGCTATTATTCTACTTTTCCGGCGGAGAAAGCTCAATGAAAAAGTTTTCTACGATTTCATTTTCGGAATAGTACCCATTTTGTGCGATTGACTCTTGGGCAGCTTGATGATATAATGAAAACATATTTGTGGTAATATCACATGAACAGGAGACATAACGATGGGCTTTGAAAAGATAGAGGCAAAGTCCCTCACCGATCTGTTCGTCCAGAAGATCGAGGGAATGATTTTATCCGGAGAGTTGACGGTGGGAGATCAGCTCCCTCCGGTGCGGGAACTGTGTACGCTGATGGGCGTGAGCCGCCCGGTGGTCACGGCGGGGCTGATTGAGTTGGAGAAGATGGGGTTTGTGGAGGTACGATCCCGTCAGGGCGTGTATATCACGGACTATCGCCGCAAGGGCACCTTGGAAACCTTCAATGTGCTGATGCGCTATAACGGCGGCATCATGCGGGACGAAGAGGTCCGCTCTGTCATAGAAATGCGGCTGGCCAACGAAGTTCTCTGCGTCCGCTTAGTCATTGAACGGGCTACGCCGGAGGAACTGGACAGTCTTGCTCCGATGATTGACGCGATCCGGACCGCAGCGAGCAATGAGGCCGCCGCAGAAGCCACCTACGAGCTGCTGCACGAGGAATGTGTCCTGTCCGGTAATGTGTTTCTGCCTCTGTTTCTCAATTCCATGCGCTCGCACTGTCTGTATTTCTGCACGCTTTACTGCAAGCGCTACGGCATTGGCAGTCTGTATCAAAACCGGCTGAAGCTCTATCAGGCTATGCTGAACCGGGATGTCAAGTCGGCTATAGAAATCGCCCGGGGTGTATTGGATGATGCCGTCAGTGGGGAGCACCAGTTGTACGGAAAGCCATAGCGCGATAGCCTCGTTGAGGAAGTTGACAGCGACAAGGAATTCTGGGATTATGTTCATGAGATCAATATCGGCGAGTTCAACGGCATCGAGCTTGGCGAATATGGCGACATCTTTGCCAGCTTTGCTGAGAATCCTGAGAATCCGGCTGTTCCTCTTATTCGTTATATGATTGCACTGACCAGGTGCCCCCTTGACCAGGTCGAGGATCTTCTTAACATGGCGAGAGGCAAGTATGTCAACGAGCTGGATATTCCTGCCAGCGATGTGGAAGAAGACTTCGAAGAAGAATACGAAGAAGAATACGAAGAGAAAGACGAATAATCCATACCCGGGACAAATCCAACGAACTACCCAATATTCCAACGAACCCAGATTTTGGCAAAAGCATCTGAAAGCTGCATAAACGCAAAAAAGGGGTTCTATAATAAATGTTGGGGAAGCGAGGCTGAAGGCCGAGCTACACCCAACATTTTTGTATAAAGCAGAAATAAAAGTAGAGCATAAAGTCAATTCC
>CACYOR010000038.1 GCA_902775985.1 Oscillospiraceae bacterium
AAACTGGAAGTTATCTGACAGACTGCCATTCCTCTTTGGAAAGGCATGTTATGTGTTCCGTTCGGAGAACGCCCTCTATGGCACAGGGCACATTATAGGTCGTATGATGATAGCTGCATTGATGACGTTAATGCTTCTGTACTGCGTCTCCATTAGAATTACACCCATTCAAAACAATCCTTGCCCGCTCCAAGTTCAAAGTGATATTTCACGAGACCGGTATCCACGCCGGTAAAAATGCCGTTATCACAGGAGATGGATACCCTGTTTTCTGTTCCGCGGATGGTGAATGCCTGCTTTGCCAGTGCGGTAGGGGCTAAGAGTGCCGCCTCAATGCCGTCCTTAAACCACTGTGGTGCTTCTCCAGCGTATGAACTGACCTGTTCGGCCGTCTTGGTTTTATGCGGAACACCCTGCGTCTGACCGTAGCCGACAGCGATGATTCCTACCGGCTTTGCACCCTCGGATTTCTCCTGTGCTCCTTTCCTGTTATAGGTACCGCCAACCCACCATGTATTCAGACCAAGCATCTGCGCATAGAGCATCAGATCAGCACCGCAGTAACCGCATAGTTCATCAGCGCTATCAGGGCCAGCCATAATAAAGTAATTGTTAACCCCCTTAGCAAGGATCAGCTTGATCACGCCGGGAACAGCACTGCCGTCATTGGTCATCAATCTGATGGACAGACCATACCGCTCATTGTTTTCCCTCACCCGCGCATTCAGTTTTTCTACGATATCCTCCGGGATTGGCTGATCAGTATATTTGCGCACCATGTGCCGTTCCTTCATCGCTTGCTTCATATCCATCACAATGCCTCCTATGCATTGATTTCTCTGGCTCTGTTTGCCATCAGTCTTAATTGTCCGGCGAAAACCTCCACCTCGGACTCTGCTGACCCACCTCTGCTGAAGTTCACGGATATGTGGTTCGAGTTTCTTTGATTTGTCAGTGAGATATACACGCTTGGAGCGGCGATCTTCCTCATGCGCCTCTCTTCGGATCAGCCCCTTCTTCTCCATGCCCTGTATCGTTCGTGTGGTAGCAGCCTTATCTACTGAGATCTCCATCGACATCTCTTCCTGCGTAAGTCCATCCGCTCTATATAGCTGTGAAAGATACATCAACTCTGATGCTGTAATTTCCACCTCGGACAATTCATGGCTGAAGAATAAATTCAGTTGCCTCATCAATACGGATATGTATCTCCCCGCCTGATCCATAAACATCCTCCTATTTAAAACTCGTTGACTTGTCAAGTATACGTCTAAAATGTTGACTTGTCAATTATTTTGGTAAAAAATATAGTCGGGTCCATACCCGACTTCACAGGAGGGCTCGTTCGAGCCCTTTTTGCCCGAAAAACGAGCCCTCGGTCCTATGCCGCCGCAACCCGTATCAAAGACGTAGTGCAGATTTCCAGGATCCGCGAACCAGGCACCTTCGGAAGGCAGTCTGCTGTAAAGGGGTAGAACTCCTCCGCCGAAGCAATGGTTTTCAGTTGGTGTTCCTCATACCCGTTCAGCCGGGCATCGAAGAATTCTCCCATTCTTTCAAGCATATTGCCGTACCTCGTGAAATACCGATTTGTCGGGATGATTGTACCATAAAAGCCCGTCGTGCACAATAAGGCGACTCTGACATGGGCCGCTATTTTTATACCCAAAGGAGTACATCCATGGACCTAAGAAAAATCATGATCGCGGATCTGGTGCCAGCTTCGTACAACCCGAGGAAGGCCCTGAAACCCGGCGATAAAGAATATGAGAAGATCAAGCGCAGCATCGAGGAATTCGGATACTGTGAGCCGGTCATCGTAAACAGCGACATGACCATAATCGGCGGCCACCAGCGTGTGACCGTGCTGAAGGACCTGGGCTACAGCGAGATCGACTGCATCGTGATCGATATCGATAAAACCAAAGAGCGTGCCCTGAACATTGCGCTGAACAAGATCACCGGCGAATGGAACAAGGAGCTTCTTGCCGACCTTATTGCAGAACTGCAGGATTCGGATTTCGATGTGACCTTCACCGGCTTTGATCCTCCGGAGATCGAGCAGCTCATGAATTCCGTTCACGACAAAGAGATCGTGGAGGATGAGTTCGATATCGAAGCCCAGCTGCAGCAGCCGACCGTCACCCGGGAAGGGGACCTGTGGCTGCTCGGTGAGCACCGTCTCGTCTGCGGCGACAGCACGCTGCCGGAAACCTACGATCTGCTGATGGCCGGGAGAAAAGCCAATCTGGTGGTGACCGATCCGCCTTACAATGTGGATTATGAAGGTTCTGCCGGGAAGATCAAAAATGATAAAATGGCAGAGGAGCAGTTTGAGAAATTCCTCTTTGCCGCATATGTCAATATGGAGCAGAACATGATGGACGACGCGTCCATTTATGTTTTTCACTCAGACTCGCATGGGCTGGCCTTTCGGAGAGCATTCGAAGAGGCTGGCTTTTATCTTTCAGGCTGCTGCATATGGAAAAAGAACAGTCTGGTCCTGGGCCGGAGCCCGTACCAATGGCTGCACGAGCCTGTGCTCTTTGGCTGGAAGAAGGGCGGCAGGCATCAGTGGTATGCGGACCGAAAGCAGACCACTGTGTGGGAATATGATAAACCCAAGAAGAACGATCTGCATCCGACGATGAAGCCTGTTAACCTGATCGCCTATCCGATCAAGAACAGCTCCATGAGCAACTGCATTGTGCTGGATCCCTTCGGAGGCTCCGGCAGCACCCTCATCGCGGCGGACCAGCTGAAGCGGATCTGCTATACGGTTGAGCTGGACCCGAAGTATGCGGATGTGATCGTCAATCGGTATCTGGCCCAGGTCGGCAGCGATGAACAGATTTTCTTGATCCGGGACGGGCAGAAGATTTCATATGCGGAAGCGGTCAAAAACGCGGCATAAACTGCTGTATTATGAACAATAATAGCTGTGAATCTTTGTCTACATTATGCCTCCGAATTAACTTGCTATATAGGCAGAGTAGAGCGAATATGAACATGCCGAAGGGGAGAACCCCGCGGACATTACATTTTTAGGAGGCACCCCATGAACATCAATTTCAACGTTACCGGAAGCGAACGCAAGAGACTCGTCAGCATCATCACCCACGCCACCGGCGAGAAAGGCAACTACGAAGGCGTTCCGACGATGGCTTACCGCATCGGCGGCTTCACGGTGGATAAGACCGGCGGCCTGAGCTGGGACGACACGGTCGAGAACGGCACGCTCCTCAAGGTCTACGAAGAGATCAAAGCGGCGGGCTTTGAGCCGGAAGAAGAACCGGATCTCCGGAACACCCCGGAAGCCACCCCGGCCGCCGAGGAGAGCACCGAGGCCGCTGAAGAGGAAGGGCTGGAGATCAGCCTCCCGCTGGACGGCTTCGATCAGGACAGCCTGGACCGGCTGCAGAAGCTGGTGGACAGCAAGGCCCGCCTGACGCAGAAAGCGCTGGCAGCGGACCGCCTCACCATTGAGGTGAAGGACGACCGGGTTTGCTTCCCTTGGTGGGACACCCTGCCCGAGCCGGAAGAGATACAGGCTTACATGGCCTTTATCGCAGCCCTTTGTGCGATGGCGAAGCAGGCCAAGCGGGTGACCAGCTATGAGAAGGAAGTCGAGAGCGAGAAGTTTTCCTTCCGCGTCTGGCTCCTCCGCATGGGCTTTAAGGGCAACGAAAGCAAGGCCCAGCGTGCGATCCTTCTGAAGCGGCTCTCCGGTAACGCGGCATTCCCCAACAAAGCCGCGGCAGACGCCTTCAGCGCGTCGCAGAAGGCCAAACGCGATGCGGCCAAGGCTGCGGCGGCGGGCGAGGAGGAAAAGGCGTGAAGGGGATCTCAAGGGCAGAGCTGAAACGGCTCCGGGAAACCTACCCAAAGGGTACCCGCGTAGAGCTGATCTGCATGGACGATGAGCAGGCTCCGCCGCCCGGTACCCTCGGCACCGTCCTCGGGGTGGATGACATCGGCAGCCTGATGATGGCTTGGGATAACGGGTCCGGCCTGAACGTGATCTGGCAGGTGGACACGGTCCGGAAGCTGTAAAACAGAAATAAAAAACCAAGGAGCCGGAAGGCTCTCTTGGTCGTACATTCTGAACAGTTCACGGCGCTGATCTTTGTACATATTATGCTTCCGAATTGACTTGATAATATCTCGGTTTAGAGGGATATATAGGTCACCAAAACAAAGGAGGCAAACGCCATGACAATCAACGACGCGATGAGAACCTACAGACTTCCGAACCCCACCACCGCGGAGGATCTGGAGTGCCGGTGGAGCAAGGTCCTGGACTTCGGAGACAAGGTGCTCCTGGCCGGGTATTACTACAACGGGAAGAACAAGCCCTGCTACTTCGGCGCGGTTTACGAGCACCTGGACGACGACCTTTCCTGCGAAGGCACGATCGGGCTGAGATCCGCCAGCGAGGTTGCCTTTGAAGACGATGGACACGCGATGGCTTGGGCGATGGCCCACACGGAGGATTGAGCATGAACCAGATTGAAGAGCGGGTTTACACCCTGACGGACGATGTGCTTTCCACCGCAGCGGACATTTACGATGCCCTTGAGCAGATCCGGTACGATCCGGTCGGAGCAACGCCGGACGATGTGGAGGCCATGAAGGAGATCCGGGGACTGCTGCGGCAGACGATGGAGCGGGCCAACAAGGTCAAGGCGAACGTCGGCCGGGGCTGATTCAACAGAACACCGAGGGAATGCAGCCGGGAGGCTGTGTTCCTCGTTATGGCGCAGGCATGGGGCCTGCTTTTTTCTCGTCTATTTGTACCAGCTTCCCGTGCCTATATTTGTGCAGATTATGGTGTCGATATAACTTGCTATTATGGCCTTTCAGAGTGATATATGTACATGCCGAAAGGCAAACTACACTTTTTCAGGAGGCCATCACCATGATGAACACCACCAACACCTACTTCGATAACCTTTACCGGATCGGCTGCGAGTACGAAGCAGCCAGAGCTGAGCGTCAGGCCCGCAAAAAGCAGATTATCGACACCCTTGGCTGGGACAGCGAAGAGCTCAAAGCTTGGTACAAAGAGGACGCCGCTGCGAAGTTCCCCTTCAGCCAGGGCATCAGCAAGGCATTCCGGGCTTGGAAATCCAGCCTGAGCCGCAGCGAGGATGAGATCGAGATGGACGACTTCCTTTGGGAAGGCGAGGTCCACGACTTTGTCGAAGCCCTTCGGGAGGCGGGATTCTCCAGCTTTGTTTACACCAACCAGAGCACGGCGGTCATGGATAACCTTCACCGGTTCGCCGCTGAGGGCTGCAGGCTGGAAGGGCTATGCACCATTACCCGGCAGGAAAACCGCTGGGGCGAGGAAGAGCCCTACGAAGTGCAGGGCATCCGCTTCAGCCTCTAAGCCGGGCACGACCGGCAGGCTCCGAAAGGGGCCTTTCTCTTGTACATTCTAAACAGCTTCTCCCTGAACATTTTGTGTATATTATTCCTCCATAATCGGCAGAATTGACTTGCTATTTATCACTTTTAGAGGGATATATAGGACAACAAAACGAAGGGAGAACACCACCATGAAGAACATTTACAGACTCAGAAACGACCTCAACCTGATCGACTACAACACCGCGATCACCCGCGAAGATTTCGAAGCCCACTTCACCAAGACCCGCGAAAAGGTACGCTTCACCTTCAACGGCTGGGACGGCAAGAGCTACGACGGCGAGAGCCGGAACGCCAGCGTTTACCGCACGGACTTCGCAGGCTACGAAGACGCCCGGTTCATTAAGGTCGGAAACCACCTTTGCTACATCGACGAAGATCACCTGGTCCTCGAGAAGGCCACCGGCGAGAGCCACCCGGAAGCCGAATGGCTGGTGGAAGTCAAGCGCGGATAAGAAAAAGGATACAACCGGGGAGACGGCCAGCAGGCCGTGTTCCTCGTTATACAGATAGATTTGTGAGCAGCCGGTGGGCTGCATTTTTTGTGCTCAGACGGGAGGTGATACCAATGGCACAGAGAGGAAGAAAACCCAAGCCGACGGCACTGAAGGTGCTGGAGGGCAATCCCGGAAAGCGGCCATTGAACCTGTATGAGCCTGCCCCGGAGGGTAATCTGCCGGAGTGTCCGGCATGGCTGGAAGAGGAAGCAAAAGCCGAATGGGAGCGTCTTGCCGTCCCGATGCATAATCTTGGCCTCCTGACGGAGCTGGACATGGCCGCGTTTGCTGCATACTGTCAGGCATACGCCCGGTGGAAAGAGGCTGAAGAGTTCATCTCTCAGCATGGCAGCATCGTGAAAACAAAGAACGGCTTCTGGCAGCAGGTGCCGCAGGTGACGATCTCCCATGCAAATCAGAAGATCATGCTGCAGGCCGCAGCCGAGTTTGGCCTGACGCCTTCTGCTCGAAGCAGGATTATTGCCGGGAACGCCGCGCAGGATCAGGCGTCTGAAATGGACATGATTCTGGCGGGTGTGATCTGATGGCATATAAGTACAAACCAACATCCCTGATGCTGCCGACCTCTCATTATGATAAGCGCAAAGCGGATCATGCGGTCAACTTCATCCAGTGCCTGAAACATACGACAGGAAAGTGGCAGGGCCAGCGGATCATGCTGCTGCCATGGGAGGAACAGATCGTCCGAGACATTTTCGGCATTATCGGGGAGGACGGTTACCGGCAGTTTCGGAATGCGTATATCGAGATTGCGAAGAAAAACGGAAAGAGTACCCTGAGCTCGGCGCTGGCCCTGTACCTGCTTTATGCTGACGGAGAGGCATCTCCGGAGGTGTATTCGGCAGCCTGTGATCGTAACCAGGCGAGCATCGTGTACAAGGAAGCAGAAAAGATGGTCCGCGCCAGCCCAGAATTGATGCGGCGCTCCAAGGTTAATGGCTCCATCAAGCGCATCGTGTCATATAACCCGGAAGGGTTCTATCAGGTGCTGTCGGCAGAAACCGGCAGCAAGCACGGCCTGAATATCTCCGGCCTGATCTTTGACGAGATCCATGCACAGAAGGATCGAAAGCTCTACGATGTTCTGACGAAGTACTCCGGCTCCGCGCGAACGCAGCCGCTGTTTATCAGCATCACGACGGCGGGAAACAACAAGGATTCCATCTGCTATGAGCTGCATACCAAGGCCATCGACATCATGAAGGGGACCAGGCATGACCCGTCGTTTTACCCGGCTATCTACGGGCTGTCGGATGAAGATGACTGGCATGACGAGAAGAACTGGTACAAAGCCAACCCGTCCCTCGGTGCGACGATCTCGCTGGAGCGCTTCCGGGAAGACTACCAGAATGCGCTGGAGAATCCGGCCGAGCTGAATGTCTTTAAACAGCTCCGTTTGAACATGTGGGTGTCATCGGCAGTCGCCTGGATACCGGAGCATGTTTTCGATAAAGGCAATGCCACGATTGACCTGGAATCGCTGAAGGGGAGAGACTGCTATGCAGGGCTCGACCTCTCCAGCACCTCCGACCTGACAGCCTTTGTGCTGCTGTTCCCGCCGCGGGACGATACAGAAAAATACATCGTGGTCCCGTACTTCTTTCTGCCGGAGGACACCCTCCCGCAGCGAGTGGCGCGGGATCATGTGCTTTATGATACCTGGGTCGCAAATGGGTACCTGATCACGACAGAGGGCAACGTCGTAGACTATCGCTTCCTGCAGGCGTTTATTGAGGAGACCTGTGAAAAGTACCATGTGCTTGAGATCGCCTACGACCGATGGAACGCCACAATGCTGGTGCAAAACCTGATCGACGAGGGCCTGACGATGGTTCCCTTCGGGCAGGGGTACAAGGACATGTCTCCGGCCAGCAAAGAGTTCTATAAGATCATGCTGGAAGGGAAACTGATCCACGGCGGTAATCCGGTCCTGCGCTGGATGGCATCGAATGTCGTGGTCGACCAGGACCCGGCAGGGAATATCAAGCCAACAAAAGCAAAATCAATAGAGAAGATCGACGGCATCGTTGCCCTGATTATGGCGATGGGCCGTGCGATCCTCAATCAGAATCCGGGCAGCGTTTACGATGAACGCGGCCTGTGTGTTTTTTAAGGGGGAATACAATGGGGTTCTTCGACAGCTTTATGGCGACAACGCCGCATCCCAGACCGAGGGATGCTCCCAAGGCACCGGAGATACAGGATAATGTCCGCGATTCCGGCCAGACCTTTATTTTCGGCAAGTCTGATGCAGGGGAGCGGGTGGATGAAAAATCTGCCATGCAGATCGCCACAGTCTATGCTTGCGTGCGCCTCCTTGCGGAGACGATCGCTGGGCTTCCGCTGCACCTGTTCAAATACTCGGATAAAACCGGGAACGGCAAAGAGCGTGCTGTGGACCATCCACTGTATAAGCTCCTGTACCGCCAGCCGAATCCCGAGATGACGAGTTTCTCCTTCCGGGAGACCCTAATGACCCACCTGCTGCTATACGGAAATGCGTATGCACAGATCGTGAGAGATGGAAAAAATACCATCCTCGGTCTGTACCCGCTGCTGCCGGAGAACGTAGAGGTGGACCGTAATGAAAAGGGCGATATCTACTATATCTATCACGCCTATACGGATGAGGTCCCTGGTGAGCAGAACAAGGACATCTTGTTCCGGCGGGACGAGATTTTTCATGTGCCAGGGCTAGGCTTTAACGGGCTGGTCGGCTTCTCGCCGATTGCCATGATGAAGAATTCCCTCGGCACAACGATCGCGGTCGAGAAATACGGCAGCGCATTTTTCAAAAACGGTGCACAGCCGTCTGGCGTGCTGGAACACCCCGGCGTCCTGAAGAATCCGGAACGTATCCGGGAAAACTGGTCACAAGTATACGGCGGTCCCGGCAACGCGCATAAGGTTGCTGTGCTGGAGGAGGGAATGCAGTATAAAGCAATCTCCCTGCCGCCGGAAGACAGCCAGTTCCTGTCCACACGTCAATTCGGCGTGAACGAGATCTGCAGGATCTTCCGGGTGCCGCCGCATATGGTGCAGGATCTGGAGCACGCCACTTTTTCGAACATCGAGCATCAGAGCATCGATTTTGTGGTCCATACGCTGACACCGTGGCTGGTCCGGTTCGAGCAGGCGATCATGAAAGACCTTTTGCTGGAAGCCGAGCAGGACACGTATTTCCCGAAGTTCAATGTGGACGGCCTTCTCCGCGGCGACTACGCATCCCGTATGCAGGGCTATGCAACCGGCATCAGCAACGGCTTTCTTTCTCCCAATGACTGCAGGCGTCTGGAGAATCTGGACCTGATCCCGCCTGAAAAGGGCGGCGATGACTATTACCTGAACGGCGGCTATGTCAAGCTGCAGGATGCAGGGAAGGACCGCATTCCAACAGAGCAGCAGCCAAAGAAGAGGTGACGGCGATGGGTGACTTTCAAGACCTGACCGGCTGCCAGTTTGGAGAGCTGACTGTCGCGCGGCTGTACAGGAAGTGTGCAAACGGCGGTTCCACATGGCATTGCCGGTGCTCCTGCGGCCGGGAAGTTGACCTTCCGGCCTCTGACCTTTTGAAAGGGCGGCTGACCTGCGGCGCGTGCAATTACGGGCATTATTGCTTTTATCCCGGCTATGCAGAGTGCCTGCTTCCGAATGGGAATTCTTTTCTGATCGATATACAGGATTACCCTGTGGTCAGCAGATACCGCTGGGTGAAAACCAGAGAGGGTTACTTTTCCGCATCCTGCGGGAAACGGAACAGTCATATCACGCTGCACCGGCTGATTATGAATCCGCCAGCGGGAATGCTGGTCGATCATATTGACGGGAACAAGAACAACTGCCGCAGAAGGAACATGCGTCTCACGGATTATGCCGGGAACGCGCGGAACATCCAAACCCAAAAGAATAATAAGTGCGGACTCAAAGGTGTGTATTGGGCCAGTGACAGAAACAAGTGGCGTGCCGAGATCACTTCGGACGGCAGGCACATCCACATTGGCTCTTTTGACAGCAGAGAGGAAGCGGCGAGGGCATACGACAAGTATGCTCTTTCTTGTTTCGGGGAGTTTGCAAAAACCAATGAAATGATGGGTAACTTCACAGATCGTGAACTTACCGGATAGGAGAACGATATGAATAAGTTCTGGAACTGGATTCGTGACGACGGCGGAGGCCGAGTACTCCGGCTGGAAGGCCCGATCGATAATGAGAGCTTCTGGGGCACGGAGATTACGCCGCAGGATTTCCGGGATGAACTGGAAGCCGAGGAAGGCGACGTCACGGTCTGGATCAATTCGCCGGGAGGCAACGTGTTTGCTGCCGCCGAGATCTATACCATGCTGAAGGAATACAAAGGTGCGGTCACTGTGAAGATCGCGTCCATTGCAGCGTCAGCGGCATCGGTGATCGCGATGGCGGGCAGCAAGGTGCTGATGTCTCCGACAGCGCTTTTGATGATCCACGATCCTTCCACCATCGCTATGGGCAACACGAAGGACATGGAAAAGGCGATCGAAACGCTGAATGAAGTGAAAGAGAGCATTATCAACGCCTACAGCGCCAAGACCGGCCTGCGTCATAACAAGATCGCAGAGCTGATGAGCAATGAGACCTGGATGAACGCGAAGAAGGCTGTGGAGCTTGGCTTTGCCGATGAAGTTCTCTTTGATGGGAAAGAACCTGAGCCGGAAGGGGAGCCGGAAGAAAATGCTGAGCCTGTGGCTGTCACGGCGCAGATGTATTCCGGCAGGCTGATGGATCAGGCCATCCTGAACAGGCTCCGTGTAAACGATACTGCCGGGGACGAGCCTCCGGCACCTGAACCGGCTATGCCCACGATCGGCATGGACGGAAAGACCGCAGATGGGGCCGTGCCCTATCAGATCCTTATAAACCAGCTGGAGTTCCTCCGTTGAGGACTCCGGCAATATTTTTTATGGAGGAAAAACGATCATGAGTAAGATCATCGAACTGCGCAATAAGCGCAATACCCTGTGGGAGCAGACCAAGGCGTTTCTGGAAGAGCACCGTGATGCCAACGGCCTGGTAGAAGCCTCTGCCGTAGAGCAGTACAACAAGATGGCCTCGGACGTGAAGGCTCTGGGTGACGAGATCCAGCGTCTGGAGGACCAGATGGAGATGGACGCCAAGCTGTCCGCCGCAACCTCTGCTCCTGTGCACGCCGATCCCAAATCCGGCCGCAAAGCCAACGTCCGTCCCACCGCCACCGCCGAGTATGGTGAAGCCTTCTGGAACATGATGCGCGGCAACAGTTCCATGGAGGTACGCGATGCGCTGTCTGTAGGCGTTGATCAGAACGGCGGGTATACCGTTCCTGACGAGTTTGAGCGCCAGCTCATTCAGGGGCTGGAGGAGAACAACATCTTCCGTACCCTGGCCCACACCATTCACACCAACTCCGGTTCCCGCATCATCCCGCTGGCGACCGACACCGGCTCCGCTTCGTGGATCGAAGAGGGCGCTGCCATTCAGGAGTCTGACATGACTTTCGCCCAGGAGACGCTTTCCGCGTACAAGCTGGGCTGCATGGTCAAGGTCAGCAACGAGCTCCTGAACGACTCCGCTTTCGACATCGCTGCCTATATCGCACAGCGCTTCGGCGTGCGTTTCGGCAATGCGGAAGAGGATGCCTTCATCAACGGTACCGGCCCGTCTGCCAATCCGCAGACCACTCCCAGCCAGCCCACCGGCATTCTCAACAGTGTGACGGCGACTGCAGGCAACACCACTGCCAATGCCCAGACCGTTCACTTCGACAACATCTATAAGCTGTATTACAGCCTGAAAGCCCCGTACCGCAGAAAGGCTTCCTTCCTGTGCAACGAGACTCTGCTGCTCCAGCTGATGCTGCTGAAGGACCTGAACGGCAACTACATCTGGAAGCCGGGTCTGGATGTCGCCAAGCCCGACACCATCCTTGGCCGCCCGATCTACACCAGCAGCTATATGCCTGCCATCACCGGCAACGCCACCACTGACAAAAACAAGAAGGTGCTGCTCTTCGGCGACTTCAACTATTACTGGATCGCCGATCGCAAGGCCCGCACCCTCAAGCGTCTGAACGAGCTGTATGCCGTGACCGATCAGGTCGGCTTCATCGGCACCCAGCGTGTGGACGGCAAGCTGATCCTGCCCGAGGCTATGCAGGTAATGGCCCTCGGCTCCGGCGCTGCCTCCTCTGGCTCCTGATGACTGGGGGTGACGGTCATGGCGCTGATTTCTCTTGAGGAAGCCAAGCAGTATCTCAGGGTTGACACGGAGGATGAAGACGCCATGATCGCCATCCTCCTGTCTTCCGCAGGACGGCTATGTGCCGATGTAGCGCGGCTGTCGGATGAAAAGTGGGCAGCTGTGGACAATGATGATAAGGATGCCACTCTCGTTTCCGTCAGGGAAACCATGAGAGTGGCGATCCTTTATGCGCTTGGCTATATGTTCGAACACCGCGAGGATGCAGATCATCATGAACTGACCCTCAGACTGAGGTCTTTGCTGTTCGGAATCCGGGAAGGAGTCGTGTGATGAACATCGCAGGGCTCCGTGTGCGGATCACCATTCAGAAAAACGATACTGTTACGGATAAGTACGGTAATCACAAATCCGTCTGGCTGGATTATTTCACCTGCTGGGCAACGGCAGTGACCAGCGGCCTGTCCTCGTCCGAGGATGAGACCGCCGGTCATACTGTCGAGGCGGATCGCCTGGATATGACGGTCCGGTATTCATCCGAGACCGCTGCCGTGAACTCCAAGCAGTACCGCGTCCTGCTGGGCGGCCGAATCTACAACATTCTGAGCATCGATGAGATGGGCTTCAAGCACAACAGCCGGAAATTCCACACCGAGCTGACAGAGAGGTGATCCTATGGGACGCAGGGTAAGCATTGACGGTCTGGCCGATGCAGTCATGCAGGAACTGGACAATTATGCCGACACCACCACGGACGGAGTGAAGGCGGCGGTGAAGAAGGCCGCCAACACTGTAAAGAAAGAGATCACGGCGGGAGCCCCGGAACGAACCGGACGTTATGCAAAAAGCTGGCGGACCAAGACCACGAAGGAAAGCTCCTCCGCGCTGGAGATCACCGTATACTCGCCGACGCGCTATATGCTGGCGCATCTGTTGGAGCATGGCCACGCCATGCGCAACGGCGGCCGGGTTGCTGCAAAGGTCCACATCGCGCCCGCCGAGCAGGACGGCATTGAAGAATTGGAGACAGAGATTGGGAGGACGCTGCGACATGGATAATCTGATCGCTATGCTGGAAGAAATGCGTCTCCCATTTGCCTATGACCATTTTGCAGAAGGCGAGTCTCCGGAGCCGCCATTCATCTGCTTTCTCTGCCCAAGCAGCGACAACTTCGCTGCTGACGGCTGGGCCTATTTCAAAGTTGATGTCGTCCACATTGAGCTGTACACCGATGAAAAGAACCCGGAAACTGAATCCCGGGTGGAGACCGTGCTCGATGGGCACGGCATTTTTTATGACAAAACCGAGGTCTGGATCGAGAGCGAACGGCTCTACGAAGTCCTTTATTCTTTCGAGTTGGAGGGAAAAAACCAATGAGCAATAAGGTGAAATACAACCTGAAAAACGTTCACGCTGCGAAGCTCACGACCGAGGTCGTGGACGGCGTGACCAATTATTCCTATGCAACGCCCAAGGCCATCCCGGGCGCTGTCAGTCTTTCGCTGGATGCCGAGGGCGAGAGCTCTCCGTTCTATGCCGACGGCATCGTGTATTTCCGTACCTATGCCAACAACGGCTATTCCGGTGATCTTGAGATCGCGCTGATTCCTGAGTGGTTCCGTACGGAGATCCTCAAGGAGCTTCTGGACAGCAACGGCGTGCTGGTGGAGAAAGCCGACAATACTGAGAGCGTGAAGTTTGCGCTGCTGTTCGAGTTTGACGGCGACGAGCACGGCATCCGTCATGTTCTTTACAACTGCGCTGCCTCCCGGCCGAGCATCGAGTCTCAGACCAAGGAAGAGACGATTGAGCCGCGCACGGAGACCCTCAACCTGACCGCTGATCCCCGTGAAGATGGCCTGGTTAAGAGCCGTACCGGCGACACCACAGCTAAGGCCACTTATGACGGTTGGTATGGCGCGGTGTACGTGCCTTCGCTTGAGCCTGCGACGGAGCCGGAGGGTTAAGCCATGCAGGAGAAATCTGTTGTGATCAGCGGCAAGGAGGTACGGTTCCGTTCCTCCGCCGCGATCCCGCGGCTTTACCGCATCAAGTTCAAACGAGATATTTTCAAAGACCTCACCAAGCTGGAAAAGTCCTATAAGGGCAAGACCGATGACGGTGAAGAAATGCAGATCGAGGATCTGGAGATCTTCGAAAACGTGGCCTATATCATGGCCTTCCATGCTGATCCCACCATTCCCGGAACCATTGAGGAGTGGCTGGATGAGTTTGAGATGTTCTCAATCTATCAGGTGCTGCCGGAGATCCTTGAGCTCTGGGGCGCGAATCTGGTGACGGACATCGAATCTAAAAAAAACACAATCACAGCGCACGCGAAATAACGACGCCGCTTTTTCTGCTCCGATGCCTGGAGATCGGGCTGTCCCTGTCGGACCTCGATCTCCTGACCATCGGCATGGTCCTGGATATATGGACGGAAAAGGGGAACGACGACTTCAAGTACGGTGAAAAGGATACCGTGCGTGTCGCTGGGCAGAAGGATTTCGATAATTTCTGATGAAGGGAGGCGAACATCATGGCTGGACGCATCAAGGGCATAACTGTTGAGATCGGCGGTGATACCACCGGTCTTGAAAAAGCCCTGAAAAGTGTTAATACCACCATTCGCAATACCCAGAGCCAGCTGAAGGATGTGAACCGCCTCCTCAAACTGGACCCTTCCAATACAGAGCTTCTTTCTCAGAAGCAGCGTGCGCTGAAGGACGCCATCGGTGCCACCACAGATAAGCTGGAAACGCTGAAACAGGCGCAGGCACAGGCAAAGCAGCAACTCGAAAACGGAGATCTCGGGCAGGATAAATATGATGCCCTGCAGCGCGAGATCATCGAGACGGAGCAGGAGCTCCGCCGACTGCAGGAGGAAGCCGCCTCCACCAGTGTGGCGCTGTCGAAGATCGACCAGGCTGGCAAGAAGATGGAGGCTTTTGGAGACTCCGTCACCCATGCCGGTCAGGCAATTATGCCCGCCTCTATGGCAGTTGCTGGTCTCGGCGCGGCTGCCGTAAAAACCGCAGCGGACTTCGATGCAGGCATGAGCAAGGTGGCCGCAATCTCCGGTGCGACGGGGGAGGATCTGGATGCCCTGCGGGATAAAGCCCGCGAGATGGGTGCCAAGACAAAGTTCTCTGCCTCCGAGGCGGCATCCGCTATGGAATACATGGCGATGGCCGGTTGGAAGACAGAGGACATGCTCGGCGGCATCGAGGGCATTATGAACCTTGCCGCCGCATCCGGTGAAGATCTGGCCACTACATCCGACATCGTAACGGATGCTTTGACGGCGTTTGGCCTGACGGCCCAGGACTCTGCTCATTTCGCTGACATCCTCGCCGCTGCCAGCAGCAATGCCAACACCAATGTGGCAATGATGGGGGAGACCTTCAAGTACTGCGCTCCCATTGCTGGCGCACTCGGTTTCTCCGCAGAGGATGTGGCAGAAGCGATCGGCCTGATGGCCAATGCAGGTATCAAGAGCACGCAGGCCGGTACGGCACTCCGTACCATCATGAACAACCTTTCCGGTGAGGTGAAGATCACCGGAAAAGCTCTGGGCGAAGTCACTATCGCCACCACCAATACAGACGGCTCGATGCGTGATTTGTCAGATATTCTGGCGGATTGCCGCGGGGCCTTTTCTCAACTTTCTGAATCCGAGAGGGCGCAGGCGGCAGAAGCCTTGGTCGGCAAAAACGCCATGTCCGGCTTCCTCGCTCTGATGAACGCTGCTCCGGAAGATATAGAGAAACTGAGCACTGCCATCGAAAACTGTGACGGGACCGCCGCGCAAATGGCGGAGACCATGCAGGATAATCTGGCAGGGCAGTTGACAATCCTGAAATCTCAGCTTGAAGAACTGGCCATATCCTTTGGCGAGATGCTGATGCCTGCCATCCGCGCGATTGTCAGTAAGATTCAGGCTTTTGTAGATAAACTGAACGGCATGAGCGAAAGCCAGAGGAAAGCAGTCCTGACCATTGGCCTGATCATTGCTGCCCTTGGACCGCTGCTTGTGATTCTCGGCACAGTCATTTCCAAAGTCGGCACGGCTATGCAGGGCTTCGTAAAACTGGCAACCGGGGTGAAGAAACTCGGTGTTGCCGTGAAAGCAGGAACTGGCGTCTTTGGTAAGCTGGGCGCTGCACTCGGTGGCATCTCCGGACCTGTGCTGGCAGTTATCGCGGTCATTGCATTGCTGGTTGCCGCTTTCAAACATCTGTGGGACACCAACGAGAGCTTCCGCAATGCCATTACTGCTATCTGGAATGGTATCGTCAGCAAGATCCAGGCATTCTGCCAGGGGATTGTTGAGCGGCTGAATGCGCTCGGATTTGAGTTCGGCTCCATTGTGGATGTATTGAAAAGCCTGTGGGACGGACTCTGCCAGTACCTCGCGCCGGTCTTTGAAGCCGCATTTTCTGTGATTTCAACAGTGCTCGGCTCCGTGCTCGATGTGATCACCGGGCTGCTGGATGTATTCATCGGTCTGTTTACCGGGAACTGGTCTCAACTTTGGGACGGCGTGAAGGAGATCTTCTCTGGCGTCTGGGATGCCATCACCGGCCTGTTCGATACGGCACTGAATTTGCTGAAATCTCTGGCAGAGGTCGTTTTCGGCTGGTTTGGCACCACATGGGAATCCGTGTGGACAGGCATCAAATCTTTCTTTGAGACCATCTGGAACGGTATTGTTGCCTTCTTCTCTGGCGTCTGGAACGGGATCGTATCTATCGTCACCACCCAGATCAATGCAGTTAAAACTGTGGTCACCACAGTATTCACGGCGATCAAGACCACTGCTGCCACGATCTGGAACGGGATCAAAACGGCAATCAGCACGGTCGTGGACGGAATCAAAAGCAAAGTCTCCTCGGCGTTTGAATCCGTGAAGAGCACGGCCACCAATCTGTTCAACGGAATCAAGAGTACCGCCACCTCCGTTTGGAATGGGATCAAGACCGCGATCGTTACTCCCATCGAAGCGGCCCGGGACAAGATCCGCTCTGCGCTCAATGCTGTCAGCGGTTTCTTTTCCGGCCTGAAGCTGCAGCTGCCGCACATCAAACTGCCGCATTTCCGGGTATCCGGCACTCTATCCATCTCGCCTCCTAGCGTCCCGCACCTGTCCATTGACTGGTATAAAGAAGGCGGCATCATGACGAAGCCTACGGTTTTCGGCATGAACGGCAGCGCCCTGATGGCGGGCGGCGAGGCGGGATCGGAGGCGATCCTGCCCTTGAGTGGTTTCTATAAGCAGCTGGAAGCCATGCTGGATAACAAGCTGAACATGCACAATGTTGAGAAATATCTGGCCGTCATCGCCGCCAACAGCGGCAAGGGTATCTATCTGGATGACGGGACCTTGGTCGGACGGCTGCTGCCCGCCATCGACAGCGGCCTCGGCCAGACGCAGAAACTGAACGCGAGGTTGAGCCTATGAAGCCTGACGTGATCATAAACGGAGTCTCTATGCTCAGCCTCGGCTGGCTGCGTGAGACAGTGAACTTCCCGACGCCGCAGTCGCAGTCCAATACGATCACGGTGCCGGGAAGGAATTCCCCTATACGATTTACTGAGGCGCTGGGACGGGTAGCCTATCAGCCGCGCTCATTTGATATGACCTTTTCCATGCTGGGTGACCGATCTGACTTTGACCGGCTCGTCAGTGCGGTCGTGAATCAGTTTGCCGGGCAGCTTTGCCGGGTGACGCTGACAGAAGACCAGACGCTGTATGCGCTTGGAACGCTTCAAGCCGATTCGACCTATGATCCGCTTGCGGGCAAAGGGCAGCTTGTGTTGTCCTGCTCAGATGGGGATGCGTTCCTCTACTATATTTCGGAGACGGTCGAGAGTATCACTGGCAGCGGCACAGTCATTCTTCATAATGACTATATGCCAGTAGTACCGGTCATCACAACAACAGCAGAGACCACGCTGCGCTGGGCGATTGACGGAGAATCCTTCCACAAAACTGTCAGCGCCGGAACCTGGGAGATCCCAGAGTTGGAACTGCGGCATGGGGATAACACGGTTTTTGTTACGAGTGAAGGCACTGTGACCTTTGTTTACAGGGAAGGGCGACTATAAAGCATCTTCCGAAAAACGGAGGATTATGCTATACTCCATCTCGATAACTCGGTAGTTGTATGCTTAAAACACTAATACTCACTTCGTGTCCTGTACATTATTGCCTTCAGACATAATAATACAGGTAAACACGAAAGGAGGTTCTTGTATGAAAAGATATTCGCAAAGAGAAGGGATTAACACAGGAACAGCTCGCTGAAAAACTCGGTGTAAGCCAGAAATCAGTTTCTCGTTGGGAAACAGGCAAGACCATGCCGGATTATTCACTGCTTCCTGTCATCTGTGAAGTTTTGGAAATCAATGTAGCGGAATTACTTGGCGCGGAACGAATTTCTGGAGATAGTGTCCCTAAAAAACAAGTTACTGCTATGGCTCAGAATATGATTTTGCTTGTAAACAACAAGAGCCATGTTCGTAAAATAGTTGGGGCAATTTTGTCAGCAGTCATTATGCTGGTGGGTGTTGTTGGTTTGTATAACTATGAATATAGTGTCTCTGTCGATTCCACCGCTGATCTTGAAAAAGCTATCAATGAATACCATTTCGCGGATGAAGTTAATGCAGATGTTTTAGAAAGGCAGGCAATCAACAATCGGCTGTATGTTCTGTATGAAGAAAACGAGTATCCGGGTGCATGTGGATTGGCGTGCCTTGAAAAAGGTATCTTCGGTAATTATAGAATGATAAGTTGTGAAGATTCTGGTTGCAGATGGATCAATGGGACCAAGATAACAGAGGGAAAGACGGACTATTGTGTAACATTCTGTGCGAGTGATTTGCCCATTGATGCATACGGAATCTGCGGGGTAAAAGAAGTCCCCGGAAGCAACCAGACGGTAGACGATTCCGAATTAATTTACAAATTGAAATATACCGGCTCACCGTTCTTAACTTTTACCAAAATTGAAAATGGCGTTACAATCGATACCTATCATTTTAAGTATTTCCAGAACGGAGTCGAAATACAGGACAATGAGCTTGAGGGTTTCTGGAACTGGTACTGCTGAACTGGGATTATTTTATGTTTTCGAGACAATTATCATTTTGTTGGGGATAATGTTTATTCGCTACTTTTTGACTGATGAAAATAAGAAGCGGACAGAGTAACAAATCTCAGTTTACCGGGAAGTCGCCAAATCAGAATTTGCCGAAAAATTTTAGTAGTGATTTATCGGAGGGTATGTATACGAACAGATGTAAAAAGATAGCAATATTAGTATGTGTTTTTATGACAGTGTTAAATATTGTCGCTTGTGGACAAGAAAAAGGAGATGAATCTTCTGTAAATCAGCAAGAAAGCAGTATGCAGACAGTTGAAAGTATAAATGAAGAAGATAAAACCATTGGAGCAGAAGAATTATTAGATTTGTTTATTAACGGCTCAATAGGCGCAATCAGTTCTGAGAATTCGGAATTCTATATTACCGACTTAGATATGGATTCTGGTGAATGGGATTCCTATTCTATTGGTGAAAGAGTCGATCTTGACAATGATGGAGAAAATGAACTGATTATTTGTGGACCTTATGGTGGCAAATACCTTGATGCGCGCAATAACAAGGTCTATGAATTTGCTGCGGGAGAGGGTGATGGTCTTGTGCTTTCCTATACTGTTTATAATGACTCCACATGGATTATGTATAGCAACAGAATGCATACAGGATATGAAGCATACCATATGGAAAAATTTGAAGGGGCAGATAATTTAGTTGCAGAAATGAATTTTGATGAAGATAATGTGGGGGGCGAAGAAAAATATACATTGAATGGAAAGGAAATATCTTATGATGAATACTTTGAATTATGCAGCAAGATTTTTGCAACTGAAGTAACTACAACTGAATGACAACTTCCAGTTTGTATGTGCCTGAATAAATGAACAGGAATTACCAGCCGGAAGCCAGCGCGAATTGTGCTTCCGTTTTTTTTCCGGAATTTCCGGCAATGAACCACAACTACACATGAAGTTGGCAAGACAGATGCCAATTACTTTAGACCGATTGCTTTTCGAGAAGAAAGGCGTCGGTCATTTTTTATGCCATGAGAAGGAGGAAGGCAAATGGCAAGACGATCAAGATATCTGCACTATGACGAACAAATGACTGCGCTGATGAAGCGCGG
>CACYOR010000039.1 GCA_902775985.1 Oscillospiraceae bacterium
CATTCGCTATTCTTTTTTCTTCTCACCTTACATTAGGTGACGAGCTTGCCTCGTCTCCTAATGTAAGGTCTACTGTTAAGCATCATTGTAACACCTACACTCCCCTTTTTCTTTCCCTATAGCCCTAACCTTGCCAATTGTCCCGAAAACGTGGTATAATAATTATCTATGTATCTTCTTCCTGAATGGAGGTGAGCGTTTCCCGTGTCCGATCTTTTATCCTATCTGCTGACGATCTCGCGTTTTGTGATGATCGGTCTGTCTCTTATCATCCTGGTCAGATGCATCCGTTCCCTGCTGCGCGAGAACTACGAGGCCGAGACCTGGGCCTACCTGCGCGTTGGCCGGGAGACGCTGCCCATCATCCACTGGGAAAACCTCCTGGGCCGCTCCCGCTCGGCGGATCTCCGGCTGGACCTGCCCAAGATGGGCCGCATCCAGGCCGTCCTGACCCGCAACGACCGGGGTAACTGGATTCTCTACGATGTGTTCGGCCGCGGCGGCGTCTGGGTCAACGGGCTGCCCGTGGCCTCCAACGGTGTGCTGCTGCAGGACGGGGACGTGCTGAACCTCGCCGGGCACACCCTGCGCTTTCTGGATCTGCCCCTGGAAAAACGGCAGAAGCTGGAGGCCAAGCGCCAGGTGCCGGGCCGCGTCTCCCCCGCACTCACACTCTTTGAACTCACCGTGTTTCAGCTTTTTCTCCTGATGCAGCACGCCTTCAGCGCCAAAGCGGAGCATCTGCCCATGATCGCCTTTGCCTTCGCCGCGCTGATCGTCCTGGAGTGGAGCATCTATAACGCCATGCGCGTCATCGGCCGCATGGGCTTTGAGGTGGAGATCCTCGCCTTTTACCTGACGACCCTCGGCCTCTCCGTGGCGGCCACCTCCACGCCGGAGGACATGCTCAAGCAGCTGATCCTCACCATCGCCGCCGTGGCCCTGTTCCTGCTGAGCGGCTGGTGGCTGCGCAATCTCCGCCGCACCGCCCTCATGCGCCTGCCCATCGCGGTCTGCGCGCTGCTGCTGCTGGGCGTCAACGTGGTGGCCAGCGACGCGGTGCTCGGTGCGCGCAACTGGCTCTCCTTCGGCGGCTACTCCTTCCAGCCCTCGGAGCTGGTCAAGGTCGCCTATGTCTATGTGGGCGCCGCCACGCTGGATCGGCTCTACCGCCGGCGGAACCTCTTCAGCTTCATCGCCTTCTCCGCCGTCTGCGTCGTCGCCCTGGCCCTGATCGGCGATTTCGGCACCGCCCTGGTCTTTTTTGTCACCTTTCTGGTGCTCTCCTTCCTGCGCTCCGGCTCCATTGCCACGGTGTTCCTGGCGCTCACCGGCGCGGGTCTGGCCGGCTTCCTGGCCGTCAGCATCAAACCCTATATCGCCCGCCGCTTTGCCACCTGGGGCCACGTCTGGGAGGACATGTACGACACCGGCTATCAGCAGACGCGAGCCCTCTCCGCGGCGGCCTCCGGCGGTCTCTTCGGCAAGGGCGCCGGTTCTGGCTGGCTCAAGGACGTCTTCGCCGCCAACACCGATATGGTCTTTGCCATGATCTGTGAGGAGCTGGGCCTGATCATCGCCATCTGCATGGTGCTGGCCCTGCTGGTGCTGGCCCTCTTCGCCGTGCGCAGCGCCCGCCAGGGCCGCTCCTCCTACTACGCCATCGCCGCCTGTGCCACCATGAGCATGCTGCTCTCCCAGCTGGCGCTGAACGTCTTCGGCTCGCTGGATCTGCTGCCCTTCACCGGGGTGACCTTTCCCTTTGTCTCCCGCGGGGGCAGCTCCCTGCTCTCCTGCTGGATGCTGATGGCCTTCCTCAAGGGCGCGGACAACCGGCGCGACGCCAGCTTTGCCGTCCGCCCCGGGGACCGGATGAAGGATCGCCCGCCCCGCCCGGTCTATCAGCCGGATGCCAAGGGGGTGCGGGCATGAGAAAGATCACCACCCGCGCCGTCTCGGTGTTGCTGCTGGCCGCTGCCATTGTCGTGGGCCTCACGGTCTATGTGCTGCGCTATATCGACGAGGGCCGTTCCTGGGCTCTGGCCTTTTCCCGGGTCAATTCCGGCTCTTACGGCAGCCTTCTCGACCGCAACGGCGTGAAGCTAGCCTATTTTGACGGCGAGCGCAGCGAATACGCCGACGATTCCTACACCCGGATCGCCAACTATCACGTGACCGGGGACTATGAAGGGCGCAGCGGCAGCGGCGTTCTCAACACCTTCTGGGGCAATATGCAGGGCTTCAGCCTGCTCACCGGCACCACGAAGGCGGAGGCCAGCGTCCTGACCCTCAGCGTGGACAGCGAGCTCAACCGTGTGGCCTATAACGCCATCAACGGCCGGAAAGCGGCGGTGCTGGTCTGCGACTACACCAGCGGGGATGTGCTGTGCATGGTCTCCACGCCCTCCATCGATCCCGCCGACCCCGACGCCGTTCCGGCGGAGGGCGCCTATATCAACCGCTGTCTCTCCGCCGCCTTTACCCCCGGTTCGGTTTTCAAGCTGGTGACCGCGGCCGCCGCCATCGAGAGCATCCCGGATATTTTCGAGCGCAGCTTCTACTGTGAGGGGCGCTATGAGGTGGCGGGCGTGCCCATCACGGACCTGGCCGCCCACTATACCCAGAGCTTTGAGCAGGCCCTGGCCAACTCCTGCAACATCGCCTTTGCCCAGATCGCCATCAAGGTGGGGCAGAACACGCTGCTGCAGCACGTCCGGGAATACGGCTTTCTGGACAGGCATGAGCTCAGCGGCATCCCCACCGCCGCCGGGAACTTCCCCAGCGACTTCGTGGGCGATCCCGAGCTGGGCTGGGCCGGCATCGGCCAGTCCACGGATCTGGTCTGCCCCTATTCTCTGCTCCGTTTTGTCTCCGCCGTGGGCAACTCCGGCGTTCTTTGCGAACCCCGGCTCCTGCTGGACGGCTCCGCCCCGAAGCTCTCCCGCTTCATGAACGCCGAGACCGCCCAGCGCCTGACGGAGATGATGAACTATACGGTCGTGCAGCACTACGGCGGCGAGGACAGCTTCCCCGGTCTGCGTCTCTGTGCCAAGACCGGCACCGCCGAGCGGGGCGACGGGAGCAGCAACGCCTGGTTTGCCGGTTTTCTGAACGATCCGGCCCATCCCTACGCCTTTGTCGTCATGGTGGAGCAGGCGGGCTTCGGCATCACCGACGCCGCCCCCATCGCCCGGGCCGTGCTGACCGCAGCGGTCAATAAATACCCCATGCATTGAGGGATGCACCCCGATCCATAAAAGCGTCACCGCATGGGATTTTTTCGCATCTGTTCCTTGCCGCGTCAGCGGCAAGGAACAGGCGTTTAAATCATTTTTTCTGTGGAAGCGGAGCTTTCACAGAAATATTGAGGATTGGAACCATGGTAGAAGTATCCGTAAACGAACTTGTCAAGTCCTTTGAGCTGGGCAAAAACATCCTGGACGGTCTCAGCTTCACGGTGAACACCGGGGAGCGGGTCGGCATTCTCGGCCACAACGGCTGCGGCAAGACCACCCTCTTCCGCATCCTTGTGGGCGAGCTGGACCGGGACGAGGGCCAGGTCGCCATCGCCCAAGGACACCGCATCGGCCTCATCTCCCAGATCCCGGTCTATCCCGAGGACTGGACCACCGAGGATGTGCTGAAGGACGCCCACAGGCGCCTCACAGCCATGAGCGAGCGTCTGGACGAGCTGACACTGCTCATGGAGGAGGACACATCACCCGCCCTGCTGCGGGAATACGACCGCCTCTCGGACGATTTTCGCCGCCTGGGCGGCTACAACATGGAGGTGGACCGCAACCGGGTGGCCAACGGCCTGCAGATTCCGCCCGAGCAGCGGCGGCAGCTCTTCTCCTCCCTCTCCGGCGGGGAGAAGACCCGGGTCAACCTGGCCCGCCTCATCCTGGAGGACACCGATATCCTCCTCCTGGACGAGCCCACCAACCATCTGGACCTCCGGGCCACGGAGTGGCTGGAGGAGTACTTACTGCATTTCAAGGGGACGGTGCTGGCCATCAGCCATGACCGCTACTTCCTTGATAAGGTCGTACAGCGCTGCATTGAGATCAGCGACGGCAAGGCCGAGCTCTACAGCGGCAATTACAGCTTCTATGTTCAGGAGCGGCAGCGCCGCTTTGAGGAGAAGCTCAAGCAGTACGAGAAGGACCAGGCCAAGATCGAGCAACTGACCCGGGCCGCCGAACAGATGCACCTCTGGGCCTTCATGGGCAACGACAAGCTGCACAAGCGGGCCTTCTCCATGGAAAAGCGCATTGAAAAGCTCTCCCAGAGCGAGAAGCCCAGCGAGCAGAAGAAGCTAAACGTAAAGTTCAAGCAGCGGGAATTCAACGGCGACGAGGTGCTGGTTCTGGCCGATGTGGAAAAGAGCTTCGGCCCCAAGCGACTCTTCTCGGAGCTAAGCCTGACGGTCACCGGCGGGGAGCGCATCGCCCTCATCGGCGACAACGGCACCGGCAAATCCACGCTCTTAAAGCTCATCATGAATCAGGAGACGCCGGACCGGGGCGTGAGCTTTTCGGTGGACAACCGCTCCGCGCTGGACACCATGCTCTACGACGCCAAGTGCCAGCCCCAGGAGGCGCGGGATCGTCTGGCCGCCTTCGGTTTCCGCGGGGATGACGTGCTGACCCCGGTGGGCGCTCTCTCCGGCGGAGAGCGCAGCCGTCTCAAGCTCTGCATGCTGATGGGCAGCGACATCAACTTCCTGATCCTGGACGAGCCCACCAACCATCTGGACATCGCCAGCCGCGAGTGGATGGAGGACGCCCTCTCCGATTACGAGCAGACCCTGCTCTTCGTCTCCCACGACCGCTACTTCATCGAAAAGTTTGCCGACCGCATCTGGGCCCTGGGCGACGGGGAGATCACCGATTTTCGCGGCGGCTACCGGGACTATTGCGCCTGGAAAGAACGGCAGCAGCTACTCCGACAGACGGAGCAGAAGAAAGCGCCGGTCAAGAAAGAGGAAAAGAAAGCCCGCACGCCCAACATGGACAAGCAGATCGCCAAGACGGAGCGGGAGATCGCCCGGCTGGAGGAAAAGCTTGCCCAGCTGGAGGCGCTGGCCGAGGAAAACGCCACCGACTATCAAAAGCTGATGGAGATCGACGAACAAAAAGAGGAGCTGAACGCCCAGCTCCTGGCACTGTATGAAAAATGGGAGGAGATGAGCTCATGAAAAAAGGAAAAGCCTGGATCCTGTCCTCCGGGGCTCTGCTGGCCGCGGCGCTGGTGCTGCGCTTTGCCCTGCGGGGCTATGCCTACTGGGGCTATACGCTGGCCTTCATCGCCCTGCTGATCGTCGCCCACCGCTTTCTGCCCCTCGTCCTCTGGCGGATCCTGCTGGGCCTGACCTGCCTGGGACTTCTCTATTTCTGTGCCGTGGAGGTGCCCATCATCAAAAACGCCCGCACCGACAAGGACGCCGAGCGCCCCTACCTGGTCGTTCTCGGCGCGGCGGTCTACGGCGACCGGCCCTCCCTGACCCTGGTGCGCCGCCTGGAGGGCGCGTTGGACTATCTGGAGACCTATCCCGACAGCCTTGTGATTGTCTCCGGCGGCATGGGCCCCGGCGAGACCGTCACCGAGGCGGAGGCCATGCGGGACTGGCTGCGCGGCCATGGGATCGCCGAGGAGCGGATCCTGCTGGAGGACAAGGCTGCCTCCACCGCCCAGAACCTGGAGTACTCCTTTGCCATCATCCGCGAGCGCGGAGATGAACCGGACGGTAATGTGGCTATCGTCTCCAGCGCCTATCATCTCTACCGGGCCAAATCCATGGCAAAGCTCATGGGCGTCCGGGCCGCCGGCGTTGCCGCCCCCTGGGGCTATCCGATGGTCATGCTCAACTATTTCATCCGGGAGGCCTTCGGCATCACCCACCTCTGGGTTTTCGGGCCATGATACAAAAATTGAGGAGGAGCTAAGTGCTCCTCCTCGTTTTGCTTTATCCTCGGCCGATGTTCATGATGCCGATGTTGAAATTGGGGTCGTAGTCCACCGGAACGCCGGTGTCACGCACCTCCAGTTCCTTCGCCATGTGCTCCAGAGTCTCAAAGCTCTGGTCGCCACCCACGGAGATGATATAGCCGTGCTCCTCATCCCGGAGCAGCACGAAGTTCTGGACACCCATGCCGTATTCCAGGTTCCAGGCCGCCGAGAGCTCCGTCACCTGGTAGTTCTCCCAGGTCTCCTCCTTCACGATCTTGCATTCGCCGTTGAGCACCAGCGTGAAGCCGGGAATCGCGTAATGGGTACAGATCTGGTACGGGACCGGCCCTTCAAAGCCGCCATCGTCATAGATCCGCGGCAGCCACTGTCCCACCTGCTCGGTGCGGCTCGGCAGCCAGTTGGCCTTCAGTTCGATCTTGTTGGGGATCAGGCCGGTATCCTCGGCCGTCAGAATGTAGCCCGCCTCCGGATAGTTCATCCGCTGCACCTCCACCGAACCGTCCTCATTGTGCCAGGTCCAGGTGCCGCTGACCGTGCCGCTGGCCTTGGTCAGTTTCTGATTGAATAGCCCTGTCGCATAGGCCGTCACCGTGAACAGCGTCGCCAGTACGGCCACCAGAGCCACCAGGCGGATCACCCGGCGCGTGCCTGTTCCTCTTCCCCGTTTTTCCTCTTGTATGTGTTTCATGACTGTCTCCTTAATGCGCGCATCCCGCGCCTTGTCTGTTTCGCCCAGCATAAGCTCCTCCGAAAAGCAGTCCTCGGCCAGCTCGGCCCATGTCAGCTTACATTTCACAGCGATACCCTCCCCGGAGCAGAGACTCCTTCAGCTTTTCCCGGCCGCGGGCCAGCTTGGTGCGCACGGTGGCCGGCTTGAGGCCCATGGCGGCGGCGATCTCCTCCGTCTTCTGATAGAAGAAGTAATGCCGCCGGAAGATGCTGCGCTCCAGCTCCGGCAGTTGATCCACCGCCCGACTTGTCAGTTCCCGCAGCTCCTGCAGCTCCAGTTTTTCCTCCGGCCCGTCCACCGCGATCGTCAGCGCCTCGTCCTCCATCGGCAGGGCCAGGTGCAGGGAGCGCAGCTTATCTTTGGCGCGGTTTCGCGTCACGGCGGCCAGCCAGGCTTTCAGCTTTCCTGCCTGTACATCCCCGGCGCTGTGCCAGAGCTGCAAAAACACGTCCGAGACCACTTCTTCACAGTCCTCGGGCTGAAGCGGCGGGTCGATGATATTCTTCACGATGGCATAGACGTAGGCCGAATAGAGGTCCATCACCCGCTCCAGAGCTTCCGTCTCTCCGCTGCGCAGGCGGCGAAGCAGCTCCTTTTCGTTCAAGCTTATCACTGTCCTTTTTTTGTTTCTTCTGGAGAAAGCGCTTTCACTCTTAATAACGCGGTTCGAAAGAAAAATGTTTCATAATCTCTGGATTTCGATAAGAAAACCGGAGGCCACATGGCCTCCGGCTCTTGATACGCGGTCTTGAAAGACTTTACTTGTCCAGATAGTTGCGCAGCAGTTCCTGCATCAGCTCATCCCGGTCGATCCGGCAGATCAGCGTGCGGGCGTTGTTGTAGTTGGTGATATAGGTCGGATCCTCCGAGAGAATATAGCCCACAATCTGGTTAATCGGGTTGTAGCCCTTCACCATAAGGGAGTTATACACAGACGACAGGATCTCCCGCATCTCGGCCTTGCTGTCCAGCGCTGTAAATTTTCTGGTTGCGTCTTCCATGGCTCCAGCCCCCTTTTCTTCAAATAACTGCCTCTATTATAGCAGGAAAATCCTGCAAGTAAAGTCGAAAATGGGGGAAAAAACATTAAATTTCCTTAAACCTTCGCGGCAAATGGGGAATTATGACCAATATAGGCTCAGCGCATGACCGCGCCGAAGCGTTCGTTCAGCGCTTTCAGGACTCGCTTGACCGTCTCCTCGGCGTGCTCGTCCGTCAGGGTCTGGTCCTCCGCGCGCATGGACAGGGAGAAGGCCACCGACTTCATGCCCTCGGTGATGTGATGCCCCATGTAGACGTCAAAGGGCACGCAATCCACCAGGTACTTGCCGCCGCTGGAAAGGATATGCTCGGTCATATCGCCCACCGGGATGTCGGCGCGGCAGACCACCGCGATGTCGCGCGTGACGGCCGGGAAACGCGGCAGAGGCTTATAGACCGGGAGGGCGCCCTTCACGGCGAAGAGGGTCTCAAAGCTCAGCTCAGCGCAATAGAACTCCGCGTCCACGCCGTAATTGGCGGCCACCGCGGGATGGATCTGGCCCAGAACACCGACCAGTTCCTCGCCCACATAGACCTTGGCGCAACGCCCGGGGTGATAGGAGGGATTGTTTCTCTCCTGCTCGAAGTGGGGGCGTTTGGTCCCCAGATCTTTCAGCAGCGCTTCCACCCAGCCCTTGAGCACGAAGAAATCCATCTCCATCCCGTAGGCGCCGATGGAGACCATGCGCGGCTCATCCGCCAGGCCGTCGGCGCGCTTGTTGTACACGCGGCCGATCTCATACAGCGCCGCGCTCTTGTTGCGGTAGTTGTAGTTGCGGCTCAGGATCTCCAGCATGGAGGGCAGGATCGTGGTGCGCATGATGGAGGTGTCCTCACCCAGGGGGTTGAGGATCTTCAGGCTGTCGCGCCGCGGATCGTCCTTCGGCATGCGGATCTTGTCGTAATAGTTGGGGCTGATGAAGGAATAGGTGATGATCTCGTCCAGGCCCAGGCTCCGGCAGGTCTGGCCCACCTGGCGCTCACAGAGCTGATAGGGGCTGAAGCCGCCGCAGGTGGCGATGCCACCGGTGAAGCGGGTCGGGATCTCGTTATAACCGTAGAAGCGGGCCACTTCCTCGGCGATATCGGAGTAGTGCTCCACGTCGCCGCGCCAGGAGGGCACATAGATCGTGTCGCCGTCCAGGGTGAAGCCCAGGTCCAGCAGGATCTTGCGCATGGTCCCCTCGTCGATGTCGGTGCCCAGCAGGGCGTTGATCTTCTCCGGCTCCAGCTTGACGGTGGTCTGCGCCTTCTTGCCGGGATAGACGTCGATCACGCCGTCTACGACCTCGCCGCAGCCCAGCAGCTCAATGAGCTCGCAGGCGCGCTCCACCGCCTTGGCGGTGTTTTCCGGGTCGAGGCCCTTCTCATAGCGGGAGGAGGCGTCGGTGCGCATGCCCAGCGCGGTGGCCGTGCGGCGAACGGAGGGGCCGTTGAAGTTGGCGCACTCAAAGAGCACCATGGCCGTATCGCCCACGATTTCGCTGTTCTCGCCGCCCATGACGCCAGCGACGCAGACGGGCTTCTCGGTGTCGCAGATGCAGAGCATATTGGTAGAGAGCTGGCGCTCGGTGCCATCGAGGGTGCGGATGCTCTCCCCTTCCCGGGCGCGGCGCACACGAATCTCGCCGTTATCCACACAGCTGAAGTCGAAGGCGTGCATCGGCTGGCCGTACTCCAGCATGACGTAGTTGGTGATATCCACGATGTTGTTGATCGGGCGCATGCCAGCGTTGCGGATCCGCTCCTTCATCCAGTCAGGGGACGGGCCGATGGTGACGTTTTTCACCATGCGGGCGATATAGCGCGGGCAGAGCTCCGGCTCCTCGATGATGACCTTCGCCATATCGTGGATGTTGCCGCCGGCCTTGGCCTGCACCACCGGCTCATGGAGTTTGAGCTCCTTGCCGAAGGTGACGGCGGCCTCGCGGGCCAGACCAATCATGCACAGGCAGTCCGGGCGGTTGGGCGTGATCTCAAACTCGACCACATGGTCGTCCCGGCCGAGCAGTACGGCCATATCGTCGCCGGGCTTGCAGTCTTCATGCAGGATCAGGATGCCGTCGGCAATGCAGTGGGGAAACTCCTCCTGCCTGGCGTGCAGGTCCTCCAGGGAGCAGATCGAGTCTTTCCCTGTATCATAGGCCACCAGATCGCCCGCGTGGACGTTCTGGCAATCCGTCACGGTGACGGCCTCGCCACCGCCCAGGTTCAGGGTGCAGCGCCAGCGGTTCACGCCCGCCAGCTCCACCGCCTTGACCGCGGCCGAAATGACCTTGCCAAAGATCTTGTCCCCGGCCTTGATATCGGCGGAAATCGAGGGCTTGGCCGGATCGATGGGATGATAATCGCCCAGGATAGCCGCGGGCTTGATGACGGCATAGTCGAAATCGTGCACCGTGAGCTCCAGCTCCTTCAACGAGCAGAGCATGCCGTAGGACTCCACACCGCGGAGCTTTCCCTTGGTGATCTTCACACCGCCGGGCAGCAGCGAGTTATGCAGCGCCGCCGGGACAAGATCGCCCTCGTGGACGTTCCAGGCGCCGGTGCAGATCTGTACGGGCTCTTTCTCCCCCACGTCCAGCTGGCAGACCAGCATATGGTCGGAATTGGGGTGCTTCTCCAGCTTCAGGATCTTGCCGACTTTCACGTTCTTCATGTCGGCGGAGAGATCCTCGGTGACCTCGACCTTGGAGCCGGAGACGGTCATCGCCTCGGCAAAGGCCTTGTCATCAACGTCTTCCAGGCTCAGGTCCACGAACTCGTTGAGCCATTTTCTCGATAATTTCATGTTCCCTGCCCTCCTTTAAAACTGCTCCAGGAACCGCACGTCGTTCTCGAAGATCAGACGCAGGTCGGTGATCTTGTACTCACCCATGGCCAGACGCTCCAGACCCATGCCGAAGGCCCAGCCGGAATACACGTCGGGATCGATGCCGCAGCCGGAGAGCACCTTGGGGTGCACCATGCCGGCGCCCAGCACCTCGATCCAGCCCTCGCCCTTGCAGGTGGGGCAGCCCTTGCCGCCGCACTTGTGGCACTGGATGTCCAGCTCACAGCTCGGCTCAGTGAAGGGGAAATGGTGAGGACGGAAGCGGGTGACCGTGCCCTCGCCATAGATTTTCTCCACAACCAGGTTCAGCGTCGCTTTCAGGTCCGCCATGGTGACACCCTTGTCGATGACCATGCCCTCGATCTGATGGAACATGGGCGAATGGGTGGCGTCCACCTCGTCCTTGCGGTAGACGCGGCCCGGGGCGATCATGCGGATGGGCAGGCTCTTGGTCTCCATGGCGTGGACCTGCATGGGCGAGGTCTGGGTGCGCAGGAGGATCTTGCTGTCCTCGGTGAAATAGAAGGTATCCGTCCACTCGCGGGAGGGATGGCCCTCGTCGATGTTCAGCTTGGTGAAGTTGTAATCGGCCAGCTCCACCTCCGGGCCGTCGACGATTTCGAAGCCCATGCCGATGAAGATCTCCTTGATCTGATCCAGGACGTTATACATGGGGTGCTTGTGCCCGATGCGCACGTCCTTGGCCGGCAGCGTGACGTCCACCGTCTCCAGCTCCAGCTTTTTCTCCAGCATGGCCTTGTTGAGCTCCGTCCGGCGCGCCTCAATGGCGTTCTCGATCTCCGTGCGCAGCTGGTTGGCCATCTGGCCCATGGCCGGACGCTCCTCGGCGGAGAGCTTGCCCATCTGACGCAGGATGCCGGTCAGCTCGCCCTTCTTGCCCAAATAACGCACGCGCAGATTTTCCAAGTTTTCCGCATCGTCCGCAGCCAGGATGGCCTGGATCGAAGCGGCGCGCAGAGCCTGCATTAACTCTTTCATTCCTATCCCTCCATAAAAATAAAAAGCCTCCGTCCCGCCTGGGACGAAAGCACAACTTCCGTGGTACCACCCACATTCGGCACATGGCCGCACTTTGACGAGCCTAACGCGCTCCACACGCCGGGGATTGGCCGGAGCTCCCGGGCGAACCAAGCACGGACGACTCAGGAGGCTTACAGCCGGTGACCTCCATTCTCTTTCAGCCGCGGATCGCGCTATTTTCCCGTTCACAGCGTTGATAAGAGTACCACATTCGCGCCAAATTGGCAAGAGCTTTTTTCGCCCTTCGCCGTATTTGACGAATACCGTCTGCGGTATTATAATGATACCCGCTACGAAACGAGCAGTCATGAGCACGACAGGCAGGCGCATAGGCTGTGGTATCTGAAGCTTGGGAGGATACCATGAAACGGAGCATACCGCTTTTGCTGATCTGCCTGCTGCTGTGCGGCTGCGGAAACCGTGCGCTGGAAAACCGATTTACCGCTTTTTCTCAGGCCCTGGCGGAGCAGGAGACGCTGCAGTTCACCGCCGAGGTCCGCAGCGAATACGACGATAAGAGTTTTTCCTTTACCCTCGCCTATCAAAAAGACGCTGAGGGACAGACCATCCGCGTTCTGGAGCCGGAGCGCATCGCCGGCATCCAGGCCCATCTGGCGCCGGAGAGCAGCACCCTGGAGTTTCAGGGCCTTATTCTGGACACCGGCCCTCTCGACCCCTATGGCCTGAGCCCGATGAACGCGCTGCCGACGCTGGTGGACGCTCTCTGCGGAGGACACCTGGAGAGCGCCTGGGAGGAGGACGGAATCCCGGCCTATCATCTGATCTGGGACGATCATCTCTCCGCCCGGGTCTGGTTCGATCCGGAGACCATGGTCCCCCTCCGGGCGGAGCTGCAAAGCGACGATACGGTCCGAATCTTTTGTGAAATTCACGACTGGAGATAAGAGCATGAACGATCTGCAAAAGAGAAGCTGGGCAGAGATCTCTCTGCCCAATCTGAAACACAACTATAGCCATATCCGCGCCGCGCTGCCGGAGGGCTGTCGCTTTCTCGGCGTTGTGAAAGCGGACGCCTACGGTCACGGCGCCCTGGCTGTCGCCGGGCTGCTGCAGGAGCTGGGGGCCGATTACCTGGCCGTCTCCTGCCTGGATGAGGCGCTGGAGCTGCGGCAGGGCGGCATCCACATGCCGATCCTGATCCTCGGCCATACGCCCCACGAGTACACGGAGACCCTCATCGAGAACAACATCACCCAGACGGTCAGCGCCCTGGCCAAGGCGGAGCAGTATTCCGCCGCCGCTGCCGCCCTCGGCAAGAGCTTGAAGATCCATCTGAAGCTGGACACCGGCATGTCCCGCCTGGGCTTTCTCTGTGCCGGGAGCTATTTTGACGGCGGGATCGACAATCTCTGCCGCTCCGTCGTGCTGCCCAATCTGGAGACAGAGGGCATCTACACCCACTTTGCCGTCTCCGATGAGGCTGGGGAGGAGAACGAACGCTATACCCGGGAGCAGTTTTCCCTGTTCTGCCGGGTCATTGACGAGGTGGAAAGGCGCAGCGGTTTTCACTTTGCGATCCGCCACTGCGCCAACAGCGGCGCGGTGGTGAACTATCCGGAGATGGCGCTGGACATGGTGCGCCCCGGTCTGCTGCTCTACGGCTACGGCGACACCAGCGGCCGGCTGGAGCTGCGGCCCTGCATGCGCCTTGTCACCACGGTCAGCACCATCAAGTACTACGAACCGGGCACCTCGGTCAGCTATGGCCGGCACTACACCACCGATAAGCGCACCCGCATGGGCGTCCTCGCCATTGGCTACGCCGACGGTCTCCCCCGCCTCATCTCCAACAAATGCTCCTTCGCCGTGCCGGGAGGACTTGCCCCCCAGCGGGGCAGCATCTGCATGGACATGTGCATGGTGGATCTGAGCGGACTTAATCAGGTGGATGTGAGCAGCGAGGTTGAGCTTTTCGGCCCCAACAATGACATCTATCAGCTCTCCAACGCCGCCCAGACCATTCCCTATGAGCTTCTCTGCGCCGTCTCCAAGCGTGTCCCGAGAGTGTATATTGAATGACGTTACAGCAAAACAGCCGCTGCTTTTGAAGGGCAGCGGCTGATTTGTTATTCCTCAACGACCCAGGGCAGTTCCACATACGTGGGCGTCACCGGTATGGCCGGCAGAATTGTATTCAAAAGTTCCTCCGTCGTGAAGCGAAGGCTGGAGGTATTGATGCAGGGATGACAGCCGAAGTTTTCTTCCTTCAATAAATCTCTGTCGATCAAAAGACGGACCTTGTGCTCCCGGTCGTTCAAAAGACCCAGCACACTGACGGAACCAGGCGTGATGTCCAGATACTGCTCCATATGGTCGGGGCTGGCAAAGCTCAAACGCGCCGAGCCGATCTGCTTGGAGAGGAGCTTGGTCTTAAAGGGCTTTTCTCCCGGCATGATGAGAAGATAGAACTCCGTCTGCTGCCGGTTGGTGAGAAAGAGGTTCTTGCAGATCTTACAGCCCAGGATTCCCTCCACCTCTTCGCAGGCCTCGATGGTATCCGCGTGCTCGTGATCCACACGGTAGTATTCCACGCCGAGTCCATCCAGGAACTCATAACAGCGCTCCTCTTTCGGAATGCGCGTCTCCGCCGGCCGTCCGCGGTACAGGGTCTTGTCAATCTGCATATTCATACCTCTTTTCCATTAACTGCAAAGAGTATATCACAATACCGGCAATAAGAAAAGGGCAGCCCCAAATGGGACTGCCCTCAAGTTCGGCATAAGGGAGAAAAACTTAGGCCTTCTTACCCTTCTTCTGGCTGGACAGAGTCTTGAAAGACATGACAGCCAGAACAACAGCCAGGACAACAAGAGCGATGGACCAGATGGTCTGGAACCAGGTGCCCCAGTCAGCAGCGCCGCCGCCGATCTTACCGAAGTTGGTAACGATGGTGAAGCAGAGAGCAGTGATGGTGGCGCAGAGCATGAAGACCATCGGGAAGTAGAACATCTTGTTGTTGCGGCCGATCTTGCCCAGCCAAGTGCAGACGGCGAGCATCGCAACGCCGGCCAGCAGCTGGTTGGCGGAACCGAACACGCTCCAGATCTGGCTCAGGCCCATGAAGCCCATGCCGCAGCCGATAACGACCATGATCAGGGTGGAGACGATCGGGGTGGAGAAGAACTTGGCAGCGCCGGTCAGATCCTCGTGGGTCTTTCCTTCCGGAGTCAGCAGCTCGGCGAACAGATAACGGCACAGACGAGTCGCGGAGTCAAGGGAGGTCAGAGCGAAGACGGAGACGGCCAGGGTGAACAGGTTGTAGATGATACCATAGGACTTCTCACCAGCGAAGGAGGCGAACATGGTAGCAATACCACCGGCGAAGATGGTGGGAGGAGCGGAGAGCAGATATCTGTCACCGCCGCCGGCGTTGGTCTGGGACCACACCACGCCGATAGCGATCAGGGAGATAACGCCCAGAGCGGACTCGATGACCATGGAGCCGTAGCCGATGATCTGAGCATCCTTCTCATTGTTGATCTGCTTGGAGGAAGTACCGGAGCTGATCAGAGAGTGGAAGCCGGAGCAGGCGCCGCAGGCGACCGTGATGAACAGGAACGGGAACAGGGGCTGGCCAGCCGGGTTCTTCCAGCCGTAGAAGGCGGGAGCCTCGACGGTGGCAGCGCCGGTGAAGGTGCCGCCCAGGATGGCGACAACAGCCAGGATCATCATGCCGTACAGCAGGAAGGAGCTGAGGTAGTCACGGGGCTGCAGCAGGATCCAAACAGGAAGCAGAGAAGCGACGGTGACGTACACGGCGATGAAGAGCACCCAGAAGGTACGGCTGAAGTGCAGGCCGGCATACTGGCCGATCACAACGATGGCGATGATGCCGATGATGCCGATGATGGTGGCGGGGCCGACCTTGGCGTTCTTGCGGTACACGAAGTAACCGAAGATAGCAGCAATGACGATGAACAGGATGGAGGTCATTGCGGTGGAGCCGTTGGCAGCATAGGTGGCAGCGGCGGGATCCACAGAGGCGAAGGTACCGGCGACGACCGCGGTGAAGGAGGCGATAACCAGAATCAGAACGGCCAGAGCGAACACGATGAACAGACGCTGGGCCTTGACACCCATGGAGTCCTTCATGATCTCGCCGATGGAGCCGCCGTTGTGGCGGATGGAGGCGAACAGGGCGCCGAAGTCATGCATGGCACCGAAGAAGATACCACCGAGCACGCACCACAGGAACACGGGAACCCAGCCGAACACAGCGGCCTGGATGGGTCCGTTAATGGGGCCGGCACCGGCGATAGAAGAGAAGTGGTGGCCCATCAGCACGGCGGGGTTGGCAGGAACGAAGTCCTTGCCGTCGTAGCTGGTATGAGCCGGGGTCTCGCGATTGGGGTCAACGCCCCACTGCTTGGCAAGCCAGCTACCATAGAACACGTAGCCAAGAGCCAAAGCAACGACCGCGATTACGAGAATAAGTAATGCGCTCACACTTTTCACTCCTTATGAAAATGTTTTTTATTACCATTTGCTTTACGCTTTCTCCTGACGCAAAGCAAACAGCTTACCAAAGAATTTCGGCAGATCGTTCCCTGCCGGGTTGGCGAAGGCCTTCGACTGGCTCAAGTCCACCGCCGCGGTGATGAGCTCGGTATAGCCGTGCACCGAGAGCGGACCGTAGCTCTTGGAAAAGCGCTTTTTCTGCACGGCGCGGATCGTATCCTTGTCCAGGCTGTCCGCCACGAAAATGACCTTCGCGTTGGTATACTGGTGTTCCTTGTGGGGCTTCACCTTGGGGAGCATATCCTGCACGGCCCAGTCCATCCAGCGGTTCACCGTCTCCACGTCGAAGCTCGGCGCAGAGAAGACATAACAGTATTCATTCTTCTCGTTGCCCCAGATGTTGGCGCTTTTGACGAAGAAATAACTCTCATCCCGGGAGCGGTACTCGGCCCTAAAGCTCAGGGGTTGCTCCCCTTCCTCCGCGGGAGAGATGGAGTAATAGGCGCTGTAGGCGTCCTTGAGCACTTCCAGGAATGTATTCCGCTCAATGGCCATACCTCGCCCTCCAAAAATGAACAAATTATGTACTGACGCTACTATACCTCTTATCGATTCAAATTTCAATACCTTTTTTCTTCAAAACACGTTTTTATTCGTTAAATTGCAAAATTTTTTTCGTGAAAAAACAGTCGTCTCCTCCCGTTTACAAGAACAAGATTTTGTAGTATCATGGTGAAAATAATCTAAATGGAGGATTTTCTCTTGCGATACAACTTTTGTGTTCCCTGCCTGTTCGGCCTGGAGGGCCCCATCGCCGACGAGCTCAAACGCCTCGGTATGGAGGGGGTCCGCTCCGACAACGGACGGGTCTATTTCACGGGTGACAAGGGCGCCATCGCCAAGGCAAATCTCTGCCTGCGCATGGGTGAGCGCGTGCTCATCGAGCTGGGTCGTTTTGAAGCCACCAGCTTCGATTCTCTCTTTGAGCAGACAAAGGCCCTCCCCTGGGAACAGCTGATTCCGAAGGACGCCGCCTTCCCCGTTACCGGCCACAGCCTCAACTCCAAGCTTTTCTCCGTCTCCGACTGCCAGAAGATCATCAAAAAAGCCATCGTGGAGCGGCTGTGCACCCGGTATAAAATTGCCTGGTTTGCCGAGAGTGCCGAGACGGTGCAGATCCGCTTTTCCATTATGAAGGATCAGGTCTCCCTCTGCGTGGACACTAGCGGCGAGGGGCTCCACAAGCGGGGCTACCGGCCGGCTCACAACGCCGCCCCCCTGCGGGAGACACTGGGCGCCGCCATGGTGACCCTCTCTCGTTATCGCGGCCGGGATGATTTTGTCGATCCCTTCTGCGGCAGCGGCACCATCCCCATCGAGGCCGCGCTGATCGCCCTCAACCGGGCCCCCGGTTTGAACCGGCATTTTGCCGCCATGGACTGGCAGACACTGGATCCCCAGATCTGGCGCGCGGCGGCCGAGGAAGCCCGCAGCCGGGAATTTCACGGCAACTATTCCATTCTCGGCACGGATATCGACCCGAAGGCTGTCGCCATCGCCCGCGCCAACGCCGAGCGGGCCGGCCTTCAGGATATTGTCCGCTTTGAGGTGGCCGACGCCATGAAATTTGACCGGCAGACCCAGCGGGGCGTCATCGTGACCAATCCCCCTTATGGCGAGCGCATTATGGAGAAGGAGCAGGCCGAGCAGCTCTATCGCGGCTTTGGCGCGGCCTGGCGAGGCACGGAGAACTGGCAGCTCTATCTGCTCTCTTCGCATACGGAGTTTGAGCGCTGCTTTGGCCGTCAGGCCGACAAAAAGCGGAAGCTGTATAACGGTATGATCAAGTGCGACCTGTTTATGTACTATAAATAAGAAAGAAAACGAGGGCAAGAGAGAATGAAGCACCTGTTTATTGTCAATCCCATTGCGGGCGGCAAGGACAAGAGCGCTGAGGTCCGCGCCAAGGTAGAGTCTGCCTTCCGGACTCGCGCCGACAGCTATGAGGTCTATGTCACCAAAGCGCCGATGGATGCCGTGGACAAGATTCGGCGGGAGGCCGCCTCCGGTGAAGAGCTGCGAGTCTATGCCTGCGGCGGCGACGGCACCTTTAACGAGTGCGTCAACGGCGCGGCTTTACTGCCCAACGTGGCCGTCTGTCCCTTTCCCACCGGTACCGGCAACGATTTCTGCCGGACCTTCGGGGCGGAACAGGAGCTGTTCCGCGATCTGGATGCGATTCTGGACGGTGACGTGCACCCCATCGACCTGATCGACTGCAACGGGCGCTACAGCGTCAACATCTGCTCCGTCGGCATCGACGCGCGCATCGGCACCAGCGTCCACAAGTATACAAAGCTTCCCTTCGTCAACGGTCCCATCAGTTATGTGATTTCCGCGATCGCCAATGTCTTTCAGGGCATCGCCCGTCCCATGACCATCCGCTGCGGTGAGAAAACGATCCAGGGCCCCCAGTCCCTCGCCTGCGCCTGCAACGGGCAGTTTTACGGCGGCGGCTTCCATCCTTCGCTGACCGCCCGCCCCGATGACGGTGTACTGGATATCTTCATTGTCAAGAAGGTCAGTCTTCCCCTCTTCGCCGCGCTCATCGGAAAATACGCCGCTGGGAAAGCCGCCGAGATGAGCAAGTATGTCTATCACCTGCAGGGCGACGCGATCGAGATCGATTTTGAGAAAGAGGACGTAGTCAACCTGGATGGGGAGGCGCTCTATGCAAAGGAAGTCCGGATGAAGCTGATCCCCGGTGCCCTGCGGCTGATTGTACCTGCCGGGATGCATTTCTTTGAACGGCCGTAACAAATTGTTTAAAACTTTTTTTGATCTGGGACTTGCAAAAACGGAAAAGTGTGGTATCATTAGCATCGTTAGCACTCAGGTATTTTGAGTGCTAACGATGCTGAATTTTGTAATAAAGAAAATTGGAGGTATATAAACGATGAAACTGAAGCCTTTAGCCGACCGTGTCGTTCTCAAGCAGAACGCCGCCGAAGAGCGCACCTCCTCCGGTATTTTCCTGACCGCTTCCGCCCAGGAAAAGCCCGAGGTCTATGAGGTCGTGGAAGTTGGCCCCGGCGGCATGGTCGACGGCAACGAGGTCACCATGATCGTCAAGCCCGGCCAGAACGTGCTGGTCGGCAAGTACAGCGGCAGCAAGGTCAAGCTGGACGAGCAGGAGTACACCATCGTCCGTCAGGCTGATATTCTGGCCGTTATCGAGTAAAAGGAGGAACATGCATTATGGCAAAGCAGATTATTTACGGTGAAGAGGCCCGCAAGGCCATTGAGCGCGGTGTCAACCAGCTGGCCGATACCGTTAAGATCACCCTCGGCCCCAAAGGCCGCAACGTGGTTCTGGATAAGAAGTTCGGCACTCCCCTGATCACCAACGACGGCGTCACCATCGCCAAGGAGATCGAGCTGGAGGATGCTTTCGAGAACATGGGTGCCCAGCTCATCAAGGAAGTCTCCACCAAGACCAACGACGTGGCCGGCGACGGCACCACCTCCGCCACCGTTCTGGCCCAAGCCATGATCAACGAGGGTCTGAAGAACCTGGCCGCCGGTGCCAACCCCATGACCATGAAGCGCGGCATGCAGAAGGCCACCGCCGCCGCGGTCGAGGCCGTCAAGGCCGTGTCCCAGCCTGTTTCCGGCTCCAAGGACATCGCCCGTGTCGGCACCATCTCCTCCGGCGACGAGCTGATCGGCAACCTGATCTCCGAGGCCATGGAGAAGGTCAGCCAGAACGGCGTCATCACCATTGAAGAGAGCAAGACCGCCGAGACCTACAGCGATGTGGTCGAGGGCATGCAGTTTGACCGCGGTTATCTCTCCCCCTACATGGTCACCGATACCGATAAGATGGAAGCCGTTATCGACGACGCGCTGATCCTCATCACCGATAAGAAGATCTCCAATATCCAGGAGATCCTGCCCCTACTGGAGCAGATTGTCAAGGCCGGCCGCAAGCTCCTCATCATCGCTGAGGACGTGGAGGGCGAGGCTCTGGCTACCATCGTGCTCAACAAGCTGCGCGGCACCTTCACCTGCGTGTGCGTCAAGGCCCCCGGCTTTGGCGATCGCCGCAAAGAGATGCTGCAGGATATCGCCATCCTGACCGGCGGCCAGGTCGTGTCCAGTGAGCTGGGCATGGAGCTGAAGGAAGTCGGCCTGGAGGTTCTGGGTCAGGCCCATCAGGTCAAAGTCACCAAGGAGAACACCGTCATTGTCGACGGCGCCGGCTCCACGGAAGAAATTCGCGCCCGCGTCGGCCAGATCCAGCGCCAGATTGAGACCACCACCTCCGAGTATGACAAGGAGAAGCTGCAGGAGCGTCTGGCAAAGCTGAGCGGCGGCGTCGCCGTCATCAAGGTCGGTGCCGCCACCGAGACTGAGATGAAGGAAAAGAAGCTGCGCATTGAGGACGCCCTGAACGCCACCCGCGCCGCGGTTGCCGAGGGCATCGTCCCCGGCGGCGGCACTGCCTACGTGCTGGCCTCCAAGGCCGCTGAGAAGCTGCTGGGCGAGCTGGACGGCGACGAGAAGACCGGTGCTGCGATCGTGGCCAAGGCTCTGAAAGCCCCCATCATGCAGATCGCTGCCAACGCCGGTGTGGAAGGCGCTGTGATCCTGAATCAGGTCGCCTCCTCCGACAACTGCAACTATGGCTATGACGCCGCCAACGACGCCTATGGCGATATGATCGTTCTGGGCATCGTCGACCCGACTAAGGTCTGCCGTAGCGCGCTGGAGAACGCCTCCTCCGTCGCCTCTATGGTCCTTACCACCGAGAGCCTGGTGGCCGATATCCCGGAGAAGAATCCTCCCATGCCCGCCGCTCCCGACATGGGCGGCATGTACTGATCGAGGCGAAAAAGCCTTGATCAATCCGCGCTTTTCGGCTTAAGGTTGCCCTTTACTACACCAGCTTTACACCAAAAGCGTTCAGTATGAAATGAGATCCCCCAGGGAATGAGTTTATTCACTCGTCCCTGGGGGATTTTTTGCTATATAAATGAAGATGTTTATGCAGGCAAGTTAATCAACGCTATACCCCAATCAATTTCAGATTCTATGTAATTATAATATGTTCGATTCTGTGACGTTCATTAAAAAATGGAGTAGGAGACCTCGTCCCGCCAATAGTCCAGTGTCAGCAAATTGGGCTCGGCAATCTTCATGGGAATACCCTCTTTCTCTTCTCTGGCAAAGAACATTATCTCATAAAAGGTGTCCAAAATAACGGACTTGGTATTGTGATGCCTTTTTTCACCATCATTAAATTCCATTTTTCATGCGGAAATAGTCGAAATCCGCCGATATCAACAGGACTTCGTCGGATTTCAAAATAATAGTTTGGCATTCTGCGAACTATATGAAAAAAACGGACTCACAATCATCTGCACATCTGTACCAGCGCAAACAATATTGAGTCCGTTCTCTTTTACGATTGATTATATGATTTTTGATAGATCCCGCCGATTATATACGAGCGCTCGAACCTCCATGACATTTCCGATCACAACATAGAATACGAAATAGTTCTTTACCGGAATCGCATAGTAGGTATGTTCACGGTCCCGCTTGGATGGAAAGGGCTGAAAAGCTTCCGGCGCTTGCAGGCGTTCATAGATTGCGGCCTCGACCGCATCAATGAAGTTGTCCGCGGCGATGGGGTTTTTCAACCGCTCAGAGATATAAAAGACCGTCTCACTCAGTTGTTCCTCAAACAGCGGAAGGATCCGCAGTTCATAATGCCTTCTGTCCATGAACGCCTTTCCGCA
>CACYOR010000040.1:0-1565 GCA_902775985.1 Oscillospiraceae bacterium
ATCCTGCTGAGCATCATCCCGGTGATCATCTTCTATCTGATCTGCCAGAAGCATATCATCAAGGGTGTGGCCGCCGGCGCGGTCAAGGGTTAATCCCATTACAAGCGCGGTTTTGAGCCGCGACAGAAAAGAGTGATTTGTATGTTGGACCGCAGCAGCGGTATTCTGATGCCCTTGAGCTCCCTGCCCTCGCCCTACGGCATCGGCACCATGGGCAAGGCCGCCTTCCAGTTCGTGGATTTTCTGGCCTCTGCCGGACAGAAGTACTGGCAGCTCCTGCCTCTGGGACCCACCAGCTTTGGCGACAGCCCCTATCAGTCCTTCTCCAGCTTTGCCGGCAACCCCTATTTTGTGGATCTGGACCTGCTCATCAAGGACAAACTGCTCAAACCCGCCGAAGTGAAAAACCGGGACTGGGGTGAGCGGGAGGACCGGGTGGACTATGGCAAGATCTATGAAAACCGCTTCGCGGTGCTGCGCCTGGCCTATGAGCGGGGCGCGGAGCGCTACGAGGAGGAGATCGCCGCTTTCCGCCAGGAGAACGGCTGGTGGCTGGAAAACTACGCCCTGTTCATGGCCATCAAGGCCTCCCAGGGCATGAAGGCCTGGAGTGAGTGGCCGGAGGAACTGCGCCTGCGCGAGGACGCGGCAATGGAAAAGGCCCGGAAAGAGCTGCGGCAGGATGTGGAGTTCTACATCTTCGTGCAGTTCCTGTTTTACCGCCAGTGGGAGGCGCTGCGGGATTACGCCCACGATAAGGGGATCCGCTTCATCGGCGACATTCCCATCTATGTGGCGCTGGATTCGGCCGATGTGTGGAGCGAGCCGCATTTCTTCCAACTGGACGAGAAGAACATCCCCAAGGAAGTGGCCGGCGTGCCGCCCGACGCCTTTACCGAGGACGGCCAGCTCTGGGGCAATCCGCTCTATGACTACGACGCCATGAAGAAGGACGGCTACGGCTGGTGGATCCGCCGCATCGACGGGGCCAAGAAGCTCTACGATGTGATCCGCATCGACCATTTCCGCGGCTTTGAGAGCTACTGGGCCGTGCCCTACGGCGACGACACCGCCAAGAATGGCGCTTGGAAACCGGGCCCGGGCATGGGCCTGGTGGGCGTGCTGACCTCCTGGTTCCGGGATCTGAGCTTCATTGCCGAGGATCTGGGCTACTCCACGCCGGAGGTGCGCAAACTCCTGGCCGATTCCGGCCTGCCCGGCATGAAGATCCTGGAGTTTGCCTTTGACGCCCATGGGGACTCCGCCTATCTGCCCCATAACTGTGAGGAGAACAGCAGCTGCTACATCGGCACCCACGACAACGAGACCGTGCAGGGCTGGCTCAAATGGGCCGACAAGCCCAGCCTGCGCTTTGCCGAGCGCTATATGCACATCACCCCCGACGAGGGCTGGAACTGGGGCATGATCCGCAGCGGCATGGCCACGCCCTCCCGTCTCTTTGTGGTGCAGATGCAGGATCTGCTGGAGCTGGGGGCCGACGCCCGCATGAACAGCCCCGGCACCTCCGTGGGCAACTGGCAGTGGCGCATGCTCCCCGGCGCGGC
>CACYOR010000040.1:1593-26544 GCA_902775985.1 Oscillospiraceae bacterium
CGATAAAGCAACAAAACAAGGCCGCTTCCCCAATCGGGAAGCGGCCTTGACGCATATGGATTGTATCAGTTCATGGCGTTTTTGATGAGAGACAGCAGTTCGTCGTAGCTCTCACAGGCGGGGATCTCGGGATGCTGCTGCTTGATGCTCTCAGGGGCACGGAAGAGAAAACCGGCTTTGCTGGCCTGGATCATGGCCAGGTCGTTAAAGCTGTCGCCGCTGGCGATGGTCTCATAGCCCACGGACTGAAAAGCCCGCACGGTGGAGAGCTTGGTCTGCTGGCAGCGCAGGCGGAAATCCGTCACCATGCCGTCGGGGGAGACCACCAGCTCGTTGCACAGCAGCGTCGGCCAGCCCAGCTTTTTCATCAGCGGCTGGGCGAACTGGGTGAAGGTGTCGCTGAGGATGACGGCCTGGGTGATGGAGCGCAGCTCATCCAAAAACTCCTTCGCGCCGGGCAGCGGGTCGATGGTGGCGATGGTGTCCTGGATCTCCTTAAGCCCCAACCCATGCTCCTTCAGAATGCCGAGGCGCCAGCGCATCAGCTTGTCATAGTCCGGCTCATCCCGGGTGGTGCGGCGCAGCTCGGGAATGCCGGAAGCCTCAGAAAAGGCGATCCAGATCTCCGGAACCAAAACGCCTTCCAGATCCAAACAGGTGATATACATAGGTTAGCCCGTCCTTTGCATCGTGATAAATCAGTTAAAACACAAAGAACGGGCTTTGTCAAGGGCAGCTTCAGCGGATGTCCAGCTTTTGAAAATGCCGCTGCGACAGGCGCAGGGCGAGCCAGGTGGCCAGAGCGTAAAAGAAAGCGCTGAGCAGCACGAAGATAAGCTTGGCTCCACGGTACTGGGGATCCGGCGTGTCCAGCACGTCGCGGAAGAGCGGCAGCGCATGGCAGAGGACGATCTCCAGAACAATCAAAAGAAAAACTGCGGCGCTCGCCGTCAGGAAGGGAACGCCGATCCGACTCACATCCCGGTAATGGGCCGGGAAGAAGAGCAGGTGGAATACGCCGTAGAGGATCAGTCCCTCTCCCAGCAGGGCGAGGTTTGCGTCCATGCCCGCGGCGTTCGGCACAGGAACCAGCACCCGGTGCAGCAGGATCATCAGCCCCGCCGCCAGAAGGGACAGCAGCTCCAATAACATGCAGAGCAGGAAGCGACCTGTGACCAGGTCCCGCTTGGCCACCGGGAGCGTCATCGAAAAGGTGACGTCGTGGTTCTCCCGGGCGTTCATGCTGAGGAAGAAGATCGCCAGCGTCATGTAGAAAAAGCTGACGCCGTAGGGATAGTTGGGGATCAGGATCAGGGTGCAGAGGCCCAGCATGATCCAGCTTGTGGGATGCAGGCAGAGCGCCCACTCTTTTTTCAGCAGTTTCAGCAGCATGCTCAGGCCTCCTTTTCCATGTGGACCATGATCTCCTCCAGGTTGCAGGGCCGGGCGGGGAGCGGGAAGCGCCCGGCGTCCTCCGTGCGGATCAGCGCGGTAAAGCCCTCCCTGCTCCGCCGCTCGCCGATCAGAAGCGACTCTGTCCCGGCGGGCAGGGACTCCTTTTGATATTCGACCAGGCGATAGGAGCTTGTGAACTCCTTAAGGCTGCAGTCGGCCTTCAGCTTTCCGCCGGCCAGATAAAGGATGTTGTCCGCCACCTTGTCCAGGTCGGAGGTGATGTGGGTGGAGAAGAGGATGGTCTTGCCCTCGTCGGCCAGATTCAGAAAGATCTCCAGGAGTTCCTCCCGACTGACCGGGTCGAGGCCGCTGGTGGGCTCGTCGAGAATCAGCAGCTCCGCGCCGTGGGACAGGGCCAGCGCCAGCATGTATTTGATCTTCATCCCGTTGGAGAGCTTCTCCGGCGTCTTGTCCTCGTCGAGGGCAAAAAGGCTCAGATACCGCCGGTAGAGTGCCTCATCCCAGCCTTCGTAAAAGGAGCGGGTGACGGCGGTGATGCGCCGCAGCTTTTTCTTGTTATAAAAGTTCATCCCGGCTGAGACAAAACCGATGCGCTGCTTGATGGCCTGTTCATGCGCCCGCATATCCTGGCCCCAGAAACGGATCTGGCCGCCATCGGGTGCGAGGAAAGACAGCAGAGAATGGAGCGTGGTGGTCTTGCCGGCACCATTTCGACCGATGAAACCGGTGATTTTTCCCTCCTCCAGGGAGAAGGAGACTTGATCCAGGGTGAAACCGGGATAGCGCTTGACCAGATCTTTCACCTCTAAAATGGCGCTCATAGCTTTCCCTCCTTCATCTGCTGGGCGATCTCCAGAAAGAAATCCGCGCTGACCAGGGCCAGCCCCTGGTTGATATCCCCCAGGACCATCAGGCTGTCCCCGGGCTTGATGTGGAAGATGCGCCGCGCCTTGACGGGGATGACGATCTGCCCCTTTTCCCCGACGGTCACGGTGCCGAAGACAAATCTGCCTCGGGGCGGCAGCCCGGTTTCGTCCAGCTCGGTGTGCAGCAGATCGTCCAGCGAAATGTCAAAGAGCTCCGCCATGCGGTCGCAGTGGATCACATCGGGTACGCTCTCGCCGTTTTCCCATTTGGCCAGGGTCTGCCGGGAGACGTCCAGTTTTTCCGCCAGCGCCTCCTGGGAGAGGTTGGCGCGTTTTCGGAGAAAGAGTAAATTCTTAGAAATCATACTTTTCCCACCTTTCCCACTCAGTATAGCATATCGCCCAAAAGTGACAAGCAAGCGCGCTTAACAGAAAGGAGCGAAACCGGTTAAGATTTGTGACATTGCATTTCGGACAAAACATGGTATAGTAAAAGAAAAAACATCATGGCAAAGGGGATCGACATGCAGAAAAGCCTCTTTCAAAACCTGAATGTCCCGGATTGGGGTGAGTTGCTCCGGCAGGACGGGCCCAGCTTTACCTCCGCGATGCTGGCGGGGCTGCTGGCCCATGGCTTCGCGTTCAGCAATAAGCTGGTCAACGCGGATGAGATCGCCACGCTCTTCGGCAAGGGCGTGACGGCCGGCTCCGGTCGCTGGGGCCTGGAGCTGAGCCGCCTGCTTTTCCCGGATATCTCCATGCCCTGGATCTACGGCATCCTCTGTCTGCTGTTTCTGTCGACGGCGAGCTGCCTGCTGCTCCGGGTGCTGAAAATTCACACGCCACTGCTGCGCCTGCTGCTTCCGGCGCTGATCGTCAGCTTCCCGGCCCAGACGGCCACCTTCTCCTATATGTTCACCAGCCCCAGCTATGCCCTGGCCTTTCTGCTGGCCGCCGCGGCCCTGGCCCTGACGGAAGGGGAGGGGCGCTGGCGTTTTCTCCTGGGCGGCGTGCTGCTGGTCGTGAGCGTGGGGACCTATCAGGCCTATATCTCCCTGGTGTCCAGCGTCTACCTGCTGCTGATGATCCAGCGGCTGCTGGAGCGGGAGTCCACGGCGAAAGAGGTGCTGGCCTACGGCCTGCGCCGTCTGGCCTTCCTGGCGGGCACGCTGCTGGTTTATTACGGTGTGACGCTGCTGGCCCTGAAGCTGCTCGGCGGGCATTTCGAGACCTACGGCGTGGAGAAAAACCGCAGCCTTGTTTTACGGACGGCGGTGGCCTACAGCGCCTTCCTTCATATCTTCACCCGCGGCTATTTCGGCTTCATCCCCACGGCCTGGTCCCGCATCCTGCACGGTCTCTGCGCCCTCGGCCCGGCCTTGCTGCTTCTGCGCTGGCTGCTGGGAGAGCAGCCCTGGAGCAAGCGCGGCCTGCTGCTCCTGTGCCTCTTCCTCCTGCCCCTGAGCATCGACTGCATCTATCTGATCGCCGAGCTGGGCGTCATCTATTCCCCGGTGATGTTCGGCTTTGTCTCGGTCTACCTGCTGGCGGCCGTCGTCGTGGAGAGCGACCGGGAGGCATCTTCCCGCTTCCTGCGTTCCCTTCTTGCGGCGTCCCTGGCGCTGATCACGCTTTTTAACGTCTATCTTGCCAACAAAGCCTATTTGAAAATGTATCTGGACTACGAAAACGCTTTTGCCTTCTATACCGGCATCGCGGCGCAGCTGCGCATGACGGAGGGCTTTGAGGCTGACAGCAAAATCGCCATCCTTGGCGAGGCGAGCACCGGACTCAGCCACTCGCCGGAACTGGATCTGGGCGAACTGGTGGGGCCAAGCCGGGACCTGGTCAACGTCTATACCCGGGAGATCTTTCTGCAGCGCTATGTGGGCTTTGACGTGTCCTTTGCTGATCTGGAGGAGAAGCGCATGCTGCAGGAGAGGGACGAGGTGAAGCAGATGCCTGCCTACCCCAACTATGGATTCATCCAAAACGTGGGGGACTATATCGTGGTGAAATTGGGATGATTGCGATTTTTTACTTGCATTTTTGACAAAATTCTCCTATAGTTAAGATACAGATCCGAAAAATATACAGGAGGTCATTCATATGGGTAAATTTGTCGTCTCTCAGGCCAAGACCGGCTATAAGTTCGATCTGGTCGCCGGCAACGGCGAGGTCATCGCCACCAGCCAGATTTACAAGAGTGAGAACACCTGCCTCAAGGGCGTGGACAGCGTGCGCCGCTGCTGCGTCGGCGAGATCGAGGACCAGACCGTCGAGGGCTTTGCGAAGGTCAAGCACCCCAAGTTTGAACTCTACACCGATAAGGCCGGTGAATTCCGCTTCCGCCTGAAAGCCAAGAATGGCCAGATCATCGCGGTGGGCGAGAGCTACAAGAAAAAGCCCAGCTGCCTCAACGGCATCGAGAGCATCAAAAAGAACGCCCCCGAGGCCGAGCTGAAAAAGGCGTTTTGATCGCACAACAGGAAAGAGAAAAAGACCACCCATCGGGTGGCCTTTTTCAACGAAATGAGCGGTAAAAAGGAGAAACGTTCATGAAAAAACTGGGCTTTGGTCTGATGCGCCTGCCCCTTCTGGATCCGTCCGTGGCGACCTCGGTGGATATGGAGCAACTGAAACAGATGGTGGATCTCTTTCTGGAGCGGGGCTTCACCTATTTCGATACCGCGTGGATGTATACCGGCTTTGCCAGCGAAAACGCCGCGAAGGAGGCTCTGGTGGTCCGGCATCCCCGCGACAGCTTTACCTTGACCACCAAGCTCCACGCCGGCTTCTTCGATTCGCTGGAGGACCGGGACAAGATCTTCAACGCCCAGTTGGAGAAAACCGGGGCCGGCTTTTTCGACTATTACCTGCTGCACGACGTGGAAGCCAACACCTATCCGAAGTTTGAGAAATACGACTGCTTCACCTGGCTGCAGGAGAAAAAGCGCGCGGGGCTGGTGCACCATATGGGCTTTTCCTTCCATGACACGCCGGAACTGCTGGACGAGGTGCTGACCGCGCACCCGGAGATGGAATTTGTGCAGCTGCAGCTCAACTATCTGGACTGGGAGAGCCCCTGGATCCAAAGCCGCCGGAACTACGAGGTCTGCGTCAAGCACGGGAAACCGGTGATCGTGATGGAGCCGGTCAAGGGTGGCTCGCTGGCCAAGGTCCCGGCGGAGGCCGAGGCCCTCTTCCGGGCGGCCGAGCCGGAACTTTCCATCCCCAGCTGGGGCATCCGCTTTGCCGCGTCCCAGCCGAACGTGATGATGGTCCTCTCCGGCATGAGTACGCTCCAGCAGATGGAGGACAACACCGGCTTTATAGAGGATTTCCAGCCGCTGGATGAGGAAAAGCTGGCCCTGTGCCATCGGGCGGCCGAGATCATCAATGCGCAGATCGCAATGCCCTGCACCGGCTGCTCCTATTGTACGGAGGGCTGCCCCATGCATATCGCCATCCCGAAGTACTTTTCCCTCTATAACGAGATCAAACGGGAGGACATGGAGCAGAAGGGCTGGACGGTCAGCTTTACACAGTATGACGTGCTGACCCAGGACTTCGGCCGCGCCGGGGACTGCATCGCCTGCGGCCAGTGCGAGAGGATTTGCCCCCAGCATCTGCCCATCATCGAGCACCTGAAGCAAGTCTCCGAATGCTTTGACCACGAATAGAACAGCATTCCGCGACCTGCCCTGCGGGGCAGGCCGGGTCGCGGGGAAAACGTGCCACCGGCACGTTTTCAGACTGTAGACAAAGTCGGTTCCTGTCATTGCGAACCAGTGTCGCAACACTGGTGTGGCAATCCGTATTCCCCGAAAACTGCATGTTTACTGACATTTTTACCGGAGAACGGATCCCTTCGCCCACGTCGGCCTAACGGCCTCCTCGGAATGACACGTTTTGGGCTTTGTCTACACAGTTTTCTAACACCGCTTCCGTTCAAATCCCCCTCAAGAAACGAAAAAAGAGCAACCCATCCTCAGGGATGAGCTGCTCTTTTCCTTGGCGCAGAAGGAGGGATTTGAATTGAAAACGTTGATTCCAATAGAACTTTTTTGATAAAAACAGAAACGAAAAGAACAAATATCAGCTAAAATCCGTACCTGTCAGAGTGCTTGTTTCCAATGGTTCCAATCTATAAAGGGTCAAATAAAGGGTCAAAAAGCAGGAGGAAAAACCATGGAACAATCACTGTATGAAAAGCTGGACGGAAGCTATACAAAGGTCGGAGATTATCTTCTGCCCAATCTGGTGCTCGACGAGACTGAGCGGCGCCACATTGGCAAATATGGGCGGCTGCGTAAACGCTATTTGAAAGAACACCGCCGTGCGCTATACACCAACTTGCTTTTGACCGGCAAGCTGGATCAGCACCTGACTGAGATCGACGAAGCCTGCGAGGATTGCATGGAACTGATCGCCCGGCAGATGGCAAAGAGGGAGGGCGTAACCGAGGCGCTCAAAGCCGACGATCAGATGGAGTGGGTGCGTCGCATGAACAGCATCCGCAGCCGGGCGGAAGAGATCGTTTTGCACGAGCTCATCTACTGCTGAGGAGGTGTCAAGATGTTGATACTGGAAGACCTTTACCTCGGCGATGTTCGTCCCAGTGAGCGCAGCTTCAGGCGAAACAGTCAGTATGCCAAGGCGTTGGATGACCTTGTAAAAGCCGGGGACGCGCTGACCGACACTCTCACCGAAAAGCAAAAGGAAATGTTCGAGGACTACATGACCGCCCAGCGAGAGGTGAACGTGCTGACCGATTGTGAGATGTTCATCTACGCGTTCCGCCTGGCGGCCAAGATCATGATTGATGTGCTGACTGACGGACAAATGAGAGAAATCTAAAAATTTGAATATGCAAACGACTGCGAACCTTCCATATCGAGGTTCGCAGTCGTAGCGTAATTGGCACGTTATCATGACAATCCAAAACCATCAATCCGGGGATTATTATCTCCCCAATCATAAGGTACCGCGTTTTCATAGGCACTGGTGCGCCAGATGATACTAATCAGCCGCGCCGCGCAGGCTCGAATCTCCTCATCGCTCAATTCACCTGCTTCATACGCCTCCAAAATTTCGTCATAATCGCTCTGCATGCCGGGCATGATCAGATCGTTTCCCGCCTTGACGCATAAATGCGGGGTGCTTCCCGCCTCAGGAAGCGTGGTCGTCCAGTCTGACATGATCACGCCGCGAAATCCCCATTCCTCTCGCGCGGCCACCGTGCAGGTGTCGTAGCAGTTTGCCCCGTGAACACCGTTGATGAGATTATAAGAGGTCATGATGCACATGGGCTGGCTCCCTTTTACCGCGATTTCAAATCCGCGCAGATAGATTTCCCTCAGAGCCCGCTCTGATACAATGCTGTCCGAGCCGATGCGGTTATCCTCCTGATTGTTGCAGGCCAGATGCTTGACGGTCGTTCCAACGCCGGGCTGACTCTGAACACCTTTGGTGATCGCCGCCGCCATGGCACCGCTGACATAAGGATCCTCGGAATAGTATTCAAAATTCCGGCCGCAGAGAGGATTTCTCTGGATGTTCATGCCGGGGGCCAGCCACCAGGAGACGTGAAACTCCAGGAGTTCCTCTGCCACAGCTTTCCCTACCTCTTCCAGCAGTATCCGGTCAAAGCTCTGCGCCAGCAGTACGCCCACGGGAAAGGCCGTGCAATACTGATAGTACATAACCGCACCACTGTGCTTTTCCGCCTGTGCGAAGAGTCCATGCTCAACGGCGGCAAGAAAGCCCGGGTCAAAAACTTCTCCCGTTTTGGGTTCCACTTCATAACTTCTGGTCAGTCGCAGACCGGCAGGGCCGTCAGCCATCACAGCGGCCGCCAGCCCCAGACTATTCCGAAAAGCGCTGCTCGTCTCGCCTGCAGAACCCGGTACCCGGACACCCGCAGCGCCGAGAGCGCCCTGCCCGCGGCTGATCTCACCCATGAGCAAGGGGACCAAATCTCTGGCCGGTACCGTTTCAACTAACTCTCGCGCCTCCAAATCTGTGCTGTCGGGTTTGACTTCCTCCGCCTGCCGTGGATGATAAACGAGTTTTACGCGAGGTAAGCCCGATGTATCCAAAGTCGGGATGACAGGAGCTGTGATCTCGGTCAGTTTTTCCTGCAGCGGGCAGATATGCTTCACTTGCTCCAGTACGATCTCTTTCTCCAGTTCAATGACGGCAGAAAGAACCGAGCTGTCCAGAGAATTTCCGACCCAAAGGCCATACTCCCCTTGTTCCAGGATCCAGGCAGAGGTGCGCTCGTCAAAGGACGCCAATTGCTTGACCGGGATCTCAACGGTCAAAACCGCGTTCTCGCCGGGCTGAAGAAGCGGCGTCTTGGCAAAGGCCACCAGACGGCGGCGCTCCTTTGGCAGACGCCCCTGCGGGCAGGATGCATAGATCTGGAGGGTTTCTTTCCCCGCAAGCATACCGATGTTGGACACACAGGCAGTCAAACGAAGGCCGTCAAGCATGACGTCGGAGATCGCAAAGCTTGTATAGGAAAGCCCATGCCCGAAGCCATAGAGGGGCTGTATGCCGAAGGTATCAAAATAGCGATAGCCCACATAGATTCCCTCGGTATAGTACTCCTTTGTCACATCTCCGTTCAGATAGGAGAAGCTCTCTGCGTTGGGATAATCCGCATAACGTCGAGCCCAGGTAGCCGTCAGTTTTCCAGAAGGATTGATGCTCCCTGAGAGGAGATCAGCTACAGCGTTTCCGCCCTCCTGCCCAGGCTGCGCGATAAACAGGATCGCATTGACATAGGGTAGCTCCGCTATCTCCGTCAGTTCAACGGGTGCTCCGGCGTTGACCAGGAGAACGGTCGGCATTCTCTGCTCATTCAGAAAGCGGAGATCCGCTGTTTCTCGCTCTGTCAGATAGTAGTCGCCGGGAACCAGCCTGCGGTCAAAACCCTCGCCCGCATTGCGGCTGACGACGTAAACGGCCGCCTCAGCCGCCTCAATATCCCGCTTTTCCAGCGGGCGGCCATCGGGGGTATAAAAGGGATTTGTGGTATAAATCTGAAAGAAGTCCCGCAGCCTCTCCTCGGAGCCGTCGCCCCAGATGAGATCGCGCCATTTCAACCGCGCTGCCTGATACCTGGCCTTGTAGTCGTTGAGCCACTCCTTGCTTACGATGTCAAACCGGGCGTTGATAAGTCCCTGACAGATGCTCACCGATTCCCGCTCGTTCACATCCCCGGACCCGGTGCCGCCCTTGACAGTATAGACTGCACCTCCGCCAAACAGAGCGATCCGTGCCTGACGGTGCAGAGGCAGGAGGCCATCGTTTTTGAGCAGAACCATACCCTCTGCCGCAGCCCGGCGGGCAAGCGCCCGGTTTCGGCGCTCTCTTTCCGACAGATTGGGCTCAAGCGTTCCGCTGTGCTTGAAATCAGCAATACTTCTCATAGGATAAACTCCTCAGATATCCAGCGCGGCGTGGTGGCCCTGGTAGGTGGCCTTGGTGATGGTGCCCACGGCGTTGGCGTCGCCGATCACACGCACCCAGGGGGCGCAGTCGTAGAGCTCCTGGGCCACGTTCCAGCGGGGCCGCTGACCCAGGGCGCAGATGACCGTGGTGCCGGGGACGAGGACCTTCTCGCCCTCCTTGGTCTCGCACCAGATGCCCTCGGCCGTGACTTCCAGGCCCTTGTAGCCGGTGTGCACAGTGACGAGCTTGTTGAGCTTCTCCAAGAGCAGCGGGCGCTGACGGATGACAGAGTCCAGCGCCACGTCGTCGCGCATTTCGACGAGGTGCACCTGCTTACCTTCCATGCCCATGTGGATGGCACACTCCACACCGGAGATGCCGCCGCCAAAAACGACCACGGAATCCGTGATGGGCTTTTCATGCTTGTACTGGTCGTTGACCAAAATCACGTTCTCGCCGTCGAGGCCGGGGATCGGAGGGCGCAGCGGAGAGGAACCGGCGGCGATGATGATCGCGTCGGCATGGTAGGACTCCGCAAACTCCTTCGTGACTTCCTGCCCGGTGACGATTTTCGCTCCGGCTTTTTCGGCCAGGCGCTTGTAGGTCTCACCCAGCATGAACATCTCCTGCTTGAAGGGGAGGACTTCCTCGCTCTTGAGGATGCCGCCTACCCGGTCTTCCTTCTCGCAGAGCAGAACGTCATGGCCGCGACGTGCCGCGGTGTAAGCGGCATACAGGCCGCCGGGGCCGCCGCCCACGACGAGCACGCGCTTCTTGACGGGCGCGGGGGTGATCTCCATGCCCTCGTCCTCGCGGCCGATGATCGGGTTGATAGCGCAGCGGCGGGTGCCGGTGGCCGCGCGCTCGGACATGCAGACGAAGCAGCGCATGCAGTGAACGATCTCGTCGTCCCGGTTCTCCATGACCTTCTGGGGCAGGAAGGGGTCGGCCAGCAGCTGACGGCCCATCTCCACGATGTCCGCCTTGCCGGAGGCGATGATCTCCTCCATCTGCGCGGGGTCGCTGAGGCCGCCGATGGTGGCCACAGGGATGGAGACGTGTTTCTTGATCTCAGCCGCCAGATATACGTTGCGGCCGTGCTCCTCGAACATGCTGGGGTGGGTGATGCCGAAGGTGCGCTGATAGGTGCCCGCGGTCACATGCAGCAGATCGATGTACGGCTCCAGGATCTTCGCGATCTTCACGCCCTCGTCCAGATCGTAGCCCTCGGGGACGAACTCCGCGCCGGAGAGGCGGAACTCGATGGGGAAGCCGGGGCCGACCGCGGCGCGCACGGATTTCAAAATCTCAACGGCGAGACGGCAGCGGTTCTCGGTGGAGCCGCCGTACTCGTCGCTGCGGTGGTTGAACATGGGAGAGAGAAACTGATTGATGAGCCAGCCGTGGCCGCCGTGGACCATCAGCATCTCAAAGCCCGCGCGCTTGCAGAGGCCCGCCACATGGCCGTAGGCCGCGACGATCTCGGCGATCATTTCCTTGCTCATGGCCTTGTAGGGCACGCCGTCGGCCCGCACGCCATCGTCGGCCGACCACTGGTTCAGGCCGTGGGACTTGGTCTTGTCGGTCATGTAGGTGCCGGCGAACATGCCGGAGTGAGAAAGCTCCGCGCTGGGGATCGCGCCGTGGCGGCGGATTGCGTCGGCGGCGTAGGTGGCCTTGGGCAGGGAGTTCAGAATGCTCTCGTCCAGACGGTAGGCGTGGCTGCCGTCGCTGGGGTGCACCATCAGCTCGCTGATGGTGACCGCCGCGCAGCCGCCCTTGGCGCGGTACTCGTAAAAGGCCTGGGACTTGGGGCCGATGCAGCCGTCCAGCTCAATGTCCGTGCCGCCCATGGGGGTGGAGAACATGCGGTTGCGATACCAGACGTTGCCGATGCGGATGGGCTTGCAGAGATTCGGGTACTTGCGTTCCATAGCTTAACCTCCATTATGGATACAGGGATGTGTTTTCGCACATCCCTGTATGGTTTCTGTTATATTGTGGATCAGCCCTCAATGCCCTTCTCGGCGCGGAGCTTGGCCAGATCGCGGTCCAGATTGAAGGAGACCACGAAGATCACGCAGATGATGGCACACATGACCATCGGGACCCAGTTGTACATGAAACGGATCGCCGTTTCAACGCTCGCAGGCTGCGCGATGCCCTGAAGGTCATACTCGCCCTTGAAGCCCGCACCGGACATGACCCAGCCGAACACGGCGGTGCCAAGACCGAGGCCCAGCTTCTGCGCGGCGGAGGTGCCGGCGTTGCCCATACCGACGGCGTTGACGCCGGTCTTGAGCGTGCCGTAAGTGATGGCGTCAGCCACCAGACCCATGGCCATGGCGCCGGAGATGCCCAGGCCGCAGCCCTTGAGAACATTGCAGATGATCATGATGATCTTGCTGGTACCAAAGAGGCCAAAGCCCGCAAAGCCGAGGGTCAGCAGCGCCATACCGGCAGCGTACATCCAGCGCTTGCCGAATTTGGTCATCAGGAACGGGGTGATGAACATGATGGCGAACTGAGCGATGGAGATGGAGTTGGCCATCCAGGAATACTGGCCCATATCCTTGAAGATGTACAGGGAATAGTACACGCCGCCGATGGCGTAGAAGATGATGACGAAGAAGATGACCAGCATGGCGAAGAACATGATGACCCAGTACTTGTTGGAGAGCAGCGCCTTGATGGCCACCAGAGGCTTGACCTCGTCAGCCTTGTTCTTTTCCTCTTTCTTGCCCACGCTCTCGTTTACACGCTCCTTGGTGGAGAAGACGGTGATGAGGACCAGGATGACCATCAGCACCACGACGCAGGCGATGGCGCCGGTGTAACCGGCCTGGGTGTTTTCGGTCTCGATGCTGCTGGAGAACTTGGCCAGCAGGGTGACGAAGAAGGTGTTGATCAGGATGTTGCCCAGGGTCTGGAAGATCTGCTGCACGTTGCCCAGCATGCCGCGTTCTTCACCGTTGCGGCTCATCAGGGAGATCATGGAGTAGTAGGGCACCTGCATGAAGGTCAGGCACACAGCGTTGACGATATTGTACATCAGGAAGACGTACACGTACTTGACCGCCGTGGGGAAGCTGCTGGGCACCCAGAACAGCAGCAGGGTGGAAATGGCGAAGGGGATCACCATACGCAGCAGCCAGGTACGGGCCTTGCCCAGCTTGCTGTTAGTACGGTCCACGATGTTGCCGACGATCAGGTCGGAGATACCGTCAAACACCTTGGAGACGGCGATCAGGGTCGCAATGATGCCCGCGTCCAGCAGGGCGACGTTTGTGAAGTACACCGTAAGGAAGGAGCCGATGATGCCATTGATCATGTTCCAGCCGGTGGCGCCTACGCCGTAGCCTATGCGCTCACCCCAGCCCAGCTTGGCATCGGGATCGTTGGTTTTGCTTGCCAGATTCAGCATTGGGAAAACCTCCTGTATGTTTTGTTGTCTTTTCTTGTGCCGGATGGATCTTGCAGCTTTACTATAGCAGTTGCGCGGGAACGACTCTACAATTATTTTGTTTTTTTTACTCTTATTTTGCCATGACTTTTCTTATACTTCGTAAAACCGCATGTCGCCCCAGATCTGCATCAGGTGACGGCGGTCCAGCTGCTCGGTGCGGGTGTCGCGGTTGAAGATCCGCACGGGGGAATTGGCCCCCTCAAAGCGAGCCCAGTCGGGATTCGGCTCGCCGGTCTTGGTAAAGCGCACCCAGTCGCCGTGCATCTCGGCCGCGATCTTGTCAAAGACCTCCTCCGGTTCCCCGTCGAAGACGAAGTGGCTGAAGTGGAAGTCCTTGTTTTCAAAAACGGCGGGCAGTTCGAAGGCATGGCTGGCCTTCCAGCCGGTGGCAACGCCGGAGGCAGTGACAAGCTCGTAGCGGTACATCCACACGTCGTCTGTGTACTTCTTCTGCCCCATGGCCACCTTGATGGCGGGCATCTCAAAGGCGTAGTCCGTGGCAAAGCGGATGAAGGGGTCGCCGCCGATCTGCCGGTGGTCGCCGCTTCCGCCGAATTTCCCGCCCTCCTGGTCGTTCTGGTGCTGGAACATCACGAAGGAGTCCCGGGCGGAGGGATGATAAAAGCCAACCACATCGGGGATCGCGTCGGCGTGCTTGTTCTTCTCCAACATCTCGGCGATCATGGTCCAGGAGTTGGGGAAACCCGTATTCTCCGGATGGACGAACATGGTGCCTTCGTGCATATTGGTGCCGATGATGAGCTTCACACCCTCGGCACTGCCGCCGCGGATGGCGTCGATAGGCCGCACAGGAAGAAGATCATCCTGCACCGGTGAGGGCAGAAACATGCCGGGATTGCGATACTGGTGATGGGCGGCCACATAGTTATTGCCCTTGAGGAAGCTGTAAGGGTCGCCGGTGAGAAGCTTCTCCGCCATCTCCGCCTCAGTCCAGCCCATGCCCTCCAGAAACAGCGCAATGTTGGCACGGGCCACCTGATGAGTCGTCACGCAGTTGGGCAGGGCGCTCTGGGCAATGGCCTGCTGGAAACAGCCCTTCACGGAAGGAACTGCCAGCATATTGACCACGGAGGCACCGCCCGCGGATTCGCCGGCGATGGTGACGCGATTCGGGTCGCCGCCGAAGAATTCGATGTTCTCATGGATCCACTTGAGCGCCAGGATCTGGTCCGACAGGCCGCAGTTGGAATCAAAATTCTCACAGCCGGGGAAGGTGGTGAAGTCATAGAAGCCCAGCACGTTCATGCGGTACTGGAAGGAGACGAACACCAGCCCGTCCCGGGCGAAGGCCTTGCCGTTGTAGATCCCATCGCTGGCAGCGCCCGTGTTGTAGCCGCCGCCATGGATCCAAACGAAGACCGGCAGCTTTTCCCCCTCCAGCGGCCGCTGGACATTCACGAACAGGCAGTCCTCGCTGCCGCGGGGCTTGCCTTCGTCGAATTGAACCGCCGGAGAACCGTATTCCTTCGCATCGAACACCCCCTCCCAGGGTGCTTTGGGAAGAGAGCGCTTGAAGCGCAGCGCGCCAACCGGCGCTTCAGCGTAAGGGATGCCCAGGTATTCCACGATGCCGTCTCTCTCGTAGCCTTTGACCTTGCCGCTGTTGGCCTGTACAATGTACTCTGCCATGGTGATCCTCCCTTTTTATCGTCTTGTCTGCGCGACTTTCGCGCCGAGTTCTTCCAAGTCAGCCGTGCTGCCGGTCATTTCCTGAATCGCCTTTGCTCTCGCCCGGGGCCGACAGCCATCCTCAGGGTCGGTGAAGAGACCGAAATACACCTCCGTCAGTCCGCCGATCTGGTTGTCCTCGATGCCCGCACGCTGCAGCATGGCGTTTTCGTTGAGAAGCCGGAAGTTGTGGAGCGTGCGCACATAGGGCAGCTCCCGCGCGATCTCCAGCATTTTTTTGTTGTACCCGGCGTAGCGCCTCTCCCACTCGGGATTGCCGCAGTCGGTAAAGCCGGACTCGGTGAGCAGCACCTGCTTGTGGCCGTCACCGTACTTCTTCATCACCTTGTAGGCCGCGTCGTTGTAACTCTTCCAGAGCTGATCCGGCTCGTCCACGTCCAGGAACAGATCCTGATCCGGTACGTCCCGGTTGGTGAACACGTAGGGATGCCAGGCGAGAAGATCGAAATAATCGTCCGTATTCGCAGACCAGAACTTCCCGCTCTTGATGCGGGAGTAGACCTTGTCCAGCGTCCAGGCCACGCCGTACATCACCGGCAGATAGTCCGGCATGTCCCCGCCCAGGCCGGGTGTGGACAGGGCGGGAGAGAAGGACGCCACCTTGGCTTTTGGATTTCCCAGGCGGATGCCGCGGGCGGCAAAGTACATCATGTCCACCGCGATGTCCATCTTCTCATCCGCCGTGAAGGGCTTGGTCATGTCCGAATCCAGGAAGCCGTCCGGATGCAGGAAGGCGTCCAGATTCCACTCATTGCCGACCTCCCAGATCGTTACCTGAGGAAATAGCTGCGCCATGGTATACCAGCTCTGTTCAAGCATCTCAAGGGTCTGCCTGTACAGACTGCCCGGCGCAAGATCGCGCTTCGGCATGGCGTGACCTTTCCGCTGCTTGCAGCCGGCAGGCAAAAACCACTCATGGCTCATGGCTGTGACCTCGAGATCCAGCTCGGAGGCCCGATCCAGCAGCCGCCGGTGCCGCGCGACTTCTTCCGTGTTGGGCGTCGTGGGATCGGCCAGCAGCTCGGTCAGGTGCATCCAGCTGCGGTAGGCGCTGCAGCCCAGGCCCTTGACAAGATCCAGATAAGCCGCCGCGTCGATCCCCTGATCCCTCTCTCGCTGAATGAGCGGTTCACCTACGCCGTAAAAGCGCTCATGCATCCGTCTGTCCTCCGATTTCATAAAAGTAGATGTGCAGGCCGTCCGCCTCATCCACGCCCTCGCCGACGAACCGGTTGCAATGGAGATATGGCGCAAGGGCCTTACTGTCGGTGTAGAAGGTCGGAACCGTGTGGAAGGGCATGGTCTTGGTGAGATCATCAAACCAGCCGTTGTTCTCCACATAGATGTGCGCATCCTGGCCCGTGCTGTCCTTGCCGGTGAGCATATAGCGGGCGGACATATGGCGCACATGGGCGGCATTGACGACCTGGGTATCCACGCCGCAGGGTTCTACGATGCCATTGAAAAGATCGCTTTTGATGCTGCCCTTGAAGGGCACCATCAGCACCTCGCCGTTTTCGCCTTGTAAATGGATTGCCGGGCCGTTGGCCTCGATTTTGATATCCATAATGGGCTTCCGATCCATAGCCGCCTCCTATTAAACAGAATTGACTTCCTTACCCTTATTGTAAGGGAAAGAAAGTCAATTTGCTATCGTTATTCTGTTATTTTTGTTCTTTGTTTGGGATGATCCGGCGGACAGCATCCGCGTCCCCGCTGATTTGCAGATTCCATTCTTCTCCGGCCTTCTCCCATGCAACGTTCAAATCGCCCCGGGGCGTATGTACGGTGCCGGAAGCGGACGTCAACACACCCGGGACCGGGCGTACCTCGATCTTCTCGTAGCCCGGGGCGGCGGGACGCACGCCGAGGATGACCGTCGGCAGCTCATACAGCGCCAGCGAGCCCCAGGCATGGCACTCGGAGCGGGCATAGCTCCCCGGTGATTCCACGCAGGTACTGCAGCCGTTTTGAACCATCTCGCGCCAGATGTTCCAGTACCGGTCGGTATATTCATAGAGGCAGGTCATCTCCAGCGCCCGGAACAGATAGAAGCACATGGCTACCGTGCACTGGGTGATCGTCCGATCCTCCACCGTGCGCAACAGGTTTCTCCGCCCTTCCGCCTCCGTCAGGGTACCGGTCAGCACGCCGAAGACCTGCGCCTGCTGGCTCAGCTCCGCCCGTCCGGGACCATCGGTGAGCATGCCGCTCTTGTCCATGCAGTTTTGTCGAATCGCAAGGCGAAGGGTTTCTGCCTGATTGCGCCATTCCCCGGCAAGCGCCGTCTCCCCGATCCAGTCCGCCAGCTCCGCAGCCTTCTGCAAGCCGTAGAGATAAAGTAGGCTCTCCATCGTCAGCGGGCCGTACAGCCCCGCGGTCGGCATTCCGGAAGTGGGCATCCAATCCGCGGCCCAGTCGATGAAGGACCACTCCACCGCCTCACCGTTGACGCCGCCCACCTTATCCACAAGGCCGCTCTGCGTGAGGTGGCTGCGGAAGAACTGCAGGATGCGCTCCACGGTGGGCAGATACTGCCGGATCAGCCCCTTTTCTCCGAAGTACATCATGTGATCGTGCAGCATGAGGATGTAGTAGAGAGAAAAGCCGGGGATCACGTTGGCGTTCTTGTTGGGATAGCAGGCGTTGAGCAGCCCGTCGGGGCGCTGGGAGCAGGCAAAATCGTCGATCGCCTGCCGGGCCATCCGGTCGTCCGCCGAGACAGCATAGGTATACAGGATCTCCGAGCGGGTATCCTGCACGTACTGCAGCTGCTCATAGAAGGGGCAGTCCATATACGTGTCGTGCATGCACCTTTTCAGGGTGCGCAGGCTGATCTCCCAGATCGGGGCAAGCGTCGGATCGGAGGTCGTGACCGCGGTTTTGACCGCCAGCGGATAGCCGGTCTCGTCATAGCGCAGGGCCTTCAGCTCCAGCGGCTCATCCGCCGTGCGGATCGTCACCTGCAGGAAACGGAAGGTCCGGAACCAGAAGGGCTCATAGACCTCACGGTCTAAGCCGGCCACCGTATAGGAATCTGTGTAACCCTCCAGATGGCCGTTCACACGGTCGAGCCGATTGCCTTTTCCTTCTGGCATCACATAGCACTCGCTCTGCAGCAGCTCGATCACAGCTCCCTTTCCACCGCTGAGGGCGAGGGTCAGGAACGCGGTCATCTCTTCCCCGGCGTCCAGAACAAAGCGCTCTTCGCTATGCGCCGCGACTGTGCACAGCGGCAGCGTGAAACCGTGGGGCTTCAGTTCCATGAACGGAATGGGCCGCGGGAGCAAGTTCTCGCCGCGGAGGATCGCCGGAACGTCCTCGTCGGCGCAGAGCTGCGCCGTATCCCAAGCGCTGTCGTCGAAATCCGCGTCTTTCCATCCGGCCGCCGCGGGGTCTCCGGTCACTTCTTCATGGATATGCAGCGGGGAGAAGCCCTTTTCTTCGGCAACAAAGCGGGTGGCGCCGCAGACATGGCAGCGCCAGCCCTCCGGCTCGATCCCTTCCAGATACAGGCCATTCAGTCCCGTGGTAAACAGGCTGTGGTTGCTGTTCCAGGCGTCGCCCCCGACGAGCAGCACTTCCACCGCCAGGAGATTCCGACCTGCTTTCAAGTAAGGACGCAGATCCGGTTCGTCCGCATAGCGGCGCTTGTCATCTCCCTTGCAGGGTCCGAAGCAGACAAGCTTGCCGTTGGCATAGAGTTTATACCGGCCGTCCGCCGAGATGCGAACCGGCATTTTTTCTGTTGAGCCGGAAAGACGAAGCTCTTTTCGGAAGCAGACAAGCCGTGCTTGATCGATCGCTTCGTATACGCTTCCCGGGGGACAGATCCATTTTCCTCGATTGACAGCAGCCATACGTTGACCTCCTGCAGCATTCGTCAGTATCATGCCGTTATCATACCACAAGGGACAGGAAAGGACTATCGTTTTTCTGTATTTTTTGTTTTCATTTTGGCCTTGTTGTGATATGCTGAAGAAAAAACCGGGGAGGCAGCTGACCATGGCAGAAAATCATATCCGCATCCTCTGCTCCGTCATCAAGGTGGATCTTGTTTATGAAGCGCCGGACGGCAGTCTGGTCGCCTTCTTCGACAGCATACAAGACAGCCCCCTCATGCAGTGTGCGCGTGTCAGGGACGCACTGCGTTCCGGCATCGCCGGGCAGAGAGCGCCCTTCCTGCTGAAGGAGAAAGATGGTGTGTTTTTTGCAGCCCTGCATGCAGGAGAGGGCTTCCTTTATATGGGGCCTATGTGCAGTGAGCGATTGAACACGCCCAAACGTCGGCAGATGTATTCTTTCTATGGAATCGAGTACGATGAAGCGAGGCTTTTGCCGTGCTTTGCCCTCCCTGAGATCCGGAATATGATCCTTCTGACCAATTCCGCGTTAAAAAACGGAAATCTGGAAAATGAGGAATTGATGCAGCTCAATCGGCTGATCAATCAGAGTGAACGGGGCGTTCGGACGGAACAGGTTCAATTTGTGCTAAAGGAAGAAGCGGAAAACGATGATGCCTCCTATCGTCATGGTTATCATGAGGAGCAGCTGCTGATGCAGGCCATCCGGGAAGGCCGTACGGAGGATGCGATCCGCCTGGCTGAGAGCATGGACCGAGACAGCGGTCGTCTCTCCCGCACAGAGGTTTCCCACTGGCGGAACCTGGCCATCATCGGCATCTCCCTGTGCACCAGGGCCGCCATTGAGGGCGGGATTCCGCCGGAGGAGGGCTACCGTCTGAGCGGCTATTACATTCAAAAATGCGACAGCGCCCAGGACCCCGCCCATCTGCTGCACTACCGCAACCGTGCCATTGAGGAACTGACCGTCCGCGTCAAACAGAGGCTGGAAAAACCCCGGACCTCCAGCCATGTGGAGCGCGCCAAGGATTACGTACGCAAACACTACCGGGAAAAGATCTACCTGGACGAGATCGCCGAGAGCATCGGCATCAGTCCCACCCATTTATCCAAGCTGTTCAAGAAGGAGACGGGCCGGTGTCTGCAGGACTATATCAACGAAGAGCGCGTCTTTCGTGCGGCCAATCTTCTGATGTATTCCGAGCTCTCCCTGATGGAGATCGCGGAGTACGTCCACTTTCCCTCTCAGAGCTACTTCGGTAAGATCTTCAAGCAGTTCAAGGGTGTCTCACCGCGTATTTTTCGGGATCAGTACCGCGCAAAAGAAGTGACGGAGCATTGACAGGCAGGAGTGTTTGGATCTCTTAAGTTTCTTTTATCTGTGACCGCGAGAGAAATCATTCTACGCTGCGCCATCAGACAACCGCCTCCCGTTCCGCCTGGGATTCGACCCACCGCGCCAGACCTTCACGGGGGATCAGGGTTCGGGAGCCGACCTTGAAGCTGGGAAAATCTGCACGGCGGATTAGTGAATACATGGTTGGACGCGAGACCCCCAACAGCGCCGCTGCCTCAGCGACAGAAAGAGCAAGCTTGTCATTTGCCGACATGATGTGTCTCCTTCGCTGCCGCGATTTCGTGGATGATTCTCAATATTTCCTTTTTTTCGGCTTCTGGCAATTCGCGCCGAAGCCTCCGGGAAAAGTTGCCATCGGTCATACCAAGGCGGTACGCAACTTCCCAAAGGAAAACACCGCGTTTTTTCGCTTCGTGCCTAATCGTTTCGTTCAAAAAAAAATACCTCCAATCCATTGACATGTTGCTGTTGTTGCTGTAAACTGAGTATAATGTAAACGACCGCAACTGTCAACGGGCGCAACAAACAATGATTCATGTGCTTACAAATGCAGCACGAAGGAGGGTAATCATGGCAACGAATGCAGCATTTAGGCTTCCTGATTTTCAGCAACGGTTTTCCCTTTTGCGAGGCGATAAAACACAGGCGGAATTTGCGGATTTCCTTGGTCTTTCACGACCGACTGTCGGTTTATACGAAAGCGGGAAACGCATACCGGATGCACTTGCGCTAAAAAGAATAGTGGAGAAGTGCGGAGTTTCCGCAGATTATCTCCTTGGAATTACTCCCGTTGAGAGTTCAGATTTAAACACAAGATCAATTTGTGATCTTACAGGGCTTAGTGAAGCAACAGTAAAAACACTAATCTCGGAACATTCCTGCGAAAAGCCAATGAAAACATCATTTTCCCGTGCTTTTTCAGACCTTTTCCTAACAGAAGCCTACGAGGGGGATAAAATTCTTAGAACAGAAAGCAATCTTCTTCAGGCCGCGATAATTCGATTTTCAAATCAAGGAAAGTCAATTGGAGAAATAGCGTATCTGTCGCCTGAACAACTGGAAGAAATCTATATTTCAGGAGCAGCTGATCCTATCAATCAGATTGTGAAAGAGACCCTTCGCCGTTGTGTAGACCAGCTCGTCAACGAACTCCAGGAAATGCAAGAGGAATACGAACGATGCAAGAAGAAACCGGATGGAGATTTTGACCAAATTGCTTGGGCACAAATAGTTTTAAAATCAGATAAGAAACAGGAGGCCGGCAATGGCTAAAGAAACTCGCCGCGCACAGGGCACGGGCAGTATCTACAAGAAGACCGTCACCCGCTCCGGGAAAGAGTATACCTATTGGGAAGCCCAGGTAACGACCGGCGCAGACCCCGGAACAGGTAAACAGATCCGCAAGACCTATACCGGCAAAACACAAAAGGAAGTCCGTGAGAAGATGCAAGCCGCAGCCGTGGCCGTCCAGAATGGAGATTTCTTTGAGCCGTCAAAAATCACCGTCGGGGCGTGGTTTGATCTCTGGTTTAAGGACTACTGCGGAGACAAAAAGTATCTGACAGTCAAGCAGTATCAAAGCATGACAGACACACATATTCGTCCCGCTCTCGGTGCTGTGAAGCTGTCAAAGCTTTCCGCGCCTCAGATTCAAGGCTTTTACAATGAGCTGCAGCGCACAGGCCGCACGGTCAAGGAGAAGGACAAGGAGACCGGAAAGATTGTCACACGGCAAGAGCCTCTTTCTGCAAAGACGGTCAAAAACATTCACGGCATTATGAGCAAGGCACTCTCAACCGCCGTTGACGTGGGGTATATCAAAAACAATCCGGCGGAGCGGGTTACCCTTCCCCGCGTAGAGAAGAAAGAAATATGCCCGCTCACAGACGCGCAGGTAAAGGCATTTATGAAAGCCTGTACCGGGCACGACTACGAACGGGTGTATAAATTGATCCTGTTCACGGGCCTCCGGGAAGGGGAAGCGCTGGGCCTCACATGGGATTGTGTGGACTTTGACGCAGGCACGATCAAGATTGTAAAGCAGCTCCAGAAACGCCCGGAGCGAGACGGCGGATATACCTTTGCCCCACTGAAAAACGACAAGGCCAGAACCATCACCGCCGCTCCTTTCGTGATCCAGCTTTTGAGAGAGCAAGAGAAAGCCCAGATTCAGCAGCGCCTAAAAGCCGGGGAAGTCTGGCAAGGCTGGCAAGACGCGGAGGAGCGCAAGACCGGGCTTGTATTCACCAGAGACAGCGGGCGTCACCTTGATGTTACGATGCTCTATAAGGCATACAAAAAGCTGGCTGAGCAGATCGGAGTGCCTGACAGCCGGGTGCATGATCTCCGCCACACTTATGCTGTTCTCTCCCTCCAGAACGGCGACCCCATCAAGACGGTGCAAGACAATCTTGGGCACGCCACAGCAGCCTTTACGCTGGATGTATACGGCCATGTGTCCGAAAAGATGAAAGAGGACAGCGCGGCGCGGATGCAGGCATATATCGATAACCTGGCATGAAAAAAGCCCTTCGGGATTCTTTGATCTCGGAGGGCAAATTTATTGCGTTTTGAAGCTGTAAGCAGAAAACTAAGCAGGAAAAAGAAGCAACGCAAGAAAGCAATGTAATAATTCAATGAAGAAAACACGGCAATAAAAGAAAAAACAGCCTGAAATCATAACGAAATCAAGCTGTTTCTCTGGCGCAGAAGGAGGGATTTGAACCCTCGCGCGCTTTATACACGCCTACTCCCTTAGCAGGGGAGCCCCTTCGGCCTCTTGGGTACTTCTGCATTGCTTTGCAGAAAGAAGGAAACGGGAATAGCTTGAACGACAGAGGAAAACGAGCGCGGGATCGATGCTCAGGTGGTGAAAAGCGCGTCCAGAGCCGCGGCCGCGGCGCGGTTATAGGCGCTCAAATCGTCATATGTCTTCTCCCGTTTTTCGGCTGCACAGAGGGGCGGCACGATGTCCTCATGGCCGCGCAAACCGGGATTGTACTGCTCCAGCCGCTTGGCCATGAAGAGCTCCAGTCCCAGGGCTTTTGCCTCCCAGAGCACGATGCCCTGGCCCTCGTAGCGGCTGGTGAGGGCAAAGCCGTCCATCTGCCGCAGCGCGGGGAAGGGATTGGCGAGACTGCCCAGCAGCGTGACATGCTCTTCCAGATGGAGCTCCGCGATCTGCGCCTCGAGAGCTCCGCGCTCCGGCCCGTCGCCGATCAGGTAGAGATGCATGTCGGTCCGCACCTGACAGACGCGGGCAAAATCCGCCAGCAGCAGATCAAAACCCTTCTGATGGACCAGACGCCCCATGGAGCAGAGATTGTACTGCCCGGGATCGACGGCGAAATCGGTCGCCTCCTCCGCCTTGCGGAAGATCTCCTCCGTGTCGATGGCGTTGGGGACAGCGGTGACCGGCGCGCTGTTCAGCCCGGTCATGGCGCGAAAGCCGGGGATGATCCCCTCGGAGACAGCGGCAAAGGCGTCAAAACGACTGAACTTTTTTCGGAAAAAATGCCAGAGGATCCGGTATTTCTTCTCGCTTTGGTACTTGATCCGCATGTCGTTGTGAATCCACATGACCCGCTTTTTCGCCGCAGCGCGCAGAGCGCCGACGGCACACTCGCTGCTGTAGCTGTTGAAATCGACAGCCAGATCGTAGGGCTTAGGCTCCAATTCGGGAATGCGGCCGTGCCGGAGCAGCAGGTCAAAGTCCACAAAACGGGTCCAGAAGGGCCAGGGGCGGCAGACAATATACCGCAGCCCTTCGTGCACGGGCAGCGGGTAAAAAGGCTTGCTGTCAAAGACATACACGTCCACCGCATAGCGGTCATAATCCAGCCGATCCAGGGTGTTCAGCAGCGCCTTCTGGATGCCGCCCACCCGGAAATCCCGCTGGAAGATGGCAATCGTTGTTTTCTCACTCACCGGAACAGCTCCATTTCCTTGCCGTAGGTCTCCAGACGGGTGAACTTGGCAAAATCGGGGGCGATCTCCGGCTGCAGCTGGCGCAGCGCGTCGGCGAGCAGATCCGGGTTGAGCGTGGGCTCCTGGGCGGAGATCACCGCCTCCAGCGCCACATCCTTGCCCTCCACGGAGAAGGCGATCTCCCGAATCGCGGGGCGGATATCGGTCTCACCCATGCCGCGCTTGGTCTTTTTTGTGATGACGATGCTCTCCCGGGCATAGAAAGAGCGCAGGGCGCCACATATTGCGGCGGCATCCCGCTCGTCGTACTCGAAGACGCCCCGCACCCGCAGCCATTTGAGCTCGGCGGCCTTGCGGGTGAACTCATAGGCCTCCAGGATCTCGATCCCTTCGGGCAGCGCCGCGGTGAGCCGGGCGGGCAGTTCGGCGAGATCCACGTCCTCTTTCAGCCGAAAGTCCATCAGCTCGCACTCGCTGGCCGTGCCCACCGAGAGGGGCAGGGCGATGGAGATGAGCGGATGGGGGTTGAAGCCCTCGGAGTATTTGAGGGCATAGCCGGCGCGGAAGAAGCCGCGCTGCAGGGTCTGCATCAGATCCAGATGGGAGATATAGACGGCGCGGCCGGTTTTCTTGAAGCGCAAACGCAGCTTATCCATCGCAGCGCCCTCCCTTCAGCAGTTTGGCGGCCCCGCAGGCGGCGCACTGGTGCCGGCAGTCGGGGGACAGGGCGGAGGCATAGGCCATCTCCCGCTCGTGGAGCAGATGGGCCTTGCGCACACCCACGTCGATGTGATCCCAGGGCAGCACCGCGTCCAGCGGGATCTCCGTGTTGGCGTAGAAGGCGGGATCGACGCCGCAGCTCGCGAAAGCCTGCATCCAGCGCTC
>CACYOR010000040.1:26552-27163 GCA_902775985.1 Oscillospiraceae bacterium
GCCTCCACCAGGCTGGTCTCGGCGTCGTGCCAGTTGTAGGTGACGTTCTTGGCGGTGATGCTGCTGCGCAGGAGATTGACCCGGCGCAGGTATTCCTCGATGCTGATCTGCGCCTCCCACTGGAAGGGGCTCTGGGGCTTGGGGATGAAGCAGGAGGTGGAGATTGTGATCTTCACGCCCCGGTTTTTGTTCTTGGCATAGGTCCGCCAGCAGTGGAGCACCTGATTGGCCATCTCCGCAATGCCGACGATGTCCTCGTCCGTCTCCGTGGGCAGGCCCAGCATGTAATAGAGCTTCACGCTGTTCCAGCCGCCGGCAAAGGCGATCTGACAGGTGTGGAGCAGATCCTCCTCGGTGACGTTTTTGTTGATCGCGTCCCGGAGACGCTGGCTGCCGCCCTCCACAGCGAAGGTCAGGCCGCTCTTGCGCACCTTCTGCAGCTTCTCCATCAGCTCCATGGAGAAGTTGTCCGCCCGCAGGGAGGGAAGGGACAGGCCGATGCTCCGCGGCTCGCAGTAGTCCAGCAGCCCGTCGCAGAGCTGGGGCAGGGGACGGTAGTCGCTGGTGGAGAGGGAGAGCAGGGTGATGTCCTGATAGCCGGTGTTCTTCAG
>CACYOR010000040.1:27184-38091 GCA_902775985.1 Oscillospiraceae bacterium
GTGGAGGGGACGATGGGCTTTGTGGGATAGGGAACGGCATCCAGATCCTGGATGATCCGCTTGGTGACGCGCGCGGGCGCTCCATCCTTCGGCGTGACGGCGGCGATGCGCCCGTCCTCCCGGTAGCTCACCTCATAGAGACTGGGCACATAGACACCCTGGATCTGCGCGGCTTTCACGAGAAACTCCCCCTTGCTCCAGCCGCCAAGCTTGGCCTCCCGCAGGAGGGTGAGAACTTCATTGTCCACCTCTTCGCCCTCGCCCACCACAAAGAGATCCAGAAAAGGAGCCATGGGTTCGGCGTTCACCGCGGCGGTGCCGCCGGCCCAGATGAGCGGCAGCAGATTCGGCCGGTCGGCGGAACGCAGGGGGATGCCGGCCATGTCCAGCATGTCCAGCACGGTGGTATAGGCCATCTCGTAGCCGATGGAGAAGGCGAGAGAGTCAAACTCGCTCAGCGCATCGCCGCTCTCCAGCGCATAGAGGGGGAGCGAAGCCTTCTTCATCTCCTCGTACATGTCCCCCCAGGGGGCGAAGACCCGTTCACACCAGACAAAGTCCAGGCTGTTCATGGTGTGATAGAGGATGCTCATGCCCAGGTTGGACATGCCGATCTCATAGGTGTCGGGGAAACAGAAGGCCAGACGCAGATCCACCTGCGTCTTGTCCTTGATGATCTGGTTGTATTCACCGCCGGTATAGCGGGCGGGCTTTTGCACCCGCGGGAGGATGCGCTCCAATCGTTTATCCATGCTGTACTCCATTGTGTCAGATTCAGCTCATGTGTATTCTCTTATTTTATATGATTTCCCGCCGTTTTACAAGACCCTGCCCCTCCTCCTGTGCCAAAAGCAGCCAGACCGCCGCCAGGGCCAGCGCCGCGCCCTGCCCGCGAACCATCAGATAGAAACCGCCGCCCAGCAGCGCGGCCCCGACCATAAGACCCAGAATCTCCGTGAGCAGGCGGCCGCGCCGATCCCCGAGGATCGCCATGCTGAGATGCAGCAGGATGGTTCCGCCGTCCAGCGGCAGGGCGGGCAGCAGATTAAAGAGCGTGAGCAGCAGGCTGACCCCGGCGCTGAGACGGAGCCAGTCACTCCCCAGCCGGGAAGAGAGCCGGGCGGCGGCCAGCGCATAAGCCAGCCCCGCCAGCGGACCGGCTGCGGCGGCCAGCACATGCCCGACGGCGCCGCTGCTGCCGCCGTACTCGATGCAGAAGCCGCGCAGCTCCAGCCGGAAGCCGCGCACCGGCATCCCGAGAATCCAGAGCGCCAGCAGATGCCCCAGCTCGTGGGCCAGCACGGGCAGCGCCACGGCCAGAATGCTCTCCCGATCCCCCAGACAGAAAAGCCCGGCACCCAGCAGCAGGGCGCCAAAGCCCAGATGAAAAAAGCGCGTTCGCATCATGGCCTGTCCTCCGGGGAGAAAAAGACGCTGACAAGCCCGTCCGGCAGTTCAAAGCCGTCCAGCTCCCGGCCCAGCGTCGCGGCCAGCTCTCGGCCTGTCCCTTCGGGATCCAGCGTGTCCCCAAGCCAGGCCCGGGCCGCCTGCACCGTATCGGGAAAGAGAATGCGCAGCGCAGCCGCCAGCAGGAGCAGCACCGCGGCGAAATAGAGTTTGAAACCCTGCATATCCATGCCCCCTTTGTCCATCATCCTATGCACAGGGCAGGGTGAACATGAAAAACTCCGGAGAGGCGAGGGCCTCTCCGAAGAGCAGGATTAATCGTTTTACAGTGTTTCCATCTTGCTGTTGAGCCAGTTGAGAATGTCGCTGTAGACCCGGTCTTTGTTGATCTCGTTGAGCATCTCGTGCCGCCCGTCGGGATAGAGGCGGATGGTCACATCGTGAAGCCCGGCCTTGCAGAAGGCCTGATAGGCCCGCTCCACGCCCTTGCCGTAGTCACCCACGGGATCGGCCGCGCCGGACATGAAGTAGATGGGCTGTTCCTTGCTCATGCGGTCGATGTTCTTCTGGCTGGTGATGAACTTGACGCCGTACATCATATCCCGGTACAGACTGGTCTTGGCCACAAAGCCGCAGAAGGGGTCGGCGATGTAGCGGTCCACGGCCTCCTCATCCCGGCTGATCCAGTCGTAGGGGGTGCGGGGATTGGCGATCTTGCTGCAGTAGGAGCCAAAGGCCATGTCGTTCAGGGCCTTGCCGTCGCCCCGCGGGCCCTTGGTCTTGACCAGGAGGGAGGCCGCCGCGTAGCCGCCCAGCACCAGCGCCTTGCTCTGATGGCCGGTGCCGCTGATGATGGCCGCGTCGTACTTCTCCGGATAGCGGATCAGATAGGTGCGGGTGAGAAAGCTGCCCATGCTGTGGCCGAAGAAGATGTAGGGCAGGTCGGGATAGTCCTGCCGCATCAGCGTGCGCAGCTTGTCCATATCCTCCACGACCCGGTCCCAGCCGTCGCTCTCGGCGAAAAAGCCCAGCTCCGTCGGGCTCTCCGCCGAGCGGCCGTGCCCCAGATGATCGTTGCCGACGACCACAAACCCGTTTTCGGCCAGAAAAGCCATGAAATCGTTATAACGGTTGATGTGCTCGGCGACGCCGTGGGCGATCTGAATGACGGCCCGGGGCGCTCCGTCGGGGATGCACTTGCGGGCGTAGATCCGATTGACGCCGGTGCTGGACTCAAAATAGAATTCCTCAAATCTCGGCATGGATTTTTCCTCCTGTCTATGATATCATATCCGTGTTTTCTATCTGTAATTTTACACGCGTTTTTTTTGAAGTCAAGATATACCGGAGGGGAAATGCACAAATGGACGTCTATATCAAGTTTTTTGAGCCCGATCTGATCCCGCTGGAAAAGCTGGCGAAAGGGGACTGGATCGACCTGCGCGCCGCCGAGGACGTGGAACTGAAGGCGGGGGAGTTTCGCTATATCCGCCTGGGTGTGGGCATGATCCTGCCCGAGGGCTACGAGGCCCATGTGGCGCCCCGCAGCAGCACGTTTAAGAACTTCGGCATCCTGGTGGCCAACAGCGTCGGCGTGGTGGACAATTCCTACTGCGGCGACGCGGACGAGTGGCGCACTCCGGCCTACGCGGTGCGGGACACGGTCATCCATAAGAACGACCGGATCGTGCAGTTTCGCATCATCGAAAAGCAGCCGGAGCTGAACTTCATAACAGTGGAACACCTCAAAGAGGAGAGCCGCGGCGGCTTCGGCTCGACCGGAAAAAACTGAAACAGAAAAACACCATCGACTTGACAGACGTGTCAGCCGATGGTGTTTTTTCGCAGTGCTTATTCTTCTCCGGCTTGCTCCCACAGGCCGGCGAGCTGTTCCGAGAGCAGGCAGACACATACGCCCACGTAGATGACAAGAATCAGCAAAGCCCAGTACAGTGGATAGAGAAAGCTTTCCTGAACGCCGCCGCCGAAAAGCTTCTGACACAGAGGGAGGACCAATGGCATCCCCAGATACCAGACAAGGACATAAGCTAAAAGAGAGAACAACAGGAAGCGAAAGCCCAAAGGCTGCCTGAGGGTTCGTCTCCCTTTTGCGGCCGGATAGAGTAACTGATCCAGATCGGTGCCCAAAACCGAGGCAAGTCTCTCCAGCATGTCGAGGCTCGGGAAGGAGTTTCCCAGCTCCCAGCTGGAGACAGTCTGCCGGGTGACGCCGAGTTTTTCGGCCAGCTGTGTCTGTGTCAGATTGTGCTGAATACGCTGCTGCCGGATGTTGCGGGCGATATCCGCCATAACCAATCCCTTCTTTCCATAAATATCTGACTTCATGATAGCGTCTCTCCGCTTGGATCGTCAAGAAAAGGCTGTTTGCTTTTAGACAAATTATTTTGTCAAAACAGACAGAAGGAAATAAAAGGAATTTCTTCTTTACAAATATCCTGTATTGGTGTATAAGTGTATACAGAAATACACCCGCTTGAAAGGAGCCTTCCCCATGCTGGAGCTTTCGCCGAAAACCAACCTCCTGGAGGAGAACGATTACCGCTATTCCCTGCAGGATGTGCCGGAACCGATCCTGTACCGGGACGTATACAGCTATGACGAGGTGCCCAAGGTAGCCTTCAACCACCGGCGCGTGCCAATGAATATGCCGGAGGATATTTGGATCACCGATACCTCCTTCCGGGACGGACAGCAGTCCGTAAACCCCTATACCCCCGATCAGATCGTGGAGCTGTTCAAGATGCTCTCCCGCCTGGGCGGCCCCTACGGCCTGATCCGGCAGACGGAGTTTTTCATCTACTCCAAGCGGGATAAGGAGGCGATCCAGCGCTGCATGGATCTGGGCCTCAAGTTCCCGGAGATCACCACCTGGATCCGCGCCAGCCGGGAGGACTTCAAGGCTGTGCGGGATCTGGGCATCCGGGAGACCGGCATCCTGGTCTCCTGTAGCGACTATCACATCTTCAAAAAGCTGAAGATGAGCCGCCGCCAGGCCATGGAGCACTATCTGGCCACGGTGAAGGACGCCTTTGAGGCCGGGGTCATGCCCCGCTGCCATCTGGAGGATATCACCCGGGCCGACTTCTACGGCTTCGTGGTGCCCTTTGTCAACGAGCTCATGAAGCTCTCGGACGAGGCGGGCATCCCCGTGCGCATCCGGGCCTGCGATACCATGGGCTACGGCGTGCCCTATACCGAGGTCGCGCTTCCCCGCAGCGTGCCGGGCATCATCTACGGCCTGCAGCACTATTCCGGCGTGGAGAGCGAGAATCTGGAATGGCACGGACACAACGATTTCTACAAGGCCGTCTCCAACGCCGCCACCGCCTGGCTCTACGGGGCCAGCGGTGTCAACTGCTCGCTCCTGGGCATCGGGGAGCGCACCGGCAACATCCCCCTGGAGGCGATGGTCTTTGAGTACGCCTCCCTGCGCGGCTCGCTGGACGGCATGGACCCCACGGTCATCACCGAGATCGGGGAGTATTTCAAGAACGAGATCGGCTATGCCATCCCGCCCATGACCCCCTTTGTGGGCCGCAACTTCAACGTGACCCGCGCCGGCATCCACGCCGACGGCCTGTTGAAGGACGAGGAGATCTACAACATTTTCAACACCGAAAAGCTGCTGCACCGCCCGGCCTCCGTGGCCATCAGCAAGAACTCCGGCCTCGCGGGCATTGCCTACTGGGTGAACCAGAACTACGGCCTGAAAGGCGAGCGGGAGCTCACCAAGCACAGCCCCCTGGTCATCAAGCTCAAGGACTGGGTGGATGAGCAGTATGAGGATGGCCGCACCGCCGCTCTCTCCAACGAGGAGCTGGAGGGCAAGATCGCCCAGCTGAGCTGCGGCGTGTTGAGCAAGTGAGGGGAACGAAATGAAAGAGCATAAAAGCATTTCCATCGCCGATCAGATCTTTGAACAGCTGGAGCGGGATATCCTGGCCGGCAAGTATCAGCGGGGTGAGGCCCTGAGCGAGCTGGGCCTGGCCAAACAGCTGGGCGTGAGCCGCACGCCCATCCGGGAGGCGATCCGCCGCCTGGAACAAGAGAACATCCTGCAGGAGACGGGCCGCGGCCTGCTGGTGGTGGGCATCTCCTGGGAGGACATGATGGACATGTACGAGATCCGCATGCAGATCGAGGGCCTGGCGGCGCGCCGGGCCGCCGAGCGCATCACGGATGCGGAGCTGGCCGCCATGCGCGACACGCTGGACCTGCAGCGCTATTATGTGGAAAAGGGCGGCGAGAGCAACTCCGCCCAGATCAAGAATCTGGACTCCCAGTTCCACGAGCAGCTCTACCAGAACAGCGGCAGCAAGGCCTACTGCGACACGCTGCTCTCCCTGCACAAGAAGATTACCAAGTTCCGCATGGCCTCGGTCTCCAAGAAGAGCCGCGCCCTGCAGTCGCTGGCGGAGCACGAGACCATCTATCAGGCCCTGGCCGCCCACGACGGGGAGGCCGCGGCCCGGGCCGCCACGGAGCATGTCCGCCAGGCGCGGGAGCGCATCCGGACGATCGAGACGAAGGAGAACTGAGACATGGGATACAATCTTGCGGAAAAAATCATCGCCTCCCATCTGCTGTCGGGCAGCCTGACGCCGGGGGAGGAGATCGCCCTGCGCATCGACCAGACCCTGACCCAGGACGCCACCGGCACCATGGCCTATCTGGAATTTGAGGCCATGGGCGTGGAGCGGGTGCGCACCGAGCGCTCCGTGGCCTACATCGACCACAACACTCTCCAGTCCGGTTTCGAGAACGCCGACGATCACCGCTATATCCAGTCGGTGGCCAAAAAGCACGGCATCTGGTTCTCCCGGCCCGGCAACGGCATCTGCCATCAGGTGCATCTGGAGCGCTTCGGCATCCCCCGCAAGACCCTGATCGGCTCCGACAGCCACACGCCCACCGCCGGCGGCCTGGGCATGCTGGCCTTCGGCGCGGGCGGCCTGGACGTGGCGGTGGCCATGGGCGGCGGCGCCTACTGCATCACCATGCCCCGGGTGATAAAAGTCGAGCTGAGCGGGGCGCTTCAGCCCTTTGTCACGGCCAAGGACCTGAGTCTGGAACTGCTGCGGCAGCTCTCTGTCAAGGGCGGCGTCGGCAAGATCATCGAGTGGGGCGGCGAGGGCGTCAAGACGCTCTCCGTGCCCGAGCGCGCCACCATCACCAACATGGGCACGGAGCTGGGCGCCACTACCTCCATTTTTCCGTCTGATGAGCGGACGCGGGCCTTCCTCAAGGCCCAGGGCCGGGAGCAGGACTATGTGCCGCTGGCCCCGGACGCGGACGCGGCGTATGAGCGCGTCATCCGCATCGACCTCTCCGCCCTGGAACCGCTGATCGCCTGCCCCCATATGCCCGACCGGGTCGTGACGGTGAAGAGCCTCAGCGGCACCAAGGTGGATCAGGTCTGCATCGGCTCCTGCACCAATTCCTCCCTCTTCGATATGCTCAAGGCGGCGGCCATGCTGAAGGGCCGTACCATCGACCCGAGCGTCAGCATGTCGGTCTCGCCCGGCTCCAAGCAGGTGCTGAGCATGCTGGCCGACTGCGGGGCTCTCTCGGATATCCTCGCCTCCGGGGCGCGGCTGCTGGAGTGCGCCTGCGGCCCCTGCATCGGCATGGGCTTTTCGCCCAACTCCGGCGGTGTGAGTCTGCGCACCTTCAACCGCAACTTTGAGGGCCGCAGCGGCACCCGGGACGCCAAGGTCTATCTGGTCTCGCCTGAGACCGCCGTGGCCGCGGCGCTCACCGGCTGCATCACCGATCCCCGGGAGCTGGGGATCCCGGCCCTGCAGGTGAACATGCCGCCAAGCTTCAAGCTGGACGACAGCGCCATCCTCCCGCCCGCGTCCGCCGAGGAGGCGGCAAGCGTGGAGGTCCTGCGCGGGCCCAACATCAAGGCCTGCCCCAAGGGCAAGCCCGTGCCCGACAGCCTCAGCGTCACAGTGGGGCTCAAGGTGGGCGACAACATCACCACCGACCACATCATGCCCGCCGGAGCCAAGATTCTGCCCTACCGCTCCAACGTGCCCAAGCTCTCGCAGTTTTGCTTTGAGGTCTGCGATCCCGGCTTCGCCGAGCGGGCCAAGGCCCTGGGCGAGTGCGTGATCCTGGGCGGCAGCAACTATGGCCAGGGCTCCTCCCGGGAGCACGCGGCCCTGGTTCCGCTGTATCTGGGCGTGCGGGCCGTGATCGCCAAGAGCTTCGCCCGCATCCATATCGCCAACCTCATCAACGCCGGCATCCTGCCTCTGAGCTTTGAAAATTCGGACGACTATGACCGGATCGCCCAGGGGGATGCGATCTGCCTGAAAAACATCCATGAGGGCCTGGAGAGCGGCCGCTTCACCCTGGAGGTAAACGGCAGGAGCCTGACGCTCCTGGGGAACTTCTCCCCGCGCCAGAGAACGATGCTGCTCGCCGGCGGATTGCTGAATGCCACAAGGGAGGGACTTGTCTGATGGAAGAGTTTATCCGGGCGTCCGTCGCCCATTTTGAGACGCTGCTGCGTGAGCAGCTCAAGCGCCAGGAGACTATGGAAAAGGGTGCCGCCAAGCGGGATTACCGCCAGGCGGAGCACATCACCATCGGCATCATCGGCGGGGACGGCATCGGCCCCATCATCGTCTCCGAGGCCCGGCGCGTGCTGGAAAGGCTGCTGAAGGAGGAGATCGCCTCCGGCCGGGTAGAGCTGCGGGACATCGAGGGCCTGACCCTGGAAAACCGCCTGGCCCGGGGCAAGGCGGTGCCGGAGGAGGTGCTCGCGGCCATCAAGGGCTGCGATGTGCTGCTCAAAGGTCCCACCACCACGCCCAAGGGCGGCACGCTGGAGAGCGCCAATGTGACCCTGCGGCGGGAGCTTGACCTCTATGCCAACGTCCGGCCCGTGACCGTGCCCGAGGAGGGGATCGACTGGATCTTCTTCCGGGAGAATACGGAGGGCGAGTACGCCCTCGGCAGCCGCGGCATCGAGCTGCCCGGTAAGCTGAGCATGGACTTCAAGGTGACCACCGACGCGGGTACCCGTCGGATCGCCCGGGCAGCCTTTGAGTATGCCCGCCAGAACGGGAAAGACAACGTGGCCATTGTCACCAAGGCCAACATCATGAAGAAGACCGACGGCGCCTTCTCCCGCATCGCCCATGAGGTCGCCGCGGACTATCCGGAGATTCACTGTGACGACTGGTACATCGACATCATGACGGCGAACCTCGTCAATCCCGCCGTCCGCTCCCAGTATCAGGTCTTCCTGCTGCCCAATCTCTATGGCGATATCATCACCGACGAGGCCGCTCAGATCCAGGGCGGCGTGGGTACCGCGGGCAGCGCCAACATGGGCGACAGCTATGCCATGTTCGAGGCCATCCACGGCTCCGCCCCCCGGAAGATCGAGGCAGGGGAAGGGGATTACGCCAATCCGGCCAGCATCCTCAAGGCCTCCGAGCTGCTGCTGCGCCACATCGCCATGGCGGACAAGGCCGATCGCCTGGCCGAGGCGCTGCGTATCTGCATGGAGGAGGAAAAGCGCGTGGTGGTCACCGGCCATCGGGACGGCGCCACCTGCCGGGAGTTTGCGGATTACCTGCTGGAAAAGCTTTGATTCAGGCAACAGGCATTAGAAAAAGGGCTGCGTTTCAAATGAAACGCAGCCCTTTGCGTACAATTTAGAAAAGAATCGATCAGCCAACAATATCGCGGGTATCGCGGGCGATGACCAGTTCCTCATTGGTGGGGATGACGAAGACCTTGACCTTGGAGTCGGGAGTGGAGATCATCACGTCCTCGCCGCGCTTAGAATTGGCGGCCTCGTCGATCTCAACGCCCAGGTAGCCGAAGTACTTGGCGATACCGGCGCGGGTGCCCTTGCTGTTCTCGCCGACGCCCGCGGTGAAGACGATGGCGTCCACGCCGTTCATGGCGGCGACATAGGAACCGGCGACCTTGGCCACCCAGTACTCGAACATGTCCAGGGCGAGGCGTGCGCGCTCGTTGCCGGCGTCGGCCGCGGCGTCCAGATCACGGAAGTCGGAGGACACGCCGGAGATGCCCAGCACGCCGGATTTCTTGTTGAGGATGTTCAGCATCTCGTCGATGCTGTAGCCGTACTTGTTCATCAGGAACTGGATGACGCCGGCGTCCAGGTCACCGCAGCGGGTGCCCATCGGCAGGCCGACCAGCGGGGTGAAGCCCATGGAGGTGTCCACGCACTTGCCGTGGTCGATGGCGGCGATGGAGGAGCCGTTGCCCATGTGGCAGGTGATGATCTTCAGATCTTCGATGGGCTTGCCCATCAGCTCCGCGCAGCGGGCGGACACGTAGCGGTGGGAGGTGCCGTGGAAGCCATAGCGGCGGATGCCGTCGTTCTGATAGTACTCATAGGGCACGGCGTACATATAGGCCTTGCCGGGCATGGTCTGATGGAAGGCAGTGTCGAACACGGCGACCATGGGCACATCGCCCATCACGGCCTTGCAGGCGTTGATGCCGGTGATGTTGGCGGGGTTGTGCAGGGGAGCGAAGGGGATGCACTCTTCCAGCGCGGCCATGACGGAATCGTCGATGCGCACGGAGGAGGCGAACTTCTCACCGCCGTGGACCACGCGGTGGCCGACGGCGTCGATCTCGCTCATGGAGCTGACAACGCCGTACTCCGGGCTGGTCAGCTTCTCGATGACCGCGGCGATGGCCTCGGAGTGGGTGGGCATGGGCAGATCCTCGTTGAACACGGGCTTGCCGCCCACCAGGGGGCTGTGCTTCAGGTGGCCGTCGATGCCGATGCGCTCGCAGAGACCCTTGGCCAGGACTTCCTCGGTCTCCATGTCGATAAGCTGATACTTCAGAGAAGAGCTGCCTGCGTTGATGACAAGAATTTTCATGGATGTGGTTCCTTTCTGCTATAGAATAAAAAAGTTTGAACAAGGCTCATACATCTCTATTCTAATACAAATATCAAAAAACGCAAGTATTTTTGTTCAGCCGGGGACAAAGGAGAGAAGTCCGTAGCTCACCACCAGCAGAAAGGTCGTCAGCGCCAGCAGTAGGCAGCCGTCCCATTTCCGGACGGGATTCATCACGCAGCGCATTCGGCAGCGCAGGGAGCGGGCCGAGGCGGAGAGACAGCTCGTGAATCCGCGCCCGTCCCCGGCGGTGCGGAGCAGCAGCTCGGCGTAGTCCCGGCGGCCTGCTCCGTCCATATGCTGCACCACGGCCTCATCGCAGCCCAGCTCGATATCCTCGGCGCACAGACGCATGGCCAGCCACAGCAGGGGATTGAACCAGCACATGGCCGTGCTGAACACCAGGAAAAACTTGAGAACGCTGTCCCAGCGCTGAATGTGGATCAGCTCATGGCGGAAGATCATCCGAAGCTCCGCCTCGGAATAGCTGCGTTCCGGCAGAAAAACCACGGTCGTGGACTCGAAAAAGCCCAGGGAGAGAGGTGTGGACAGCAGCGGTGTGCGATAGAGGTC
>CACYOR010000041.1 GCA_902775985.1 Oscillospiraceae bacterium
GACTGTCTGAATCTGAATTGTTTTTCGAAGCATCCCGGCGAATCGTTCCAGACGTTCGGTCCCAGTGAAGGACCGGTTGCGGAGTCTGTGTTCATCGGCGGCATGTTCGTCAAATACAGTGAGGAATACGCGCTGCTAGCGGATATCCGCGGTGATCATAAAGAAGCGGAAAGAGCAAGAAAAGAGCGGCAGGAAATGTACCGCGCGGTCACGACCGCCGGCTGGGACGGCGATTGGTTCGTCCGTGCATATGACGCTTTCGGCAAGAAAGTCGGCTCCCATGAATGCGAGGAAGGAAAGATCTTCATCGAGCCGCAGGGATTCTGTGTTCTTGCCGGGTGCGGTGTAAAGGAAGGCCTCGCGGACAAGGCTCTCGATTCAGTAGAGAAATATCTGGATACAAAGTACGGTGTCATGATCCTGCAGCCGCCGTACACAAGATATCATCTGGAGCTTGGCGAGATTTCCTCGTATCCGCCGGGATACAAGGAAAACGGTGCGATCTTCTGCCATAATAACCCGTGGGTTTCGATTGCGGAAACGGTCTGCGGACACGGTGCGAGAGCGTTCGAAATCTACAAAAAGACCTGCCCGGCCTATATCGAGGACATCAGCGAAATCCATCGCACAGAGCCGTATGTCTATTCGCAGATGGTTGCCGGCAAGGATGCGAAATTCTTCGGTGAAGGCAAAAACAGCTGGCTCACCGGCACCGCCGCATGGACGTTCGTGGATATTTCCCAGTTCATTCTCGGCGTGATGCCGACACACGAAGGATTGTCAATAAATCCCTGTGTACCGCCGGATTTCGGTGATTTCGATATTACACGCCTCTTCCGCGGCGTCACCTATCATATCCATGTGTCGAATCCTTCGCATGTGGAAAAAGGCGTCCGGAGCCTTACGGTGGACGGCCAGTCTGTGCATGGCTGCGTCATTCCATTTGATCCGTCGAAGAAAGATGTGCGGGTGGATGTTGTTCTAGGATGAAACTTTTTGTTGACTTTACGCCTTTCTTGGGTTATAGTATAGTTTGTCGCCAAGAAAGGCGGATATGTATGTGTAGCTCAGCTGGATAGAGCGTCTGGCTACGGACCAGAAGGTCGCGAGTTCGAATCTTGTCACATACAGAGCTAATGAAATCCCTGAACCCTTGTAATGAGGGTTCAGGGATTTTTATATTGATTCGCCGCTTTTCTGAATTCGGATATCAATGGAAATAATAGTCATCAGTTTCTTCCTAATTCCTGATCTCCCGTAAAATCATCTGCAGCAGCTCGCTCACGCCATTCGCCAGCTGTTCAATCTTCTGAATCCGGACATACTCTTTCCCGTAAATCAGGTGCAGATTTTCAAGATTCGTATTCGGCCCGAGATAGATTGCTGCCGTGCGGATGCCCAGCGAGCGCATGGATTTTACCGCTTCTGCCGTATTGCGGACCGCTTCTTCGCCCTCATACTCTCTTTCGAAGAAAGATCCTTCCTTCGCCGGCATCCTCGTTGAGTCATTCGGGCTCGCGTCGGTAAGAATCAGCAGGATTTTTTTGCCGGAGGATGTGACAGCACTGTTCTGGTACATCTGCGCAGCGGCTGTTTTAAGCGCAAGCCCGTCCCTGTTCCAGCCGGCAGCGTAATAACCGAAAATCCCCTCGCAGCGGACGTCTTTGTACTGTTTGAGCAGCTGCAGCACGGTATACCCACGGAGCGAACGAAACGCGCTTACCTGTACCGGCACATGGCACTTCTCCAGACTTTTTGCGATGACATAAGCCTGCGAAGCGATCACTTCCTGTGAATTCAGCCGGGACGCCGAAGCGTCCAGCAGGATATCCACACTGAGATCGTGTTCAACCTCGTCGCCGGGGCGTTCAAAGACATACGGGTCATCCATGACAGCAAGCCGGTAGGCTTTTTCGCTGTTAAGGCGTCCGGCCCTTGCTTTAACAGGAAGTGGCTGCGCATAAGAAGCAAAAATCGTATCCAGCTGCGCCGAAAGCCTGCGGACGCTTCCTGCTATCAGCATGCCGTTTCTGCGGTAATATTCAATGTTTTTTTCTCTCTGACGGGCAATATCCTTTGCTACGTCCTTCGCACTTCGATTATCCGAGCTGTTGACCCGCGCCTGCTGCGAAAGTGTCCGGTGCTGCTGCGCGCCGCCGGAAGAAGCTGCGGACGGCATATCGCCTGCCTTTGTAATCCAGAGCCTGCAATAGGCGTCATCCTCTTTGCAGAGATCGTTCTCGAGAACGCGCATGTCCGCTTCGTTGTATATGCAAGGGCCAAAACAAGCCCTGATATATGCAAGATCCTCCGCGGCATCGGCCGAGTTATGCAGCTCACGCTGATTATGCAGAAGGCGGACACTGCCCTCTCTGTCGCCGTGTCCGGTTCCCGTCCGGACAAGCAGTACATCCAGCTGCCGCGTTTCATGGTGCAGGACTTTGCGCAAAACCTTGTCCGCAAGCGAACCTTTCCGCAACTGCCGCACGTTTGTTTCTTTCTCTCCCGTGCGGAAGTGGAAGAATTCCAGAAGGAACGCCTGCATGCTCTCAATCACCTGCTCCGTATCAAGAGAGCCCGGGAAGCGCAAAGCCTCCTCCATCTTCTTTTCTCTTGCCGAAAGAAGCGGCATTTTACGGCCGGTCACCAGCGCCCAGCGGGCCTGCTGCTCGTTGTAGACAAGCATGCTCTGCAGCATCATCTGCTGCCTCGAAAGCGACTGCTGAACCTTGAAGAAGTCTTCGGCGCGGCGCCTCCGCAGCTGTGACAGAATCGGCCTTGTCGGAAGCTCCTTCTCGTACACGCAGTTCTCAAGACCCAGCCACAGAAGCGCGTCGTATTCGTCTGTTTTGCTGCCGCGGCTGTAGCTGTAGAAGAAATCGCTGATTTTCGGAAGGTCAAGCCACTTATCCACAAGCCCGATGACCATGTTGAAGTAGAAATCCGGCTTCCCGTTCGGATAGAATGCCATGAACGGCGTCTCGAAATCATAACGCCCCGCGGCATTCCATATTATATTGAGCGCGCGGCGCTGTGCGCCGCTGTAATGCCTCTTGATCATTGCGCAAAAACATCACCCTTCGTCAGGCTGTCCGGTACGCGCGCCGAGATCACATCGTGGATCAGGCTGCGTTCATAGGCATCAAATGTTTTATTTGTAATACACATATCGAGCGCGTCGCCGCTCGTAAGTCCCTTGTCTATCAGTCCGATTGCGTCGAGAAGACCGCGCAGGTCCAGTGCTCTGTCGGAAATCTCGCTGTTCTGCGCCTTGTTCGCCAGTTCATAGAAGAGCCGCACGAACTGTCCGCAGATCTGGTCCCGCATCGAAGGAAACCTTCTCTTCAAAAGCTTTGTCAGGTCTTCATCGGAAATGAGCGGCATATCCAGCACCGCAAAACGCGACGTCAGTGCCTCATTCAGCTCCCGCGTACCGGCATATCCGTAATTCATTGTCCCGATAAAACGTGTTTCCGGGCGCACGACAATTTTGTCATATCCGGGCACATCGATCACATGCCGGAAGTCCAGCGTCGAATGCAGAACAGCAAGTGCCTCGTTCTTCGCCATATTGATTTCATCCAGGACACCGAAGCCGCCGTTCACTGCACAAAGGTACACCGGTCCCGGGCGGAAAACCACCTTCTCACCGTTGAATGTATCGGTGCCGATCAGATAAGCCGCGTCTGCATTGATATGGAACGAAACATTCCACAGAGGGCGGGCAAAAACAGCGCAGAGGTTCTCGGCAAGCACATTCTTGCCGGTGGCCTTCGGCCCGGCAAGCAGCAGGTTCTCCCCTGCAAGAAGTGCCGCCAGTGCCTTTTTCCAGACATCTTTGCCATAATAAAACAGCTCCGGAGACGGTATCCTTGTCTGCAGTTCTTCGTCCGCGTTGTGCTTTTTGCGAAAAGCCTTCACGCCCTCGATCAGCTGACTGTCAATGCCTTCTTCCGAAAGAAAGGTAAGAATCGCATCATCCATTATTCACACCACCTTTATCCTTCATCCGTTTACCTGTAGTCCATAACAAGGAACATCGGCTTCACGGCAACAACTTCTTCGTATTCCTGCTGCGATACTTTAACCGTATTGTTCAGAGATTTCAGATCATTTTTAACCGTTTCGAGCGCTTCCTGCGCTGTCTTCGCTCTCCCCTCGCGGATCACACGGATCATTCTGTCAAGCACAACCGGGTGCGCGTACTGGGCAGGTACCGGAAAGTTCTGATCAGATCCGATATATTCCGATACTTTGGAAAGGATCGCGTCCCAGTCTCTCTGCGCGGCTTTTCTGTTGTTGGTTCTTGAAGGAAGCACACCGCTTGCCAACAGTAAAAACAGAAAGGCCGTCGCAAACATGATTGCATAAAGACCCGTGTCACGCTCTCCGGAAGCGATCTTATAAATGCCAAATGCCAGTGCCGCAATCGAAATCGCAAGGATGAACGCGGCGGCTGCCTTGATTGATGTTTTTCGGCCGTCAATCGCGCGCTTTCTTCTTGCCGCTCCGGCAAGCGCATCGGACAGCTGCGGCTTGCGCTCCAGATACTCTCTGGCATGCCGCAGCGACCGGATCGTTTCTTCCGCTTCCACCGGCAGATCTTTGATGTATCTTGCTTGCTCCGCCGCTTTCGCGGCAGCCAGTTTTTCGTCGGCTTTACGGCTGTGCGTTTTGATCTCCGGGTGTTTTCTCTCGATTTCGCGCAGGAGCTCGTCGACCTGCTCTTCAAATTTGAAGTTGCATTGTTTTTCCAGACCGTTCGAAAATTCCACAACCAGATATGCCATGGACGCGAAGATCCCCTTGCCTGTATAGCCGCCTTTGCTCATTGCGATCCTTTTGTAGACTCTGCGGACATCGCCGTAGAGAACGTAATAGCGGCGGTCAAGGTAAAAGCTGTTCAGATACATCGCCTTCTCTCCGAGTCCGCAGGGACCGATTTTGCGGCAGCTCTTCTTGTCCTGCGCGAGCGTCCCGGGGTCCAGCTTCTGATTTCCTAATGGTTTGGGTGCAAAAATCATATTTAATACCAGCTCTCTGTAAAATTCATATCCACTGCGCAAATTAACCGTAAATGCGCAAAGAGGTGGGATCCAGAAATCCCGGGTCCCACCTGCTTTCAGGTCAGGTCCTGTAAGGTCTGACCCGTGTGTTCAGTTGTAAAAATGCTTATGCAGCAGCTTCTGCCTTCTTGGCTGCCCGAAGGAACAGTGTAAGGAACAGGACGATGAAGAAAATACCTGCCGGGTAAGCAACCGCCGTATTGAGACGGAAGAACTTGATGAGGCCAAGGCATTCCGGAGCCATCATGAAGTAGGTTGTAGAAACGCCGGTCATAAACATTGCGGGCAGAGCCGCAATCCAGTAGTTCTTCTTCTCCTTCGCGAGATACATAGCTGCAGACCACAGAACGATCATAGCCAGCGTCTGGTTTGTCCAGGAGAAATATCTCCAGATGACTGCATAGGACAGGAAGCCAAGTGTATTGCCGAAGCCGAGGAACGCGCCGACACCCAGAACCGGGATGCAGAGCTTGAGTCTGTTCGCGTACGACTCCTGATCAATCTTGAACCAGTCGGCAAGCGTAAGTCTTGCGGAACGGAACGAAGTATCGCCGGAAGTAATTGGGCAGGCAATAACGCCGAGCATTGCAAGTACAACGCCGACAGTACCCATGGTCTTGACGCAGACATCGTAGATTGCTGCGGACTGACCGGCCGCCAGAGCTTCCTTCAGGCCTGTGTTCAGGCCGCCTTCTACCGCGTACAGAGAGCAGCCGGCTGCCGCCCATACAAGAGCGATAATGCCTTCTGCAACCATAGCGCCATAGAATACGAAGTGACCCTGTCTCTCACTCTTGAGGCATCTTGCCATCAGCGGAGACTGTGTGGAATGGAAGCCGGAGCACGCACCGCAGGCAACCGTGATGAACATGAAGCTCCATACCGGAGTTCCGTCCGGATGCATGCTGCGGAAGTTTGCGAACAGTTCCGGCGTATGGTAACCGTTCAGCGGCATTCCGATCGCGACACCGATTGCCATCGCGATCAGGCAGAAACCGAAAATCGGGTAAATCTTACCGATGATCTTGTCGATCGAAATGAACGTTGCGATGAAGTAGTAGCAGAGGATAATGGCAAGCCATGTCGTCGTTGTCGCGAACGGTCCGGTAACGCCCTTATTCTTGAGCAGCTGTACGAGAAGGCCTGCAGGGCCAACCGCGAAAACAGTACCTACCATGATCAGCAGTACAACCGAGAAGACTCTCATAACGGTCTTCATGGTGTCGCCAAGATAGATGCCGGTAACTTCGGAGATCGATGCACCGTTGTTTCTCTCGGAAAGCATGCCGGAGAAATAATCGTGAACCGCGCCGCAGAACGTTGTGCCGAATGTGATCCACAGGAATACGATAGGTCCCCACAGAGCACCCTGCATGGCACCGAAGATCGGGCCGAGGCCGGCGATGTTCAGCAGCTGAACCAGGAACAGCTTCCACTGCGGCATAACGACGTAGTCAACGCCATCGTTGATCGCAACGGCCGGTGTCTCACGATCATCGGGACCGAAGGTGCTGTCAACGAATTTGCCGTAGGTGAAGTATCCAATGATTAGAATAGCTAAACAGATTAAGAAACTGATCATTATGATCACCCCCTGCATAATAATAGTGTAAGGCAGTGCTGTTCTCCTCCGCCCGGTAATATGCTGTTTTACCAGGCGCAGTCAGACCGTTGTCTGCCCGTTACAACAATTATAATAATGCTCTTCGGAAACGATTTCTACGATCAGAGTTTACGAATATTTTAGAATTCCTTTATACAAAATGCATATAATTTATACTTTTTTGTATGATGGATCATATCTCTACTGTATATTTCAACTTCAGTATGCTTTTATTACTTTTCCCTGTTACTTTTGTTTTTCATACAAGATAAATCTTCGAATCAATATACTGATATAATTCCTCCGCCGTTTCTGACTCCGCAGGTTTCAGGAAGGCGATACTTACGCACTTTCAACAGCATTGCTTTGCTATACGGCACCGTTATTCTTTTCCTGCGAGATTTGCAAGAAAAGCCTGGGCCTTCATCTCCCCATAGTCCCGGTACGCTCCATCACGAAAACGCTCTGCCGCCTGAGGAAACTCTTCCCAGCTTTCTGTCTCGTGCCGCACCAGAATGGGGTAGTAGAAAACACCGTTGCTTTCCGCGGCAGCCTTATCGCCGGGGGCGTCGCCCACCATCAGGATATGATCGTCAGCATAGCCCTTCTTTTTAAGCTCCGCAATACAATGTGCCTTGCTCCCCACGTCCTGACAAAGAACAAGATCCACCAGATTCATCAGACCGAATTTCTCCCATTCTTCTTCTACGGCGTCACGGTTTGCACTGGACACGATCGCGATATCGGCGAAATCGCGCACCGCCTCAAAGCCTTCCCGGACACCGTTAAACGCCTTCTTGACCTCCCAGGGAAGTTGTCCGATCGCTTTGTTGACTTCCCGGGACCAATGCAGCGCTTTGTGGAATATGGGTTCTGCCCCCTGCTCCACCAGCTCTTCCAGGGCGGGATTGGAGAGCTCCTTCGTCTCAGCCGCCCAGCGGCTGAGCGCTTCCACACCGTCGATCGGCGTGTAGCGTTCGTTGATTTCCGCGAGGGCCATTGCCAGTCCTTTGAAGCGGTTAATCCCGCGTGTGATGCTGTACAGATTGATTTCATCCCAACGATCAAGAATCGGTTTTTCCCATGCGCTCAGATTCCATTCCTGCACCATGCAGGGGCCAAAGCACCGCTTGTGTTTGATATCCATCGTATCGACAGCGCAACCGTCCGAGTCTACGCAGATCAGATAATCGTGTCCTTTTACATATTCACGCAGAGAAACAGCCATTTCAATCTCCTCCTGGCATTTATTTACTCAGTTGTTGAACATAGAGCCGCCACCGCTCCTCACCATAGGGGCAAAGCGGAATCTGCGCGATCGCCCGATTTGCGCCATTGTATCCAGGACTGTTCCGTCCGAGTCTACACACAACAGATACTCCTGCTTCCGTTCGAAGACAGAAAGAAACGCGGCTCCCATGAATTAATCCTCAAGTGCGCGATCGGCACGGTTTTGTTTCCGTTCCACCAGTCGACCGAGAGGTCTGCTGATGACGCCGCTGACAAAGCTGCTCACCAGCCACATGGGAAGATAGTTCCGAACAATGCCAGGGATCAGAACATGCAGCCCCTGCTTTGCAAGAAACACGGCGTTGAACCAGGTCATAATCGTGGAAAAAACAAGCGTAAATATCAGGTTAATGGAGCAAACCATCACGACAGCATAGACAGGGCCGAGCTTCAGGCCGAGCATTCTGCAGGCCCAGGCACCGAATTTCTCGGACGGGATCAGCAAGCCGGCCAGGCAGGCCAGAGGATAGGCGACGGCAAAGTTCAGCACGTAGCGGGAGAATGAAAACGCAAGGAGTTCTCCGCGGGTAATTGCCAGCAGCTGCGCAACCGCACACAGCACGCCGCATGTGCAGATGTTCATCAGGAGGACGCGAGGGAGTTTTTCTTTCATGGTGTTCACACTCCTTTAAAGCCGGGTATCCCAGCGCCCACACCACACCAGCTCGTTGTACCGTCCCTTGAAGGGAGACCGGCCGGTGAGCTTCTGCACCAGGGCGTGCAGGTATTCCCGGGTGGACGCGTAGGCGTTGACAAAAGTTTTCATCATGGGCACGTCGATCAGGTGATTGGTGTAATTCAAGCTGACGCATACGGTGGGCAGTTCATGGACGTACCAGGGGATCTCATAGGAATGGCCGACGGAATAGACCAGGCGGGTGTTGTTTGACTGAGCGTAGCCCTTCATGCTGATGGCGACCAGGCAAAGATCATACTCGCTGCGCATTTTCTCCATGGAACGCTTGGCCATCATCCGTCCACGGTTTGCCTTATTCTGACCGGCCATTTCCAATTCGTAATAATCCGGCTCGGTGTGCACCTCAAAGCCAGCCGCTTCCAGCTCCTCGATCAGCAGTTTCTTGGCGGGATCGCTCCCATCGAGCAGACTGACCGGAGCGCTCTGCAGAAAATAGAGCAGCACGCGCTTCTTCTCCTGCGGGTCAAGCGGCAAAAGCCCCTGGGTATCCTTGACGAGCGTGATGCTTTCATCCGCCGCCCGTGCCGCCGCTTTGTGGTGCTCCGAACAGCCGACAACAGAGAGCCCTTCCTTTTCCGGGAAGCGGAGCGCATCCAGCCCCAGCTTGGCCTTCAGGCCCAGAATACGGTAAAGCGCGTCGTTCAGGCGCTCCTCGCTGATGCGCCCGTCCGCGACGGCATCCTTCATGTACTGAATGTCCTCGGCAGGGTCATTGAAGAACAGCAGCATATCGCAGCCCGCGGCAATGACCCCGGGCACCACGTCCCGCCGCGCGCCGGCAGCGTTCAATCCCGCCATATGGGAGGCATCCGTGACGATCAGACCGTTGAAACCCAGCTCACCGCGCAGCAAATCGTTCAGCAGTTCGGGTGCCATGGTGGCAGGCTTGATATCCTGATCTTTGAGTCCGGGGCGGAACTTGCGGCTGTAGGCGGGCAGGCAGATATGGCCGATCATCATGCTCTCCAGATCATCCTCAATCAGCGCACGATAGACCTTGCCGAAGCTCGCATCCCATTCCTCCACGGAGAGGTCATTGCAGCCCATGACCAGATGCTGGTCCCGCTCCTCCGATCCGTCGCCAGGGAAGTGCTTGGCAGCACAGGCGATACCGGCTTTGCGCATTTCCTCCATATAGACCTTGCTGCAAGCAATAATCTGCTCCACGTCATTGCCAAAGGCACGCGTATTCACAATGGTGTTGCGCCAGTTGGAGACCACATCACACACCGGGGCGAAGGTCCAGTTGCAGCCGACGGCGGAGGCCTCCGCAGCGCCGACGCGGGCCATCTCCCGCACGGTTTCCAAAGTCTGAGAGGCAGCGCAGGCGGCGCCTGTTGCCACCATGGTACCCTCGGCGACAGCGCCGTTTCCGCCCGCTTCGCAGTTGGCCGCAATCAAAGTAGGGATACGGCTCTCCGTCTGGAAGCGGCGGTTTTGCTCATAGATTTCTTCCAGCGTGCCGCCCTGCCAGCGGACACCGCCGATCTTGTAATCGTGGATAAGAGCGTGCATGGTTGCATCGTCGCGGCGAAGCGTGAGATTGATAAAGAGCTGGCCGATCTTTTCGTCCAGGCTCAGCCTGGCAAGTGTCTCCTCAACCCACCGAATTTTTTCATCACTGAGATAAAAAGGTCTCGCTTTCAAATTTACCATGGCATGTTCCTCCTGTATCTTTTTGTGGAACTATCGTATCAAATCCGGGCGGGAAAAAGCAGAACAATTCTATTCAAACAAGCACAAAACAGGGCGAATCTCACTTGAGATCCGCCCTGTTGGGAATTTGGTTTTTTCGATTTGCCGGAGATCAGTCTGCCTCGTAGGCGTTGCCCACATCCAGATAACCCATGCGGGAGCTGGCGCTGAGTCCCTGGATCCCCCGACGGACGACACAGTACTTGCTTTCGGTGCACAGGCCGCGCAGGCAGAAGTTGTTGAACACATAGTCGACGATGCCGTTGAAGCCCTCGGCGCTAGTGGCCTCATCAGAGCTGCTGGCCTTGGCAACGAGCCCGGTCATAAGGGGATCGTCAATACGGCAGCTGGCAATGGAAATGCCGATTTTGAAAGCGATGATCACGTGCTGATCGTCCTCAGCCTTCAGGCCTTCCACGTCAAAGTAACTGGCATTGGCGACGCCGGGCTCAGCGTACTTGGTGAAGCTGTAGACGACATCCTGGCCTTGACGGGCGTACCGTCGGAATAGCAGGCATCGTCGCGCAGGGTGAAGCGATAGTGCAGCTCATCAATGGTCTCATAACCGCTGGCCAGAGCGGGGACAGCCTGGCGGGTCTCGCCCTCGTAGCGGTAGAGCGTATTGACCATGGTATCCATGATGATCAGCCCCGACTCGGTGCCGCTGCCTAGAAGGCCGGTCAGGGTCTTGTCAGAAAGAGTTTCAGGCTGGGGTGCCGCCTCTTCGGACTGCGCGGCAGCGGGAGCAGCATCGGTCGTTGCAGCCTCGTTGGATGCAGGTGTGGAATTGCCGCAGGCGGCAAACAGCACAATGCTCACAAAAATAGCATTATTCGAGCCGCTTTCTGTTTATCTGCCGCCAGCCTGAAGCCTGTCAACGGCAACAATCTCCAGGTTCTCGGCGCGGGAGGAAGGAGGATTATCCTTCCAGCGCTCCGTATCATCGAAACCGGCTGCGCCTTCATAGATCTCCAGCAGCTTTGCCGTGTGCTGTGACTGCCGAAACTGTTGTTCCATGGCGGAGAAGTCCGCCTGAGCGGCAGCCTTTTCAGAGAACCACGCCGCGAGCTCCGGCAGTTCGAAAATAAGATTGTGCTCCTCCAGTGGGTCGCTGTTCATGTCGAACAACAGCGCCCGGTCCTCAGCCCGATGGTAGACGACGTATTTGTAGTTTTTCCAGCGGAGCATCGTTCCCGCACATGCGCCCAGTTCCGGCAGGGTCTCCATCACCTGGCTCACCACGACGCGCTCTGAATCGCCGTCCTGCCCGCAAAGCTGGGGAGCCAGCGAACGCGCGTCCTTTGTCGAAAATACCGTGCCACCCAGCTCGCAGACCGTTGGGCCCAGATCAAGCAGGCTCACAGGGCTGTCAATGGTCTTGCCTTCGGAAATACCTGTTCCCTCGAAGAGCATGGGGATCTTGGCAGACTTGTCGAAAAAGCAGGTTTTGCCATACATGCGCCGCTCTCCCGCCATATCGCCGTGATCGGATACATAGCCGAACACCGCCCCATGGCCGCGCTTTTCCGAAAAGCTATGAAATGCGCTACGCAGCTCGCCGATCTGGCCATCCATCGTCTCGATCAAACCCAGATAGGCGGCGCGGCAGGCCAGCGCGTCCTCTTCTGACAGAGACGCCGGGCGCACACGTGCATTCAGCGCAGGGACCTCCCGCAGATAGGCGGGCAGCTCCTCCTCCCGGAAGAAGGAAGGGGCGCTCTCCGGGCGAAGATATTTCCGGTACATTTCCGGAGACGTGATATAGGGTGAATGCGGCCCGAAGGCACCGACCAGGATGAACTGTGGCTTTTCGTGCTCCTCGGAGAGATAGTCCAGAGCGGTTTCCAGCACATAGCGGTCATAATCCGTTACGATAGAGTCCCCCGCACCGACGAGTTCGGTAGAGCCCTCCGGAGAAAAGGCGCGCACGGTCTTGCCCCGCTCTTTCGCAATTTTTCCAAAGGGTTTTTTCCAGCTGACCGGCGTCACATCGCCGGCCAGACGTTTGGTAAAGCCGTGCCGCTGATCCCGGCCGATGAAGTGCATCCGACCGATCAATACCGTCTCATAGCCAGCTTCCACCAGAGAATGGGTGAAGCAGGGCGTCAGGTTGGAGAGGGTGAATTTATTGTTGTACACGCCGGTGTCCTGCGGAAGCTGCGCCGACATCATCGACATTCTCGCCGGAACGCAGAGCGGGCAGGGAGAATAGGCCTGGGAAAAGCGTGTGCCGTGGGCGGCCATATCGGCAAGCACCGGCGTGTCCACCTGTACGTTGCCCCAGGAGCAATAATCCGCGCCGTGCTGATCGCTCATATATATGAGGATATCGGGCTGTTGTTTCTGATCCATGTGTGTCCCTCTTTCAGTTCATCAGTTTTTCTTCAAACTGCAGCTTTGCCATCGGATCTGCTTTCCCGCCGTAGGCCAGCGCAAAGCCTTCCTCCCGCCGCTGCTGGACAAGCGCCGCCATTTTACGGCTCATTCTCTGAGGTTTGCTGCCGGGGATCAGCTTTTCGCCGTCACTGAAGCCCTCCTCGCGGCCTTGCAGTTCCTTTACAAGAATGCTGCGCCATTTTTCCAGTTCTCCGTGATACGCGGGCTCTCCGGAAAGATCATGCTGCTCGCCGTAGTCCTCCCGGATGTTGAACAACTGTTCCTTCCCGCTCGTGGGATACCAGATGTATTTCATGGTCCCGTCTGTGAGATACTGAGCCCCTTCTTCATAGATAAAGTTGTGCTTTTCGCTTGTCGGTCTCGCTTTTGCGTCAAACAGAAAATCATGGGTGCATTCGCCGTGGATGTACTTCCGCCAGGGTGTTTCCGGCCCTTCCCCGCACAGCAGCGGTGCGAGGCTGCGGCCATCCACCGAGGCCGGGATCGGCAGCCCGGCCAGATCCAGAATCGTCGGCATGATGTCGTGCCAGCCGATGGGCTCGTCTCTCTCCTGCCCGTCGGCAATGCCCGGTCCCATGATGTGGAAGGGGATGTGCACCGCGCCCTGATAGGGACGGTTTTTCTGCATCAGATAATGGTCGCCAAGCATCTCACCATGATCCGAGGTGAAGATCACATATGTGTTTTTCTGCTTCATGGCCGCATTCAGCAGGCGGCCGATCTGGGTATCCAGGAAGGCAATGTTGCCGTAATACCCGACATAGAGACTGCGGATCTCCTCCCGACTGAGCTTGACGTAGCGCGCCATCACGTTGCCGCTGCTGACAGGGGGAATGTCCCACTCCGAAAACCAGGGCCCGCCCAGATCGTCCCGCTGATAATAGCGGTTGAAGTACGGCTCCGGCGGATTGTGCGGAGAGTGCGGCGCGTAAAAGCCGACAAAGAGCATAAAAGGTCTGGATGCATCCCGGTTGCTCAGAAAATCAAGCGCCCGGTTGGTCGTCCACTTGGTCTGGTGGTACTCGTCGCTCAGATGGAAGGGGGCCGCCGCGCGGGAGTTGTTGTGCGGGCCGCAGCCGCCATAGCCGCCACAGTCGTGGGAATTGTGATCCCTCAGATAGGTAAAGAAGGCGTCACTGCTTTCCTTATTTTCACTGCTCGGATCGCCAGGCAGGTAGTATTCAAAGCCATAGGAATGGTTGAAGGGATAGGTGTGCATGGTGCGGCCCACCAGAGCAGTCTGGTATCCGCCGCGGCGCATTTCGGCCGGAAGCGTCGTCTCCAGAGGGAGGTAGGGAATGCCGACGTTGTGGAACAGCCCGTGGTGAGCCGGCTCCTGTCCGGTGAGCAGACTTAGCCGCTGGGGGATGCAGAGTGGGCAGTTGCAGTAGGCCGAGGTAAAACGGGCGCCCTGCCAGCCGATGGAATCCGTATAGGGCGTGTAGATTCCCTCGCGCATACCGGATAAGCCGACGCAGTCATAGCGCTGCTGGTCGGTGTGGATTACAATAAAGTTGGGACGGTTTTGCATCAAGCATCCTCCTCGGCAAGTTTTTTTCCGCAGGTCAAGGCAGTAGAATTTCGCGGGAAACAGGCTCATGCCGTTCTCGATTTTCTGCCTGACCTCTTCCTCATATCCGGCCGGGCAGAAATTCTTGACCTTCTCCCAGACCATCGCTTTGCTGAACCGCTCATCCTTTTCAAAGGGGACAACATCCGCCGTGTCCTGATACCAGAGCAGCAGCTTTTCCCTCATCTCTGCCATAACAGGCGAGAGGGCGGCATCGCCCGCGAGATTGCGCATCTCATGAGGGTCTTTTTCCATATCGTACAATTCACATTCTCCGTGGGCGCGATAGATATACTTCCATTTCTCCGTCCGCACCATAGCACCCTTCGCGTGTGCCACGTTGTCAAACTGCGCGGCATAACGGGGCCACATCACATTGTTGCAGAAGCCGTTCTTGATCGCGGGATCCACGGATTCACTGCAGTGCATCTCTTCCGCACGGCGTCCGCCTTCGCAGAAGACTTCGTCGCGCAACCTCAGCTTCCGATCGGCGAGGATCGGCGCGAGACTTTTTCCAAAATGCGAGTGGGAGGGTGTTACGCCGGCAAAGTCCATTACTGTGGCATAAAAGTCCACAAGTTCCACCAGACTGTCTGTGACACCGGGATCCACCGGGCTGCTCTTGGGCGGCTTGATGAGAAGCGGCACGCGGGTCAGATCGTCTTCGAAACAGTTCTGCGCTTTTTCGATTACGTTGTAATCTCCGGCATAGTCTCCGTGATCGCTCATGAAAATGATCAGGGAATTGTCATACTCCCCGGCGAGACGCAGGGCGTCAAGAATTTTTCGCAGCTGTGAATCCACCTTGGATACCATTCCCAGATAGATGGCACGCAGTTCGTCCCACTGTTCCTCACTCATACCGTCCAGATTCATGTAAGTGCGGAGAAGATTGAGCATGCGCGCCTTTCCGCTGCACAGCTCCGCCCGAATGCGCGGCGGCAGTTTGGAGCGATTGATTGCGGAGAAAAACGGCTCCTCCACATTGTACGGCGGATGGGGATAGAGCAGGCCAAGGAAAATGCAGAGCGGGCGATCGTCTACCGGGTGAAGAATACGCTGTACGGCGGCGTCAACGTCTTCGTCGTCGGTGGTATAGTTGAGCCCGTCCTCGTCGGTTTTCAGTTCACCGTTGCAGAAGGAGTAGAAGCCCGGCGTTCCCGGTAGACCGCGGGGATTGGTCGAGACGGCGCCGGGAGCCGGCGGGGTGTTTCCGCCATAAAACATTTCCGTGACGTGAGACTCGATCAGACCGTCGTGTTGACCGGCTATCAGATCATTGCGGGCGTTTGCCCAGACATAATAGCCCGCGTTCTTCAGTTCCTTCAGAAGAGAAGTCTCCTGATCGCGCAGAAGGTAGCCCATGGTGCGGTGTCCCGTCGTATGCGGATAGAGGCCGGTGAAAAAGCTGCATCGGCTCGGCACGCATACAGGGTTCTGGCAGTAGGTGTTGGAGAAAGAAACGGCGTCTTTGAAGGCAAAATTGTCCAGCGTCGGTGTGACAGCTGCGGGATTGCCCATATGCCCCATGGTATCCCAGCGCATTTCGTCGGGGTTGATGATGATGATGTTTGGTTTTCGATTCATGTGCGTATTCTCCTGACTGCAAGGCGTTTACATCGTTCCCTGCTCATTTCTTTCCAGTGTTGATTTTCCGGTACAATCGAGGTGGCATACCATACTCCTTTTTGAAGCAGCGTGTAAAGTAATTGGAATCCATGATCCCGATCCGGTAACAGATTTCCGGAATGCTGAGTTTTGTATTTCGAAGAAGCTTTTGGGCCTGTTCCATGCGCAGCTTGTTGATATAGACCATGGGCGGCGAGCCGACCTCGGCGTGGAACTTGGCGGAAAGGCTGTTCGGCGTTACGCCGACATGCTCCGCTATTTCAGGTACGCTCAGCGGATGTTCCAGATTGTGATGGATATAGGAGACGGCGTCTGCCACGGTAGGACTGTATTTTTTGGCGTGGCTGTCCCGAACCAGCTTGCAGCTGTCATAGATCAGCTGTTCGCATAGATTGCGCGCTTCCGTCACGCTGGTCAGCATGCGCCCTTTCACCTTGAACGAGTTCAAAAGCCCACTGATCGCTTCCTCCGAGATCCCCGCCCGGTGGAGTGCCAGGCGGGTCTGTGTACGGACGCTCGTGATCCCCTCGATGGTCCGCACCAAATTGAAGGCCATCGTGCGGGAAATCATCGCCTGTTTGTAGGCGCGGATGGCGCCGTCGTAATTTCCGACGGAGACCTGCTCCATATAGTCATAGAAGGCGTTGGGATTATGCCCCTTGGCTTCCTCGACCATCAGATCATGCAAATAATCCAGTTCGTTTGTGAGATTCTCCTCGCTCAGATCCGCGTTGCAAACCTCCTGCACATCGTCGGAACTCCCATAAGACAGCGAGAAACAGATTGCTGACCGCGACCCGAAGCGGTCCTTTCAGCAAAACGGGTTGGGAATGATAGAATTTGAGATAGCGGCGGATCTCCTCGTCACTTTTGAATTCCTGCAGATCCAGATCATAATGGTGCAGGTTGCGTGAACGGAAAGGCCCGATCAGAACAGCGTTGCTCTCCAGCGTTACAACACAGTATTCCAGGAACAGGTGATCCCTCAGATAGCAGACTGCCTTTTCCGGCGCCTCCCCCAGGAAGCGCCTGGCCATGGCGTGGTCCTGGATATCCGCAAATTTGCTGGGAAGCTGGAATTCCGGGCAGGGGCGCTGGAACATCACCGTGTTAACAGAATAAAACGAACCGATAAACAGCAATGCGGTGTTGATTGCCTCTTTCATATCGCTCCTCCTCAGGGATGGCGGCGTCTGAGCTCCTCAGCCGCACAGCCGCGGCCGGTTTTCTCCAGGCGTGTACAATATTCATCGAGATAGCCGTGGCAGTGGAAGGGGCCTCCCTCGGCCATTACGGTCCAAAGCGGGTCGATGGCACCGCCAAATTACGCCGCGCCCTTTGTCATCTGTTCCGCCACCCAGTGCTCCAGGTAGTGCGCGCCGCGCCAGCAGAGCTCCGGGAAGCGCCCGGCCAGGTCCTCCGTTTCATGGGGATCCTGCTCAACCTGAATTGGTAATGGGACTGTGATAATTATAATCGATATCTACAACCGGAGCGAAAGTCCAGTTGCAGCCGACGGCTTTGCCCTCACGGCAGGCGACCTTGCCGAGGCGGTAAGCCTGCTCGGGATCATCCGTTGCGGCTACCTGCATTTGCTTGCCGAAGCAGGTGCCGTTTTCGGCAATGCCATCTCCTCCGGATTCAAGATTTGCGGCCAGCAGCATCGGCACGCGGCTATGCTCCTGCAGATATCGGAAGACCTTCTGGGTCTGAGCGGGATCACCCCGCCGGTACATCATACCACCGACATGGCGGCTCAAGATCTCGCGCTCCAGATACTCCGGCTTGCCAAGAGCTCATCTTCTTTACAAATACTATTGGCTTATGGTGGAATTTTAGCAGACTACCGATTTCCGTTATAGCACATGACTATCGGTTTTAGCACAATTACACATCAGGCATTTTTGCCCGAACTGTGAGTCTGAACTTCCTAAAAAACTCCTACTCAACCATCGGATCGACTGGATTGAGTAAGAGTTTTTTATCCTTATTCGTCAGCGTCCTCGGGGTCACTCTGGATTAATGACATGATCTTCTCGTAGCCCCATTTACTGGAAGCAGCTGCCCGGAGCAAAGCCTCCTGATTTTCTCTTTTTTCTTTTTCCGAAGTTCCTTCAGATTGGCAACCGCTTCATCGTAAGCCGCTTTACGCTGCAGCCCGATGGCCTCCATCTTTTCAATCAGTTCTTGCGTAGTCTGTGTTTTCTTCTGCCTGGCCATTACTTTTTATCCTCCGTCATCAGTGCTTCCCGAATTGCCGCCGCTTCCTTCTGCATGCAGGCCGCGTCCATTTTAAATGCCTTCAATATTGCTTTCTGCGTTGCTGTGACCGCATGATCCAGCCTGTATTTCCCGCTGGTCTGGCGGATCATCTCGATCTTTTCCAGTTCTTTTATCGCGGCAGGGACATTCATGTAATTCGCCTTGCTGTCATCTTCCAGAACCGCGTCTTTCAGGCTTGTATAGAACAACTTTTCGGATTCATCACGGCTCTTATACAGTTCCAATGCATCCTTTGCGGTCATCTTTTTTGATGTGATGATACAGAAGTACCCGCACAGGTGGATTTCCTCCTCTATTACTTCGCTTCTTTCGATGGCAAGCTGGAGCAGCTGATCTTCCTTGCCCTCGTGAAGATAAACCGGCTTGAAATAATGCCGGTATTCCTTTGACATGTCAGAGACCTTGCCATATATCTTATTCAGATTTTTCTTCATCCGGTCTATACGCGCTTCCAGCAGTTCCCGTTCGGATGCATGGCGCTGGATGCTGTAGAACAGATGAAAGTACCGCTTCTTTTCATCAGAGGCAAACTACATACGCCCAATTGTCGTTCCGTATGCCTTATACTGTCGGATATTGTTGGCACACACTTCCTCAAATGTGCCACGTTTCTCGAGAATAAGTTCTTTGACAAGGAATTTCATTCCCTTGACCATGATCACGAAATCATAACCATTATTATCCATGAATCGCAGATTGGCCTTGCTGAATTTAGTAATCCCGCACTCTGATCCGGTGTGATGCCGGTAATAAAATCAGAGACCCTGGAATCACTGTAGATCCGCATCTTGTCGGTAAACAGGGGATGATTATACCCGTAGTCCGGATAATACTGCCCGGCGTTGTTCTCCGGGATAATGGAGTAAGCCGCCAGATCCAGAAAGAGACTGCTGACTTTTCCAATGATCCTTTTCATCATTTCATCAAGGCCGTAATCCGCGATGATTTTCCGGATCAGCACATATTCGCCGTCCGCTGCCCCTACGCGACGGAGGCCTGCTTCAATCAGGAGCCGCAGCTGCGGGAGATCGAGCCGAACCACTTTGTCGCCTTCCACCGTGCCGGCGAGGTGTGAAGAAAGAAGAAAAGAGCGCAGCTCCGAAAAGCGATTTGCTTTTCGGAGCTGCGCTCTTATTATCGCCTCTGCATCCGTGCGTTCAGCTCCGCCCAGGCGATCCGCCGCATCCGGGGCAGGCCATAGTCCAGCAGTGCGCGGAAGGCAGCACAGTAATAGTTATGTACTTTCCCTTCCGCATCTGTGTACCAGTCGTTTTTGCAGCCGCCGTTGCAGATCGTGCAGTAAGGGCAGGCGGCGCATTCCTTCGGTTTCACTGTGCCCCACTTAAGAAATGCCTTTGCCGTTTCACTTTCTGCAAATTCCTGTAGCGGCTTTTCCCCGAGCCTGCCCAGCCGCCAGTCGTCCAGCACAAAGAAATCGCAGGGATAGAGCGCCCCGTCCCCTTCCACGACCAGATAGAAGCCGCAGCGGCCACAGGTGGCGCAGGTGCTGGCCCCATCGCCCAAAAGAACATGGATATAGTCGTCGAAGAGGCGAACACTGTGATAGTCGCCCTTCTCCCAGTCTGCGTACCAGAGATCAAACAGACGGCACAGGAACTTACCATAAGCTTCCGGCACCAGGGAGAAAGCCTGCTGCCCCCTCGGCTGTCCGATTGGATCGAGACAGGCGATAAACTGCAAATACCGGAAACCGAGGGATTTCAGATTGCGATAGGCGAGTTCCGGACTGCGCGCTACGCGCGAGGTGACGACGCAGAGTGCGTTATGATCCACACGGTGCTTTTCCAGGAGTTGATGTGCCTTCAGCACACGGTTCCAGCTCCCTTTCCCGGCGGGATCCATCCGGTGCAGGTCGTGGGCTTCTTTAAAACCGTCCATCGATAGACCAACCAAAAAGCCCTCTTTTTCAAAAAAAGCCGCCCATTCTTCGTTCAATAATGTTCCGTTGGTCTGGATCGAAAAATTGAGAGAAACGTCTTTCGGCTTTAATAGGCGAGCGTTTTCCACAAATTCTTGGAAGAACGGCAGCCCGGCCACCGTCGGCTCACCGCCTTGAAAAGCAAAACTGACAGTCCCGTTTGAATCCACGGCAGAGAAGGCTTCGCGCAAAAGAAGCTGACTCATCTCTTTCGACATAAGGCCCATACATGCCTCGCTTCGATTGTTCGCTTCGTCCTCATAAAAGCAGTATTTGCACCGAAGATTACACAGACTGGAGGCCGGCTTGATTAGAAGATTGATATACTTCATGGATGTATTCCTCCTCATATAGACGGTGTCCTCTGTGGATGCTTCACTTCCACAAAAATCTTTGATCCAATTGTACTATTGCCAAAAACAAAGAACTAGCAGAATTCTAACAAAAGCAGCATTTACGGTGCTATCGTCCTGTTTCAAATAGCCCTGTGCTACCATATTTCTCTCTTTTTTCATATAATATAGGCTATGAAATCTGGGAGAAGTGGGATATCAATCTTTTTTGTTTGCCGTTGTGGAGCGCCTGTTTATGGCCCTGATGATCGTTATTATCGGAATCAGCCTCTATAATATCTGGCGTTATTTCAGCTTATAATGAGACTGCCGGGCAACAAAAAATGGCAGGCAGATTGTCCATGCAGGAGGAACCGGGAAGTTCCCTGTTTATATCCTCGCCGAGCGGACGCCCTGCTAAGAATCAACTTGTACAATTGATGGACGGATAATGGCGATCCATTATGAGGAGGACTATGCAATTCAAAGCAATCATTTTTGATCTGGATGGTGTGATTTGTCACACAGATCATTATCATTTCCAGGCCTGGAAACAGCTTGCGGATCGGCTTGGCATCCCTTTCAACGAGGAAGACAACGACCGCCTCCGGGGCGTGAGCAGGATGGAGAGCCTGAATATTATTCTTGAGAAAAGTCCGCGGCTCTATTCAGACCAGGAGAAGCTGGCTTTTGCCGAGGAAAAGAATGAGAATTATAAAAAACTTCTGATGCAGATGACGCCTGCGGATCTACCGGAGAAAACACTTGCCACGATGCAAGAACTTCGTGCCCGCGGCCTGCTGCTGGGAATCGGATCTTCCAGCAGAAACACAAAGCTGATTCTTTCACGGCTGGGAATATCCGATTTCTTCGACGCAGTTGCGGACGGAACAGAAATATCCAGATCCAAGCCTGATCCGGAGGTGTTCCTGCTGGCTGCGGAGAAGCTCGGTGTTTTGCCTGCTGAGGCTATTGTTGTGGAGGATGCGAATGCAGGAATTCAAGCAGCAAAGGCGGGCGGATTTTTTGCAGTAGGAATCGCTGTAGCAGCGGGACATCCAGCGGCTGATTATGCCATAAACTCGATTCAAATGTTACTCGATATCATAGAATAATTCTACAATAACGCCCATGTAAAACGGATTGAGATTTCACTTTTTATGTGTAGCGCCGATCCGCTTTTTTCATTTTCCACCGTGTATTACAAAACTGAATTTGCATTTTTTGTTCCGCGAGGCGGGCAAAGGGGTGAGTCGCCTTTCCGGACAGCACACCTTTACACGCCGAAAACAGCGGCCAAAATTCACTTCAGTATGCTTTTATTACTTTTCCCTGTTACTTTTGTTTTTCATACAAGATGAATCCATCATTGCTGAATACCTGCTGATACATCTGTGAGGCATTAACATATTGATAACATTTTGTCTGATCATCCCACTTGCTTAAAAGTACATAATCTGCTTTATCCAGGTGATCTGTATCATCAAGCCCCCAGAAATAACTATTAACCCCGGTACTCCAATATAACACCCTTGGTTTAAAGAAATATACCACATCTTCCTTATCCAAGTTCTGATCAATATACCGATATAATTCTTCCGCTGTGTCTGACTCTGCCTCGTCGAGCCGATAACCGCGGAATCTTGTAGCATATATACCGTATAGCGATTGTGCTAACACTAGTAAAAGGGCCGTCAATACTGCGGCGTCAACTAAAACAGTGTCTCCCTTATTTCGGAGACTGCAAACAGCATAAGATGCGAAAAGAAGCATCAGAGGATAAAAAGAATAGGTAAAACCATATCGATAATAATTGTAAAACAGAAGCATCAGCAGCATGCCGCAAACATAGAAAGCGAAGAACATCTCCTCCTTCCACTTCATCAGCATGCCTGCAGCTGTGAGGACCAGGAACAGCACTGTAATAACAACCAGAATTGCAGTGATCAGCGGGCGAACGCCGCTTCCGAAGTATGCGCTGAATATATAAAAATACTGCCTCACTCCCATTAGAAAACGTCCGGAAGAAAAAGTGAAATAGCTTTTGTACGTACCGCCGGATTTCATCAGTAAATTATCGCAGAGCTCCTTACAGACAATAAATGAGAGGTAAGGAACCAATTGGACCCACCAGACTCTGCCATTGAAAAATCTTTTTCGAATTACACTCAAAAGGTCATAAGCTGCAAGAGCCAGAATAATGCCCTCGCAAAGTGTCTTAGTGAGCATCGCCGCTGCGGCTGCTGCGCCTGTACCGGCAGCCAGAAGCAGTATTACTCGTATCTTTTCCGTAGAAGATGAAAATGAAATTTCACGTTCCTTTAAATATCGGTCCGCCAGACAGAGTGCTGCCATCGACCAGAAGAACCCCGGAATATCAGCATCTGCCGCATTTACATTGCAAAGGAATTGATAACTGCCTGTTACAAACAGTGATAGTGCAAAGGCTCTGGCATTTGTCATTCGCCTCATGAAAATCTGGATCATAAACAGCGAACCGGCGGCAAGCAATACTACCTCATAAACTTTAACAACAATTACCGGAAAGCCATGGAAAATCATATAGACAGGAGCCAGCATGATTGACCACATCCACGGGTATACATCCGAGCCGATTCCATCGCAGGAATTATCAATGATAAAACTGTTCTTGCGGAACCATTCCGGAATTGTTCCGGTCACAAGCGCTCTGGCCTGCGCATAGTACTGACTGTAATCTCCTCCCCAGCTTTTTCCCGGATAGA
>CACYOR010000042.1 GCA_902775985.1 Oscillospiraceae bacterium
TTGACAAAAGGGGCCGGAAAGTCTATCATATTCTTGCGCCGCACCCGGCCTGATCGGGGCGACAGCAGAAAGGAATTGAATATGAAAGAACGCATCTCTACCCGCACGCTGACGGGCGTGGCCCTGTTTACGGCCATTGTCGTGGTGCTCCAGTTTCTGGGCGCCTTCATCCGCTTCGGCCCCTTCTCCATCTCTCTGGTGCTGATCCCCATCGTGGTCGGCGCCGCTCTGTATGGCGCGGGCGCCGGCGCCTGGCTGGGCTTCGTGTTCGGCCTGGTGGTCCTCCTCTCCGGCGACGCCGCCGCTTTCCTGGTGGTGAACCCGCTCGGCACGATCCTGACCGTCCTGGTCAAAGGCACGATGGCTGGTCTCTGCGCCGGTCTGGTTTTCAAGGCTCTGGAGAAGCGCAGCAGCACAGTTGCCGTCATCCTCGCCGCCCTGACCGCCCCCGTGGTCAATACCGGTTTGTTCCTGCTCGGCTGCCTGTGCTTTTTCATGCCCACCATTACCGAATGGGGCAAGGCCGCGGGCTTTGAAAATGTGGGCGCGTATATGATCATCGGCTTCGTCGGCCTGAACTTCCTCTTTGAGGTACTGGTGAACGTGGTCCTCGCTCCCGTGATCGTCCGCCTCATCAAGCTTGGCCGCCACAGCGACAGCAGCAAGCGCAGCGGACAGTGATCCCTTGTGAAATCCATTTCGCAAGGAGTGAGTTCTCGCGTCTTTTAAAGGGAACAGTATTTGTATGAAAAAGGTGATTTGATGATCCTTGCTATCGACGTCGGCAATACCAACATCGTCCTCGGCTGCATCGAGAACGGTGAAATCCTGAACATCGTCCGAGTGCAGACCCGTATCGGGGAGACCGAGGCGGAATACGCCATCAAGCTGCACCAGCTGCTGGAGTTCTATCACATCGATCCCAAAGGCTTCGAGGGCGTGATCCTCTCCTCCGTGGTGCCGCCGGTGACTGGCCCGCTGAGCATCGCGGTCAAGGAACTCACCGGGCTGGACTGCATGGTGGTGGGCCCCGGCATGAAGACCGGCCTCAACCTCCGCATCGACGACCCGGGCACCCTCGCCGGCGATCTGCTGGTGGGCGGCGTGGCGGCGATGAACTGCTACGGCTATCCGGCTATCGTGATGGACCTGGGCACCGCCACCACTGTGACGGTGGTGGATAAGGACGGCTGCTTTCGCGGCGGCGCGATCCTCCCCGGTGTGAAGCTGGGCTATCAGGCGCTGGCCTCGGGCACCAGCCTGCTGCCGGATATCTCCATCACGCCGCCGAAAAAGAGCATCGGCAGCAACACGGTGGACTGCATGCGCTCCGGCGCTGTCTTCGGCACCGCCGCCACCATCGACGGCCTGGCGGACCGGATGGAGGCGGAGCTGGGCTATCCCTGCCGCCTGATCGCCACGGGTGGTCTCGCCAAAAGCATCATCCCGTACTGCCGGCGGGAAATCACCTATGACAACGATCTGCTGTTGAAGGGCCTCTGGATCCTCTGGCAGAAAAACAAAGCATAACAACAAAAACGACGGATCGAGTTGATCCGTCGTTTTTGTTAGGCAACAGGGGATAGCCTTTAGCGAATAAAGGCGCTGATCTCCTGACGCAGCCAATCAGCCCAGGCGTCCACCCCTTCACCGGTGCGGGCGCAGATGGGGAAGATCTTCATGTTGGGGTTGAGACGGTGCACGTACTTCTCGCAGGCCTCCATGTCGAAGTCAAAGTAGGGCAGCACGTCGATCTTGTTGATGAGCAGCACGTCGCAGATGGAGAACATCAGCGGGTACTTGAGGGGCTTGTCGTGGCCTTCCGGCACGGAGAGGATCATGGCGTTCTTGATGGAGCCGGTGTCAAATTCCGCCGGGCAGACCAGGTTGCCGATGTTCTCCAGGATCGCAAAGTCCACGTCCTCGGTGCCCAGGCCCTGCAGGCCCTGGCGGGTCATGCTCGCGTCCAGGTGGCACATGCCGCCGGTATGCAGCTGAATGACCTTGGCGCCGGTCTTCTCGATGGTGGCGGCGTCCACGTCAGAGTCGATATCGGCCTCCATGACGCCGATGCGAAATTCATCCTTCAGCGCGGCGATGGTGGCCTTCAGCGTGGTGGTCTTGCCGGATCCGGGGGAGCTCATCAAATTCAGCAGAAAGGTCTTGCTCTGCTTCAGCTCCTCGCGCAGCTTGTCCGCCTCGCGGTCGTTGCTCTCAAAAATGCTCTGCTTGATCTCTAAAACACGATATCCTTCCATAAGGCACCTCGTAAAAACATGAATTGGGGGTCAACACCTATCTTACCACAGAACAGGCCTGAATTCAATGCAGAAGTTCCAGGCTTGCCCGGAAGGAAGTCTCAAATGCCTCCCGGTTTTTCGCATAGCCGCTGTTCCAGTCCGGCAGATGGAGCGTCCGGTTCCGGAGCGAGAGGAGCAGGGCCTGCAGAGGGGTGTCGGTGCTGAGCGGATCGCTCACCGCGGGGAGCAGCCCGGCGTCCAGAGCCAGGCGGCCCAGTCGTTTCCCCTCACAGAGCCAGCCCAGAAAGCGCGGGAGATTGCGCAGGGAGCGGGGCTCCCGCGCGGTGACGATCAGCCCGTAGCCTTCGGCCAGCAGATCGCCCTCGGAGATCGGTGTGAGATAATAGCTGTCCCAGCTGCGCCGAATCAGGGAGGGACTATCCTCCACCCGACAGGGGAGATCCAGACGGCAATCACTGCTGAGACCGTGGGTGAAAGCTGCCTCCGTGATGGCGTTATATAGGTTGACATAATTCTGGTTCAGGCTGTCTCTGGCCGGGTCGGCGGTGAATTCCAGGCCCTGATCCAGCAGCGCCTGATAGAAGAGGGGAGCGAAGTTCTCCACACAGAGAAAGCTCTGCCCTTTCCAGCGCCCATAGGCGGCCGTGTCCGTCAAGAGCTGCCGGGGGTCCTGGACATCGCGGCTCACCAGCAGAGGGAGGGAAAAACCAACGGGGTAAAAGCCGTGACCGATGCAGTCCGAGCGCAGCGCGAGCCAACCCGGATATCGGGGGCTGATGTCCCCCACCTCCGCCAGAAGTCCCTTGTCGTAGAGGGAGAAGGCCAGTTCGTGGCTGCCCAGCAGCAGATCCGGGACGAGGCCGCTGTCCAGAGCCTTGGTCAGAGACTCCGTATCCGAAAAGGGGCGAAGGCTGACGGAGAGGCCGCTTTGCTCAGGATAGCCTTTAAGCAGCAGACTGAGCGGCGCGGCCAGCGGCTCCTCCTCCACATACCAGAGGGAGAGAGTATAGCGTTCAGCCGGGGCGCCCAGACCGCAGGCGGAGAGAAGCAGCACTGCGGCGAGCAGGAGAGCGAGAAAACATGGTTTTTGTTTCATAGGCAGTTCTTGACAGAGCATGTATACTGGTTTAGAGACGGTATACAGGAGGAAGAAGTATGGCGTATAAGGCGGTATTGTTTGATATGGACGGCACGGTGCTGGACACCCTGACGGATCTGGCGGAGGCGGTGAACGCCTGCTTCCGGCATTTTGGCCTGCCGGAGGTGCCGTATTCGCTGGTGCGGGCCAAGCTGGGAAACGGCGCGGTGTATCTGATCCACGCCTGCGTCCCCGCGGGGATGGAGGAGGAACGGATCCGGGAGCTGATCGCCTGGTACAAACCCTACTACGACGCCCACTGCCGCATCGAGACCCGCCCCTATCCGGGCATCCCGGAGCTGATGGCGGAGCTGAAAGCCAAGGGCGTGAAGCAGGCCATCATTTCCAACAAGCCCGATCCCGCGGTGCAGGAGCTGGCGGAGGAATTCTTCCCCGGCTTGCTGGAGCTTGCCGTCGGAGAGAGCGAGAAGGTGCGTCGCAAGCCGGATCCGGATACGGTTCTGGCTGCAATGGAGCGGATGGGCCTCAAAAGGGAGGACTGCGTTTACATCGGCGATACCGAGGTGGATCTGGCCACGGCCCGCAACGCCGGGATGGATGTGATCGCGGTCAGCTGGGGCTTTCGCAGCGAGGAAGAGCTCGTGGCCGCCGGCGCGACACGCATCGCCCACAGCGCACAGGAACTGGGAGAAATGCTGGGCGTGTAGAAAGGCATCAGGCATTAGGCAACAGGCATTAAGGGAAATGTGTCCCCTGGTGCCTGTTGCCTAATTACTAATGCCTTTTTATAAAGGCTGTTTTTTCATCTGGGCCCAGCGGCGAGGGTAGCGGTTTGGCGTATCCCTAACTTTGCGGATGACGATCACGTTGTGCTCCAGTTCCGTCCCCGGCACGTCGTAGATGCGGATACCCTCGGCCTTCCCGCCCAGCGCGGCGATGGCGCGTTTCGCCTCGTTCAGCTCCTCTTCCGCGCCGGGCCCTTTCATGGCGAGAAAGAGGCCGCCCACCTTCACAAAAGGCAGGCACAGCTCGCACAGCAGATTCAGCCGTGCGACGGCCCGGGAGACCGCGATGTCGCAGCTCTGCCGGAGCTGAGCCGGGGCCTCCTCGGCCCGGGCGTGCAGGCACTGCACATCGGCAAAGCCCAGCTTTTTACAGAGCGTCTGCAGAAAGCGGACGCGCTTGTCCAGACTGTCCAGCAGTGTCAGTTCGATCGATGGGCAGGCAACCTTCAGCGCCAGACCGGGGAAGCCCGCGCCGGTACCCACGTCGATGACGCGCCGACCGGCGAAGTCGGCCTCCTTCAAGAGGGCCGCGCAGTCGAGAAAGTGGAGCCGCGCCGAGTCCTCCTCGCCGCTGATGGCGGTGAGATTCATGACCCGGTTCTGCTCGTCCAGATAATCGTAATAGATCCGATAGCGGGCGATGGCCTGGGGATCGGGAGTCAGTTGCAGCGCCTCAAAACCCGAGGCGAGGATCTCTTCCAGCATGGAGGGCAAAGCTCCTTATTTCAAAAAATGTGAAGTGATTTCGATGGATGCAGTCAAGCTTCATCAATTGCCCCGAAGGGAATTTTAATCGTTTTTGAGGCAACTTTGCCGCCTCAAAAACACATTAAGGCGCGCTGCGCAAGCCCTCGCGCCGACCAAAGCGGGCCTAAGCCAGCTGCGATGAGCGCGAGTCCTCAATTGCGAACCAGGTTTCGCAATTGATTTTTAAGAATAAAAAATGTGATGGCCGATGGTGACGGTGGGAGTAAGGGCATTTTCAAACCAGCGGTCATCCCCGCGCTCGGGATTGACGAAATACAGGCTGTCACCCACGGTGTTGTAGCCCTCCAGACAGAGGCAGGCGGCCAGCATGGCCTGTTCATCGGGCTGGGCGGTGACTTCCCCGGATTCCACCGGATCGAACTGAGTGATGTGCTCCCGATCCAGCACCACCGCCATAACCGTCTGGGGGAACAGATCGCTTTTGACCCGGTTGAGCACCACGCTGCCCACGCCGATCTGCCCGGCCAGGCTCTCCCAATGGGCCTCGGCGTAAATGATGTGGCTCAGCCAGAACAGATCGTCGGCGTGAAAGTGGGTGTCGTAATAGCTGGGACCGCCCTCCAGCAGACGGAAACCGCTGCTGTCCAGATCGGCCCGCCGACCATCGTAAGACAGGCTCACACCGAAAAGACGCTCGGAGATGTCGGCCGGGAAGTAGACGCGGTTATACAGGCTTCGATAGCCGGAGGGGCAATAGAGGTAACGCCCGTCTGCGGTGTAGACCTCCGCATCCGCCGGCGCCTCCAACGTCCAGAGGGGGAGCCGGAGCTGATAACCGCCCGGCTCCGCGCTCTCCTCGGCGTCGATACCGAAGAGCCGGCAGAGCTCCATCGGGCAGAGATACAGCTCCCCATCGCAGTCATAGCCCCGCAGCGTGAGCAGCCCATCCACATAGACGGGCACAGCCGGCCAGGGCTCCACAGGCACGGGGCTTGCCGCGAGCAGCGGCGTCTCCGCAGTCGGGGCGTTTGTCTGCTGCGCGGTGCAGGCCGCAAGGCACAGACACAGGCACAGCAGCAGGGGAAGCAGGCGCTTCATGTCCCGGCCTTCATCGCCTTCAGGGCCTGCGCCAACTGATCGGGGCAGGAGGTGCTTTTGTAGCCGCAGCGGATGCCCTCAAGGCGCGCGATGGCCTCATCCACATCCATGCCGACCACCAGCCGGGAGATGCCCTGCAGGTTGCCGTCGCAGCCGCCGAGCACCCGGAGACCCTGGATCGTGTTGCCGTCGGTCTCGATTTCCATCAACTGGGAGCAGACGCCCCGGGGACGATAGGTGTATGTCATAGGGAAAACCTCGATTTCTCAGAATGTGATTCTATGTTTTTGGTTCTATATTAATTCAGTATACCATGCCCGCAAAAGCATTGCAAGCAAACAAAAAAGGGCGCGGAAACTCCGCGCCCGAACCAGGCAAAATGAATTCAGTTTTTCTCGTCCAAAATGGAGCGGATCGCCGCAATGTCCTCCTCCTTGAGGCCGATCCGATCGGAATAGGCCTGAAAGAGCTTGACCAGATTGGGGCGGGTGCGTGTGGATTCCAGGGTGCTCACGTAGTATTCCTCGCAGCTGAGCGCCGCCTCATATACACGGCCGCAGGTCTTGCCGCATTTGACGAAGCCGGCCTCCCGGATCGCGCCTTTCTTCAGCATGCTGTTGAGCAGAATATGGACGGAGCTGTCCATCCAGCTCTTATCCTCGGAGAGGGACAGAATTTCACCGCGGGCAAGCGGCCGTCCTTCCTTCCAAAGGACATCCATGATTTCGATTTCGTTTTTTGTCAAATACATGAGTCAGACTTCCTTTCGGGGTAAAGGACGGGGCGGAATCGTACACAACAGGAGGAGCGCAGGGAATACGGCAGAAACCGATTTACAACTTTAATGTATATAATCGTAATTCATTGTACCATGCATCCCAATTCTTGGCAATAGGACAGAATCAACCAAATTTAGCCATAAAAGCCCAACATAATTACCAAAAATTTCTATTTCTTGGCTCAATCGGACCCTCGCCTGTCGGGGCTTGCACATTTTGAAAAGATGTTGTACAATGCATCTATATATCGGAAAGGAGCCCTCCAATGAAACTGACCAAACAGACAACCATGGGCGAAATGCTCGAATACGATATGGGTATCGCATACATCCTGATGCAGTGCGGCATGCACTGCGTTGGCTGCCCCTCCTCCATTGGGGAGTCGCTGGAAGAGGCCTGCGCCGTCCACGGTCTGGACGCCGATGAGGTCATGGATGTGATCCGGGATTATCTGGAGAACAACCCCAAGGAGTAAGCGGAAACAATGGCGGCAGGTATGGGACATGCACGTCCTGTACCTGCTTCAAGCTGTTGCCAGCTTGAAGTACAAAAACGGAAACTTTCGAAAAGTTCCCGTTTTTGTATGAATCAAACTCGAGAGGGAATACCCAATCCCCTCTCGAGCTCTCCCCATGCATAACCGCGCTTGGCCAAGTGGGATTGTTACAGTCTGAAGCAGGTCGTGTACCTGCTTCTCTTCTTCCTAAGGAAAAGGATGTGTCAGCATGAAGCTATTATACGCGGAGGATGAGCCGGCCATGTCCGAGGCCGTGGTGGACATTCTCAGCTATCACAACTATACGGTCGACGCCGTCTATGACGGACGGGAGGCGCTGGACTACGCCCGAAATGAGCAGTACGACGGCATCATCCTGGACGTGATGATGCCAAAGCTCTCGGGCCTGGAGGTGCTGCGGGAGCTGCGCCAGTCCGGTTGCCGGACGCCGGTGCTGCTCCTGACCGCCAAGAGCGAGGTGGAGGACCGGATCGAGGGCCTGGACGCCGGCGCGGACGACTATCTGCCCAAGCCCTTCGCCATGGGGGAACTGTTGGCCCGGGTGCGCGCCATGCTGCGCCGCCGGGAGGAGTTCACGCCCAATCTGATCCGCTGCGGGGACCTGCAGCTCAACCAGCAGAACGCGGAGCTGAGCTGCGGGGGAAACAGCGTGGTGCTGCCCAAGCTGGAATACAAGCTGATGGAGCTGCTGATGCTCAACCAGGGCATCTGTCTCTCCACGGAGGATATGCTGGTCAAGGTCTGGGGCTATGAGACCGAGTCGGACATCGGCGTGGTCTGGGTCTATCTCTCCTATCTGCGCAAGCGCCTGAGCGCGCTGGGCTCCACAGTGGAGATCAAGGCGCGCCGGGGCGTGGGCTACACCCTGGAGGCGGGCAAATGACGAAGACGCTGCAGCGCAAATTCATTGTCACCGCCATGATCGCCGTGACGGTGCTCCTGCTGGTGCTGCTGGGCACCATTAATGTGTTTAATGTGCTCTCCAGCTTCCGCCAGAGCGACGAGCTGTTGGAGATGCTCTCCCGACAGGAGGATTTCGGCCCGGTGCCGCCTTTGATGGGCACGGGAGAGAACGGACCCCACGGGTTTTTCCAGCGCCGCTTGAACGAGAACGACCGTATGGCGGCGCTGACCTTCTCTGTCCGTTTTCAGGGCGAGGAGCTGGAAAGTGTGAACACCGAGCGCATTGCCTCCCTGACGGCGGAAGAGGCCGAGGCTCTGGGGCGGGAGGCCCTGGCCAGCGGGAAAACGGAGGGCCGCCTCGGGGAGAGGCTGTTCCGCATCGTGCAGCCCGCCCCGGAGCGGAAAACCGTGGTCTTTCTGGATGTGAGCAGCCAGCGCTACGATCTGCTGCGTGTGGCCGCGCTCTCGGCGCTGATCGGCACCTTCACCTGGCTGGCTATGCTGGCTTTGGTCACCGCGCTTTCCCGGCGGGCCATCCGGCCGATCGCGGAGAATATGGAGCGGCAGCGCCGGTTCGTCACCGACGCGGGGCATGAGCTTAAAACGCCGCTGGCGGTCATCCTGGCCAATCTGGACGCCATGGAGCTGCGGGGCGGCGAAAACAAATACAGCCGCAACATCCGCAGCCAGACCAGCCGCCTGAGCATGCTGATGCAGAATCTGCTGACCCTCGCCCGGCTGGATGAGAATACCCCGCCGCCGGACAGAAGTACGCTCTCCCTCTCAGAGCTGACGAAGGAGGCGGCGGAGATCTTCCGCACGCCGGCGGAACTCAAAAAGCTCCGGCTGGAGACGGAGATCGGGGAGAAAGTCGAGGTCCTGGGCAACCGCCAGCAGCTGCAGCAGCTGCTCTCAACGCTTCTGGATAACGCGGTGAAATACTGCCCCGAGGGCGGCGTGATCCGGGTGAAGCTGCGGCAGGAGGACAGGGCTGTGCTTGCGATCGCCAACACGGTGGGGGAGGAGCGGCCGCCCCTGGATCGGCTCTTCGATCGCTTCTACCGGGCCGACGGCGCCCGCAGCCAGAAGGGCGGCTTCGGCATCGGCCTCTCCGCTGCGCAGGCCATCGTCCGCCAGCAGAAGGGGGAGATCGGCGCCGCCTATCAGGGGGACGAGATCGTCTTTACCGTGAAACTCTAAATACAGAAACAGAAAAAGCTCTCAACTCCGGGCGGAGTTGAGAGCTTTTGTCGATGTATCGGGATTATTCCTCGGGGGAGAAGTCTTCCTTGCCGACGCCGCAGAGCTCGCAGGCGAAATCCTCGGGCAGGTCTTCCCACTTCACGCCGGCCTCGTCCTCATCATAGACCCAGCCGCAGACGTTGCAGACATAACGCATGATCGTATCCTCCTGTATAATATGTAGATTGGTGGCAGTTCAGCGCATCAGCAGGAGCAGCGCCCCCACCGCGCCGGCCAAGATACCGATAATCAGATATTCCGGGATGATCAGGCGATCGGCGCGCCCGCTGTAAGTCATATCACCCCGGACACGCCGGTACGCGTTGAGCGGGCTGCCAGCATTGCTGGCGTTGAAGCCGAGGAAAGTGTGCAGAAACTCGAAGCTGTACAGAATATCCACCGCAGCTGCAACCATGAGCCCGTCGGAGAGATGCGCAAGGGAAAACCGTTCGCCCCGCTGCAGAACACACCAAAGGGTAACGACTGCGGCGGCGAGGCACAGCGCAAACAGAAAACTCAGGATACTGAATCGTTTCATGGCCCCCATCCTTCAAAAATCCGCGTCCGGCACGGGTGGGCGGGATTACTTGAAGTATCTCTCCAGCAGACCCTTGAAGGCCTTGCCGTGGCGGGCCTCGTCACGGGCCATCTCATGGATGGTGTCGTGCAGAGCGTCGAGGTTGTACTTCTTGCAGAGCTTGGCCAGATCGGTCTTGCCCTGAGTGGCGCCGTTTTCGGCGTCAACGCGGACCTGCAGATTCTTCTTGGTGCTGTCGCACACGACCTCGCCCAGCAGCTCGGCAAACTTGGCGGCGTGCTCGGCCTCTTCCAGACCGGCCTTCTTCCAGTACTCGCCGATCTCGGGATAGCCCTCGCGCTCGGCGACGCGGGCCATGGCCAGATACATACCGACCTCGGAGCACTCGCCCTCAAAGTTGGAGCGGAGACCGGCAATGATCTCGTCCTGTACTTCCTGGGGAACGTCTTCACCGAAAACCTTGCCAACGCCGACCACATGCTCGGCAGCCCAGCTCATCTCCGCGGCCTGCTCCACAAACTTGGAGCCGGGGACCTTGCAGACGGGACACTTCTCAGGGGGCGTATCGCCTTCGTGAACATAACCGCAAACGGAACATACCCATTTCTTCATAATTCTTATCCTCCTGAATGTTTCTTATGTGAATAAGAAAAAATTTGTCTTTTCGAGACAACTTCAATTTACCATGCCCAGGTTTTTTTGTAAAGGGACTTTGCAAAAAGTTCACGAGTTCGAGCCCTCAACTTCCGTTCCGCTTTCCGGCGTCTCCACCAGCTCGGCCAGGGCCGGCGCGGCCCCGTCGGCGAAAAGCCGAATTGCGGCCAGGGCCTCCTGCAGGGTGTTGCCGCTGGAGCCCACCTCCAGGATCAGGGAACCGCCGGTCAGATGCTGGTTATAACGCTGGGACACCAGAGTGACGGGCCGCATCAGCGTGGGGTGCTTCCGCCCCACCGCCTCCTGCAGATAGAGGGCCAGGGCCAGGTTGGAGCGCCAGTTGGGATGCTCCAGCCCGCTGTCGTCCGTGCCCACCAGCAGCATGGCCTGGCTGGCCACGACGCCGCTCTCCTCCGCCATGGTCTTGTAGATGACGCCCTCGCTGCCCAGCGCGTCCCGGTGCATGTCGATCACCACCGCGATGTTCGGAAACTCCGCCAGGTATTTCTCCACCGCCGCGCCGGAGCGGGTGTAGGAGCCGGTGTAGCTGGGAAAGTCGTAGATCTCCCGGTCGTGCAGCACGCGCAGCCCGGCCTTTTCCAGCAGCGCCGCCAGTTCATCCCCCACGCGTACGATGTTGCACTGGGTGTCCGCTGTGCGATAGCTGTCGTTGGCCTCGTAGCGGTCCAACCCTGCCTGGGTGTAAGCCTCGCTGCCGTGGGTGTGCAGGATCAGGATCTGCGGTCCCTCGGCGGGCAGCCGGACAGGAGGGCCCTCCAGCAGCATACGGCCCGCGTCCACAGAATAGCCTGTCTCATTCTTGATGCTCAGCCCTCCCTGGATCGTGGTCTCCCGGATCTCATCGCTGCGCGGGCTCTCCATCAGATCCACGCAGCGCTCCGGCTCCGGGACCGGGGTCGGCTCCGGCGTCGGACGCAGCGGGGGAGAAGGGAGCGGGAGAAGCGGGGACGGCTCCGCCATCTCCGGGGCGGCGCTCTCCCGGGTGTCCGATATCAGCATCACGTTTTTCATCCGGCCATCTTCGATCCCCTGCCGCAGCAGGGCCAATCCGCCGTTTGTCATCAGCATATACATCCCCAAAACCAGAATGCCCATCAGCGCCAATCGTTTGGATGTCCGCACAGCACCGCCCCCCTTCACCCTATACTCTATGCGCACCGGGGGAGAGAATATGCCCGGCCGGGGAAAGCGCGCCGAAAAGGCGCATCGCAAAATCCGGAACATATTTTTACAATTTGAGCCGAATGTACAAAAACGGCCCGTATACCTTGCATCTTTTTGCACGATGTGTTAAAATACCGACGATAGAGTATGTTGCTCGTACTATCGCACTTTCAACGCCGTTTAGGGGGGAGTTATATGGAAAATAAGGCCAAGATCATTACGGTCGCAGGCAAGGGCGGAGTCGGCAAGACTTCGATCTGCGCGTGCATCGTGAGGCTGCTTGTGGAGAAATATCCCGACAAGAAGATCCTCGCGATCGACGCGGATCCCGCCGTCGGCCTGTCCGTCGCTCTTGGTGTGGATGTGAAGCTGACGCTGGACGATATCCGCATGAGCATCGTCGACAGCGTGGAAAACGGTGAGACACGGGAGGCTCTGGAACTGCTGAGCGAGGCCCGCTTCCGCATTTTCGATGCGTTGGTGGAGATGCCCGGCTTTGCGTTCCTGGCCATCGGACGGCCGGAGAGCTCCGGTTGCTACTGCAAGGTGAATTCCTATCTGAAGGAAGTCATCGGCATTCTGTCCAACAGCTTTGACTACGTTGTGATCGACGGCGAGGCCGGGATCGAGCAGATCCAGCGCCGCGTCATGGAAAAGGTCACCCACCTGCTGCTGATCACCGATCAGAGCAAGAAGGGGGGCCAGGTCATCTCCACCATCAAGAAGGTGGCCGATGAGCTCATCTCGTATGAGAAGGTCGGCGCCATCATCAACCGCGTGACCAATCCGGAACTGGTCGAACTGATGCAGTCCCCGGTGCCCGTCCTCGCGGCCATCCCCGCGGACAGTGCTTTCGCCGCCAACGACATTCGCGGCAAGAGCGTCATGGAGCTGCCTGCGGATTCCGCTATGCTCTCAGGAGTGAGGGAAGCACTCCAAAAAATAGAAATTCTTTAAAAGAGGTGTGAACATTTGAAAGATCTTAAGCATCTGATCTACTTTGAAAGTCTGCTTGAGAACGCCAACAATGAGCTGATCCAGAAAGCTCAGGGCGAGGGTCAGATCTGCCTGGGCTACACCTGCTTCCATATTCCGGAAGTGCTGCTCAACGTGGACAACTGCTTCTCGACCAGACTGCGCGCCCCCAACACCGGTTCCATCGATATCGCCACCTACTACATGTCCAACTACACCTGCGAGTACGCCCGCGCTCTGCTCGAGCGCGCCATTGAGGGCGGCTACCAGTATCTGGACGCGCTGATCGGTGTGGATGCCTGCTCGATGATGAACCGCTCCATGGAGCACTTCGAGATCCTGAACGTCAACGAGAAGCCCAACTTCTTCGTGACCCACTGCGACATGCCCTTCAAGATCACCGATTACTGCATTGAGTCCTATGTCAAGCAGATGCGCATCCATGTCCTGGACGAGCTGACCCGCCGCTTCGGCACCGACACCTCCGATGAGGCCATCCGCAAGGCCGTTGAGGAGCACAACGAGATGTGCCGCATCATCACCGAGATCGGCGAGATGCGCAAGGCCGCCAATCCCGTTGTCACCGGCTATGAGTTCCACCTGATCAACCTGGTGAGCTATGTCTGTCCCACCGGTCTGATCCTGCCCTACCTGCGGGAGACGCTGGAAGAGCTCAAGACCCGCGAGCCCGACGCCAAGTCCGCCTTCCGTGCCCGCGTGGCCATCGTCGGCTCCGAAATCGACGATCCCAACCTGACCAAGCTCATCGAGGGCTGCGGCGCTCTGGTCGTGTCCGACCGTTACTGCTTCGGCTCCAAGCCCGGCCGTGAGGAAATCATCCTCAACGACGAGGAGGACGTCCTGTGGCAGATCTGCCGCCACTACATGGAGGTCTCCGAGTGCGCCCGCTACATCTCCGACGAGAAGGTCCATCAGCGCCGTGAGACCAGCGACAAGCTGGCCAAGGAGTTTGGCGCCGAGGGTATCATCTACGAGCAGATGAAGTACTGCGACTACTGGGGCTTCGAGCGCGCTCTGGTCAGCCACATCATGCATGACGAATATGGATGGCCGGTGCTGTCCATCGACCGTCTGTACAACAACGGCAACTCCGGACAGCTCCGGACCCGTGTGCAGGCCTTTGTCGAGTCCCTTGAGATCAAACGTATCCACAAAGAGGAGGGTAAGTAATTATGGCAAAGGTACAGTATCCCAACCCTAAATTCTGGAAAGCGAAAGATAATATTGATTGGAAGAAGCAGGGCGAGAACCTGAAGGAAGTCCTCGGCATCTTCGGCGATATGCTCAAGGAGACCGACTGGCAGCGCTTTGGCCAGGAGACCCTCGCCGCCTTCAAGGCCGACGGTGAGCGCGTCAAGGGCGAGTATAAGGACTTCATGGCCCTCGACAAGGATGAGAAGATCGACCGCATCCTTAACGGCGAGCGCAGCCTGGGCCGTCTGTACCGCAAGGGCGCCATGGCCACCGTCCGGCGTGAGTGGCGCGGCATCAAGGATACCGCCTATGACTTCTATGAGTGGGCCCGCCTCTGGGGCATGCTGCTCATGACCTTCTCCAAGGACCTGATCCCCGCCATGAACAGCGCGCTGTGGTATCGCTGGATGATCTCCTATTTCTGCTGCCACGGCTTCATGGACAAGAACATCCTCGGTATGCGCGGCTCCAACCTGCGCATGAGCCATGAGCTCACTTATCAGATCTTCCGCTATGTGGCGGAGAACCTGGTGCTCCTCTCCAAGGCCGACCGCAAGAACGGCAACAGCAACGAACTTAACCGCATGATGGTCACCTTCGACGAGATGACCATGGGCCAGATTATGGCCGGCTTCCCCGACCTGTGCGGCATTCCTCACCAGCTGCTGCCCATGTTCCTGGTCTCCGAGATTGACCAGCTGGTCTGCATTCCTTACATCGACGCGGTCGAGAGCTTCGGCCTGCCCTCCGATACCTGCCCGGTGCCGTCTTCCGAGTGCGGCGCGCTGGTCATCAACGCCCTGCCCGACATGGGCTCTGGCTTCATTTCCAGCTCCATGCCCTGCGACGGCTCCACCATGGCCTCCTCATACTTTGCCCGCCGCTTCCCGAACATCCCCGTGTTCCATCTCTGCTTCCCCGTCCGCTATCTGGATGAGGAGACCGTGCAGATGGGCGCGGAGGACATCAAGGCCTGCATCAAGTTCATCGAGGAGCAGACCGGTGCGAAGTGGAGCTGGGACGCTTACTTCGCCGCCATGAAGCGCTTTAACTATGAGACCGACCTGGAGCTGCAGAAGTGGGAGATCAACAAGTCTGCCTATCCGCAGCTGATCGGACCCAGCTATGAGCTGTTCCGCAAGTGGAACTACGAGATGGACGGCGGCATCGACCCGCGCGTCATCCCCTCCATGGAAAAGGTCAACAAGATGCTCATGAAGGCCTACGAGAACCGTGAGACCGCATGGCCCGAGAGAAAGATGCGCTACCGCGCCATCGTCTGGTCCTGCCCGGCCCACTACTATGCCAACTTCTCCAACTGGCTGGCCAACTGCTGGGGCATCGACATCCTGGTCGAGATGGAGTCCCTGAACTTCACCAAGCACCTGGAGACCGAGGACAAGGAAGAGGCCCTGCGCGACCTGGCCCGTCTGTACGAGCGTATGGTTATGCGTCGTCACACCAACGGCGGCTACCAGAACGTCGTCGACGAGTGCTGGCGTCAGGTGGAAGCCTGGAACGCGCCGCTGGTCATCATGTATCAGAACGTGGCCTGCAAGAACATGGCCACCGTTCAGGGCATCCTGGACGAGCAGGGACGCCAGCGCGGCTACGACCTGATCTGGGTCGAGCACGATCTGATGGACCCGCGTACCGTGTCCCGCCGCACCATGCGCGACAAGGTCAGCGAGTATATGCGTACCGTCAAGCACGCCGAGCCGGTCGATCCGTCTCTGGTCGAGTTTGAGGACGAGGTCTGCATGTAATTGCGTGAAGCAAACATGCCGGTGGCATGTTTGTAGCAATTACCGCAGGAGCTATGCTCCGAGGAGCCATCTTCGATAGAGCGTTTCGCGGAGCATGCTCTCACTTCAATTCCAAACCGAAGCCTTTTTACTGTGTTTGGTTTGGACTTCATAAGCTTGCCGCGATGCGGCAGAATGAATTAAATACTTATCAAGGAGAGAAGAATAAACATGAAATACTTTGGCGGTTGCGACGTAGGCTCCACCTACACGAAG
>CACYOR010000043.1 GCA_902775985.1 Oscillospiraceae bacterium
CATCGAGATGGCGGTTGCGAAGCGCTGCTTCGTCATGGCGAAGAAGGCCGGCGCCACCGACAGCATCACGCTGACGGGCGGCTGCGCGAAGAACGACGGCCTGAAGGAAGCCATCGAGCACGTGCTGAAGCTGAAGGTCGTCAACCTGAAGACCGACCCGCAGCTGATGGGCGCTCTGGGCGCTGCCGAGTATGCCCGCCAGAAGGGCCTCGCGAAGAAGTAAGAGAGCCTCTGCTGAAAGCCAAAACCCAATCACCCTTCCGCCAGCGGCGGAAGGGTGATTTTTTGTGATGGGAGAAAATAAGCGCGCTTACTTGACAGCCTTCGACGGCGGGTATATTCTTTTCCCGATTCAATCGACGGAAAAGGGGAGATCCGATCATGAAAATGGCAACCCGCGTAATCGTTCTGCTGCTTGCGCTGCTCTGCCTGGCGGGCTGCGGCAAGCCGGCCGCCGAAGCGCCGGATTTCCAGGCCGTGTATGACAGCATGACCGCCCTGACGGACATGCCGGACATGGTGGTCGTGCCGAACGACAAGGGGGAATTTCTTTTCGGGATCGCCCCGGGCGACTGCAAGCAGGAGATCGTGGCCATCTGCCAGGACAGCCTGCTGGCGGATGAGCTGTGGCTGATCGAGGCGACGGATCAAGAGGCGGCGGATCGGATCGAGGCGCTGGCGCAGAACCGTGTGCAGCAGAAAGCGGCGGAGCTGGAAAACTATCTGCCGGGGCAGTACCAGGTGGTACAGCAGGCCCAACTGAGCCGTGAGGGCAACTGTGTGGTGCTGCTTGTTTCACCGCTGGCAAAGGAACTGGCCAAACTGCTGAAATAAGATTGGTAAGACAGAAAAGGAAAGCGGAACGATCGCTTTCCTTTTCCTGTTGATCGGAATTGCGGAGGAATCACGTTGGTTTTTTCAAGCAATATCTTTCTCTTTTTCTTTCTGCCGCTGACGCTGCTGCTGTATTACCTCTGCCCGCGGCGCTTCTGTTTTACGCCTGGGGAGAGCCGGTCTATCTGAGCCTGATGGTCTTTACCATTCTGCTCAACTACCTGAGCGGACGGCTGTTGGGCAAGCCGGAGCAAAAGCCGGGGCGGCGAAAGACCGTTCTGGTGCTGGCCCTGGTGCTGAACCTGTCGCTGCTGGGCTTTTTCAAGTACGCGGGTTTTCTGGCACGGACGCTGAACGCGCTGCTGCCGGCGGCCCTGCGCCTGCCGGTGCCGGAGATCCCGCTGCCCATCGGCATCTCCTTTTATATCTTCCAGTCTATGAGCTATACCATCGACGTCTACCGCGGCCAGGTGCCGCCCCAGCGGAACCTGCTGACCTTCGGCACCTACGTCTCTCTCTTTCCTCAGCTGATCGCCGGGCCGATCGTGCGCTACCGGGATGTGGCGCAGCAGCTGGAATCGCGCCGGGAGAACCTGCCCCAGGCGGCGGCGGGCGTGCAGCTGTTTATCCTGGGCCTTGCCAAGAAGATCCTGCTGGCCAACCGCATGGGCGAGCTGTGGGAGACCCTCAAGGGCAGCGGCGGGACGCTGGCCGCCTGGGTCTGCATGTTCGCCTACACGCTGCAGATCTATTTTGATTTCTCCGGCTATTCCGATATGGCCATCGGCCTGGGGCGGATGTTCGGCTTTGAATTCCTGCCGAACTTCGACTATCCCTACATCTCCCGGAGCGTCACCGAGTTCTGGCGCCGCTGGCATATCTCCCTGGGCACCTGGTTCCGGGAGTATGTGTATATCCCCCTGGGCGGCAATCGGCGGGGCAAGGCGCGCTGGCTTTTAAACCTGTTTATCGTCTGGGGCCTGACCGGCCTCTGGCATGGGGCGAGCTGGAATTTTGTGCTCTGGGGCCTGTTCTATGCCCTGCTGCTGAGCGCGGAAAAGCTCTTCCTGCTCAAAGGACTGGAACGGCTGCCGGGGGCGGTTCGCTGCCTGCTGGTGTTCGTGACGGTGTCCCTCGGCTGGGTGCTCTTCTCCTTCCCCGATATGGGGGAGCTGAGCGCCTTCCTCCTCCGGCTCGTGAGCGCGGAAGGGGAGACGGCGGTGAGCCTGAACCGCATCCTGGCCTATTTGCCGCTGATGGGCGTCTCCCTGCTGGCGGCGACCCCGCTGCCCAAAACGCTGTATCACCGTCTGGATGGAAAGCGGGTGCAGGCCCCGCTGCTGCTGTTGTGGCTAAGCCTGCTGATGCTCCTGTGTGTGGCGGCGCTGGCCAGCCAGAGCTACAACCCCTTCATCTATTTCCGCTTCTGAGGGCAGGACTATGAGAGAGACAACAAAAAACAGAATCCTGTGCCTGCTCTTCGGCGGCTTTCTGCTGGTGATGGGCGCGCTCTTTCTCTTCGCGCCGAAGGAGGACTTTTCCCCGCGGGAAAAGCGCTATCTCGCCGAGGCGCCGCGGGCGGAGCTCAGCGAGATCCTGAGTGGGCGCTTTGGCCGTCAGGCGGAGAGCTGGGCCGCGGATCAGCTCCCGGGCCGGAACTTCTTTTTGAATCTCAGCGCCGAGGCGGATCGGTGGGAGAACCTCCAGGTGACGAAGGAGATCTACCGCGGGAAGAGCGGGCGCCTGTACGAGAGCCCGGCAGCGTATGACGAGGCGGTGATCAGGCGGAACATGGCGGCTCTCAATGCCTTCGCCGAGACGGTGGCACAGCCGGTGGATCTGGCCCTGGTGCCCTCGGCAGGCTTCTGGATGGCGGAGGATATCCCGGGCCTGGCCGATCCCTATGAGGATGAGGCGATCGTGGAGAGCGCCTATGGCCTGGCCGCGCCTGGGATCCGCCCGCTGAACCTGATCAAAAGCTTCCGGGAGCAGCCGGAGAAGGAGACGCTCTACTACCGGACGGACCACCACTGGACGAGTCGGGGCGCCTATACGGCGTATCGCGGCTATATGGAGACCAAGGGCCGCGCCTGCCCGATGCCGGAGGACTATCGGGTCGAGACGGTGGAGGGCTTCTACGGCACGACCTATGCCCGCGCCTGCTTCTGGAATCTCCCGGCGGAGAGCCTGGAACTCTGGGACAGCGGCGGGACTTACACCGTCCGCTTTTCCGAGCGGGACGGGGAATACACCGGCCTCTTTTTCCTCGAACGGCTGCAGGAGGCGGACAAGTACCCTGTTTGGCTGGACGGGAACCATCCCCTGGTGACGATCACAAACCACGACCCGGCGGCGCAGGGCAAGCTGCTGGTGATCCGGGACTCCTACGCCAACTGCCTCGGCTGCTTCCTGGCGGACTCCTATGCCCAGGTGACGCTGGTGGATCTGCGCTATTACAAGCAGCCGGTCTCGGAGCTGTGCAAAGAGGAGGGCTTTGACGATATCCTGTTCCTCTACTCCGTGGGCAATTTCATGCGCGACTCCAACATCGTGTGGCTGCAATAAATAACTGCGGTACAGTCGTACCGCAGTTTTGCCTCGCAGAGTTTTTCGCCTCGGAAGGCGAAAAATCATTTATAATCCGTTTTTCCCGGGGGCGTGAACCTCGGGAAAAACACTTTGCACCCTGCCAGTGTGCGAGCTGTACGCTGTCCAGCGGACAGCGAGTGCGCGCAGCAGGGTGTAGCCTTTTTGCTTTTAAAGGCCGAAGGCCTTTAAAAGCAGTCAAATGCCGCTGCCGTCCCGTTCCTCCTGGGCCTCGATCCGGGCGATCTCGGCGCGGATGGCGGCCAGCTCGATGTCCATCGGGTCGATGACGTTGACCTGGTCCACCTCGGAGACGTAGTTGACGCGCTTGCCGTCCACCTTGACCACGCGGGCCGGACTGCCGACGGCGGTGCTGTTCTCCGGAATGTCCTTGAGCACCACGGCGTTGGCGGCCACACGGCTGCCATCCCCGACGGTGATGGGGCCCAGCACTTTGGCGCCGGTGCCGATGAGCACGTGGTTGCCGATGGTGGGATGGCGCTTGCCCACGTCCTTGCCGGTGCCGCCCAGGGTGACGCCGTGGTAGATCAGGCAGTCGTCCCCGATCTCGGCGGTCTCGCCGATGACGATGCCCATGCCGTGGTCGATGACCAGGCGCTTGCCGATGGTGGCGCCGGGGTGAATTTCGATTCCGGTGCGCCGGCGGCTGGCCTGGGAGATCCAGCGGGCGAGCAGCTTCAGGTTGTGCTGATAGCACCAGTGGGCCCTGCGGTGGCTGCAGGTGGCTTTCAATCCGGGATAGAGCAGCAGCACCTCCAGCGAAGTACGGGCGGCGGGGTCGCGGGCTTTATAGGCTTCGATGGTTTCGCGCAGGTCTTTGAACATGGTTTTCCTCTCTCCTTTTTTGTATATCAGTCTATGAGAGAGGGGATACATCGGCGCAGCGTCATGGCGAAACTCCTTCGGTATGTGTAACAAGAAAGCGGAAGAATTATACCGTATCCCACATTTTCTGTCAACACGAGGAGAAGGAAGATGGGAAAATCGGTTGATTTTCCGTCAGTTTGTGATATGCTGATATCATTGAGAATTCTGACCACGAGACAGGGAGACCGATATGAAAGAACGAATCATCGTCTGCTTGGGGCGGAGCTGGAAGGACAGCCTGCGGCGGGAAGAGGAGAAGAAACTGCTGCTTGCCTGCTTCGGCTTCAGCTTTTTTTGGGGGCTGCTGGCCCATGCCTACGGCTTTATGCAGGACAGTTTCTCCCATGACGTGCTCAACGCCGTCTATGCCGACGGGGTGGAGGTCTTCTGGAAAATGCAGCTGGGCCGCTTTGGCACGGTGCTGTACCGGCGCCTGATCCGCCTGCCCCTGGCCCTGCCCTGGCTCAACGGCCTGCTGAGCCTGGTCTGGATCGCCCTGGCCCTGTTTCTGATCGCCAATCTCTTTGAGCTGCGTTCCCGTCCGGCCCTGTTTGTGACGGCGGGCGTCCTCACGGTGAATCTCTCCGTGATCGCCATGACGGCCACCTACGGCTATGAGATGGACATGAACATGTTCGCGCTGCTGGCGGCCGCGGCGGCGGTCTATTGCTGGGCCCGTTTCGGCTGGCTGGGGACGCTGCTGGGCGCCGGCCTGATCGCCGGGACCCTGAGCCTGTACCAGAGCTATCTGTCGGTCGCCATCGGACTGCTCATGCTCTTTTGCCTCCAGCGCCTGCTGCGGCGAGAGAGCTTTCGGCAGGTCTTCTTCCCCGGCCTGCGCAGCCTGGTGATGCTGGGCTTGGGCGGCGGACTCTATTATGCGCTTTTGAAGCTGATGGCCCGGGTGAAGGACATCCCCCTGGACACCGGCAGTTACAACAGCGTCTACACCGCGCTGGAGCCGGGCGCCGGGGCGCCCGGCCTCTGGCAGACCCTGCAGGCCGTCTACCGGGATTTCGCCGGCAGCTTTCTCAATCCCGCGGCCTCCCACCTGAGCGCGGGCACCCTGCGCCTCAACTGGCTGCTGCTGGCCCTCACGGTCCTGGCGCTGCTCTGGGTGCTGCTGCGGGAAAAGCGGGGCTGGGCGGAAAAACTGCTGCTGCTGGCGCTGGTGCTGCTGCTCCCCCTGGGCCTGAACGCGGCGAGGCTTTTCAGCGGTGAGGATGTGCACGACCTGATGAAATATGCCTTCTGGCTGGCCTATCTGCTGCCCCTGCTGCTGATCGGGGAGTCTACCCTCCAGGGCCCGGGAGAAAGGAGCGTCCCCGGGATCGCGGCCACTCTGCTGCTGCTTCTGCTCCTCTGGGGCAATGTCCAGACGGCCAACGCGGTCTATGTGAAAAAGGATCTGGAGCAGGAGGCCACCCTCTCTCTGATGACCCGGGTGCTGGGCCGCATCGAGGCCGAGCCGGACTATGTCCCCGGAGAGACGCCGCTGGTTTTTGTGGGGGCGGATCAGACCCTCTATCCCCAGATCTATGGCTTTGAGGCCTATTATGACATCACCGGCGCGGAGTATCCCAGCGCCGTGCCCTATTCCGAGTGCTTCTATTATTATAACGCCTACAAGGCCTATTTCCGCTATGTGCTCAACACCCGGGCGGAGATGGCGGACACGGCGATCTGGCAGGCGCTGCAGAGCGATGAGCGGGTGCAGGCCATGCCGGCTTATCCGGCTCAGGGCTGCCTGAAGGATGTGGACGGCGTGCTGGTGGTCAAACTGGGCGAGCCCATCGACTGGAGCGCAAAACAGTAGGAAAATAACATTTCTTGCAAATCGTGCCAGGGAATGCTATACTAAATTTTACGAGATTTTTTCTGACTTAAGAGGAGGAAGAGACGATGAAAGCGAAACGAGTCGCGGTTGCGATACTTTCTCTGCTCTTTATTGGATTTCTGATCCTTTGCACCTATTCCCCGCTGCAGTCGACGGCGGTGAAGGTGCCCGCGATCGTCACCGCAGCCCCTGAGGGGGCCGAGGCGGAGAGCGCGTCGGCGCCGGTTTCCTCCGGCCCGAAGCTGCCCTCACTGATCACGCCGAAGGTGACCCTGACCGGCGGCAGCTTCCCGGAGGACACCGAGGAGCTGAGCGTGGTCCTGGCCGCGGGGGAGACGGCGCTGCTGGACCAGTTCACCCAGCTGCGCAAGGCGGATTTCTCCGGCAGCACCTGTTACGATGAGATCGCCGCCTGGGCCTCCGCCCATCCCGAGGTGGACGTGAGCTATACCGTCAATTTCCCGGACGGCAGTGTGGTGAACAACCGGGCCGAGAGTGTGGATCTGAGCGGTCTGGACGCCGCTGCGGCGGCGGATGCGGCCAACCTGCTGCTGGCGCTGCCCCATGTCAAGACGGCCAATCTGGGCACCGTGGGCGGAAACGGCTTCAGCTATGACACGGTGAAGCTGCTGCAGGAGCGGCTGCCCGGTCTGGAACTCAAGTACGATGTGGAGCTGCTTGGCCAGCGAATGGGCCCGGAGACCACCGAGCTGGATCTGACCGGGGCCACGCCGGAGCAGCTGAGCGCGGCGATCACCGCCCTGCCCAACCTGACGAATCTCCAGACCATCCATCTGGGCGATGAGACCGGCGGCATCGGCTGGGATACGGTCAACGCCATCGGCGCCGCCTGCCCGAACGCTGTTCTGGACTACGGCTTTACCCTCTGGGGCGTGCAGGCCAACCTGTCCGATGCGATGCTGAACTTCAGCCATATCCCCATGAACGACAACGGCGAGGCTGTGCGCCGGGTCCTGCCCCTGATGCGCAACTGCGTCGGCGTGGACATGGACACCTGCGGCATCGGCAATGAGACCATGGCCTCCCTGCAGGCCGACTTCCCCCAGATGAACATCGTCTGGCGCATCAACTTCGGCACCAATTACAGCGTGCGCACCGATGTGGAGAAGATCCTGGCCTCCTCGCCCATGCGCGGCGGCGACCTGAACTCCGACAACATCCAGGTGCTCAAATACTGCACCAAGGTCAAATATCTGGACCTGGGCCACAACAACGACATCAACGACATCAGCTTTGTCAGCTATATGCCCGATCTGGAGGTTTTCATCATCTCCATTAACGACGTCTCGGACATCTCGCCCCTGGCCAACTGCCCGCATCTGGAGTACCTGGAGATCAACTCCACCAACGTCACCGATCTGAGCCCTCTGGTCAACTGCAAGGAGCTGGTGCATCTGAACATCGGCCGCAACGTGGGCCAGGATGAGCTGCGCCCGGTGGTCAGCGACATTTCGCCCCTGTTTGAGCTTCCGAAGCTGGAGCGCGTCTGGCTCGGCGCCATCACCGCCAAGCATGTGCCCGCCGAGCAGATCGAGCAGCTGCGGGCGCAGATCCAGCTGAACGTCCCCGACCTCACGCTGCCCGATACGCCGCGCGAGCTGAAATACCCCGCGGTCTACGGCGTGGACACCGAGGCCGGCACCCCCTCCGAGGGCAACTGGAAGATCGTCGGCTACACAGACCTGAGCCTGGCCCTCTTCGATGAGACCGGCTGGCTGCAGGAGGTGCTGCACCCGCGCTACAAGCTGCTGCGCGAGCAGTTCGGCTATGACAACGTGCCCAACTGCTACTCCCTGTCCTACAACGATCCCCTGTACTAATGCCATTGTGAAGCCGATTTCACAATACCTGTCGAATACGTAAGGAGACACTTTTACATATGGCAAAGAAATTGATTGGCGCCGGCCTGGCTGCGCTGCTGTGCGCGGCACTGCTGAGCGGCTGCGGTGCACTTTTCCCCGCGGCGGCCCAGACGGCGGCCACGCCGGAACCCACCGAGGAGATCGTGATCGACCGGGGACAGCCGGAGATGGATCTCTCGGATAAGAGCCTGGATGAGCTGCGGCAGAGCCTGCCGGAGCTGACGAACCTGCAAAAAGCGAGCGTAGACGCCGACACGCTGGGCGCGGAGGCGCTGCGGGAGCTGCAGGCGCTGCGCCCGGATGTGAGTTTTCTCTTTCACGTCACGCTGAACGGGAAGAGCTGTGACGAGAACACGGAGCAGATCGACCTGGCCGGCGCAGATCGAAAGACGATGGAAGAGACCTTCGCCTGGGCGGCGCTCCTGCCCAATCTCAAAACCCTGGAGCTGGGCACGGGTGACGCGGCGGCGAGCACGATCCCCTGGGAAGCGCTGGCCCGGCTGCGCGCAGACCGACCGGAGCTGCAGGTGAACTATGACTTCACCCTCTATGGCCAGGAGTTCAGCCTGGACAGCGAGGAGATGAACCTGACCCATATCCCCATGGAGGACCAGGGCGCGCTGGTCAAGGCGGTCACCGACTGCATGCCGAAGCTGCGCTACCTGGACATGGACAGCTGCGGTGTGGATGACGAGCACATGGCCGAGATCCGGGACGCCCATCCCGAGGCCAACGTGGTCTGGCGCATCTGGTTCGGCGACACGCTGGAGGGCCGCGCGGGCTACAGCGTGCGCACGGACGTGGAGCGCATCCTCGCCTCCAACCCCGGTATCGGCGGCGAGCTGACGCCGGAGAATACCCAGTCGCTGAAATACTGCACCAAGGTCAAATACCTGGACCTGGGCCACAACTCCTACATGAAGAGCATCGATTTCGTCCGCTATATGCCGGATCTGGAGGCAACGGTGCTGGCCATGGGCAACTGGAGCGATGTGAGCCCGCTGGCCTCCTGCCCCAAGCTCCGCTATGCCGAGCTGCAGACCACCTGCATCAACGATCTGCGCCCCCTGGCGCGGCTGCAGAACCTGACGGATCTGAACCTCTGCTACAACTTCGCCCTGCACGACATCACGCCCCTCTACGACATGCCGCAGCTGCAGCGTGTGTATCTGGGCATGTATACGCCGGTCCCTGCGGAGCAGGTGGCCGAGCTGCAGGCGCGCATCCCCAACTGCGAGATCAACACCAGCACCGAAAACCCCACCGACGGCAAGTGGCGCTATACCGCCGTCACGCCCTACGGCAATGAACTGGCCCCCGCCTATGAATGGCTGCGGGAAGTGATGCGCTACGAGGAGGCGCCCGGTTCCTATTCCTATTCCTATAACGATCCGCTCTATTGAGAGCATAACAGGGAACCGCCCGGGCGGTTCCCTGTTTTCCGATGATACGAGAAAAGGAGTCTGTCTATGCCGAATTATATCATGGACCTGCGCCGCCTGGTCGGACATCGGCCGCTGCTCATGCCCGCGGCCAGCGTGATCCTGGAGGATGGAGACGGCCGCGTCCTGCTGCAGCTCCGGGCCGATAACGGCCTCTGGTGCTATCACGGCGGCGCGGTGGAGCTGGACGAGGTGGTGGAGGACGCCGCCCGGCGGGAGCTTTGGGAAGAGACAGGATTGGAGAGCGAGAGCCTGGAGCTGCTGGGCATCTATTCCGGGCCGGAGCTGCATTTCTGCTATCCCAACGGGGACGAGGTCTCCGTCATCGATCACGTCTACCGCTGCCGACACTGGCACGGGAGCCTCCAGGCTCAGGAGGAAGAGGTGAGCCGGCTTCGCTGGTTTTCCTGGGACGAGCTGCCCGAGGATCTGATGCCCAGCGCGCGCCCCGCCCTCCGGGACTGGCTGACGCTGAAGCGCAGGGAGAGCGATAGCTTTTCGAAATGATGAGCCCAAGGCCGGGGATATCGCTGAAAAACCGGCGCTTGACAGGGGCAAAGGCCTTGTGCTATCATCTTCCCATACAATGGAACAGCGCTTTTCGGAACGTTTCCGGATGCCAGGGGCCAAGTGCCCCCTTAAGGCATCGGGGGACGTTTTTTTGTCCCTCCCCCGCATTTGCGGAAAAACCCTTGACGGAGGAGAAAAAGAATGACAAAATACATTTTTGTAACCGGCGGTGTGGTTTCGGGCCTGGGCAAGGGCATCACGGCGGCCTCGCTGGGCCGCCTGCTCAAGAGCCGGGGCCTGAAGGTGGCGGCGCAGAAGCTGGACCCCTATATCAATGTGGACCCCGGTACCATGAGCCCTTATCAGCACGGCGAGGTCTATGTGACCGAGGACGGCGCGGAGGCCGATCTGGATCTGGGCCACTACGAGCGTTTCATCGACGAGGATCTGAACCAGTATTCCAACCTGACCACGGGCAAGGTGTACTGGAACGTACTCAATAAGGAGCGGCGCGGAGAGTATCTGGGCCAGACGGTACAGGTGATCCCCCACGTCACCCAGGAGATCAAGGACTTCATCTACCGGGTCGGGGAGAAGACCGGCGCGGACGTGGTCATCACCGAGATCGGCGGCACCACCGGCGACATCGAGAGCCAGCCTTTTCTGGAGGCGGCGCGGCAGGTGGGCCTGGAGCAGGGCCGCGAGAACACGCTGTTCATCCATGTGACGCTGGTGCCCTTCCTGCGCGGCAGCGACGAACACAAGACCAAGCCCACCCAGCACTCGGTCAAAGAGCTGCAGGGCATGGGCATCTCCCCGGACATCATCGTGCTCCGCTGTGACGAGCCGCTGGAGAAGGCGATCTTTGAAAAAATCTCTCTGTTCTGCAATGTCAAGCCCGACTGCGTCATCGAAAATCGCACGCTGCCCATCCTCTACGAGGCGCCGCTGATGCTGGAGGACGAGGATTTCTCCCTGATCGTCTGCCGGGAGCTGGGCCTCTGGACCCGGGCACCCCAGCTGGACGAATGGCGCGCGATGGTGCAGCGCATCAAGACGCTGGATAAATCCGTCACGATCGCGCTGGTGGGCAAATACGTCCAGCTCCATGACGCCTATCTCTCGGTAGCCGAGGCGCTGCGCCATGCGGGCTATGCCTGCGGGGCGGCGGTGGAGATCCGCTGGATCGACAGCGGGACGATCACGGAGGAGACGGCGGCGAGGGAACTGGCCGGCTGCGACGGCATCATTGTCCCCGGCGGCTTCGGCGACCGGGGCGTGGAGGGCATGATCACGACGGCGCGCTATGCCCGGGAGCAGGATATCCCCTATCTGGGGATCTGCCTCGGCATGCAGGTGGCGGTGATCGAGTTTGCGCGGCATGTCTGCGGTCTCGCGGACGCCAGCTCCGGGGAACTGAACCCGGCCTCGCCCCACAAGGTCATCGACTTTTTGCCCGAGCAGAGCGAGAGCGTCAGCAAGGGCGGCACCCTGCGCCTGGGCGCTTATCCCTGCCGTATCCGGCCGGGGAGCCGGATGGCCGCCTGCTACGGGGAGGCGGAGATCCGGGAGCGGCACCGCCACCGCTATGAATTCAATAACGACTTTCGGGAGACGCTGCAGGAAAAGGGGCTCTGCCTCTGCGGCACCTCGCCGGACGGCACGATCGTCGAGGCGGTGGAGCTGAGCGAAAAGCGCTTCTTTATCGGCGTGCAGTTTCATCCCGAGTTCAAGAGCCGGCCCAACCGGCCGCATCCCCTGTTTCGGGGACTGATCGAAGCATCCATGGAGGGAAAGACATGAGAGACTATGCGAAAGAGTATGAAAAGCGGGTGGCCTTCATCCGGGAGCTGGTGGAGAAGAGCCATGTGCGCGGCATTGTGTTCGGCAATTCCGGCGGCAAGGACAGCGCCCTGGTGGGCATCCTCTGCAAGGCGGCCTGCGAGAACACGGTGGGCGTGCTGATGCCCTGCGCCTCCCGCCGGAACTACGGCGAGGACGCCGAGGACGGCCGGGCCCTGGCCGAGGCCTTCGGCATCGAGAGCCGCCTGGTGGATCTGACGCCCGTGCGGGAGGCGGAACTCAAGGCACTGGAGGGCGTGAGCGAGATGAACGACGCGGCCGTCTCCAACATCGCGCCGCGTCTGCGCATGACCACCCTCTATGCGATCGCCGCGGCCGAGGGCCGCCTGGTGGCCGGCACCGGCAACCGCAGCGAGCGCTACATGGGCTACTTCACCAAATGGGGCGACGGCGCCTGCGACTTCAACCCCATCGCCGATCTGATGGCCACCGAGGTGCTGGATTTCCTCGCCTGGCTGAAGGCCCCGGAGCACATCGTCACGAAAGCGCCCTCCGCCGGCCTTTTCGACGGCCAGACCGACGAGGCGGAGATGGGCGTGAGCTATGCGGCCATCGACCGCTATCTCGCCACCGGTGCGGCCAGCGAGAAAGACCGAACCATTATCGAGCGCTATCACCGCGTCAGCGAGCACAAGCGCCGGCCGATCCCGACGCCGGAGGAGGGCTGAGATGCAGAGGGTCCTGATTCTGGATTTCGGCGGGCAGTATAACCAGCTGATCGCCCGCCGGGTGCGGGAAAACAGCGTCTACTGCGAGGTCCGGCCCTATGACATGCCGCTGGAGGAGATCCGCCGCTTTGCGCCCATCGGCATCATCTTCACCGGCGGTCCCAACAGCGTCTATCTGCCTGATGCGCCGAAGGTGGATCCCGGACTGTTCGAGCTGGGGATCCCCATCCTCGGCATCTGCTACGGCTGCCAGCTCCTGGCCCAGATGCTGGGCGGGCGGGTCACCGCCGCCCAGGACGACACGGCCCGGGAGTACGGCAAGACCGAGACGGTCTTCGATCCCGACTGCACCCTGTTCCGGGGCTTGCCCGAGCGCAGCGTCACCTGGATGAGCCACGGGGATTACATGGCCGCCGTGCCGGAGGGCTTCCGGCTGGTGGCCCATTCTGCGGCCTGCCCCACGGTGGGCATCTGCGACGAGCGGCGGAAGTTTTACGGCCTGCAGTTTCACCCCGAGGTGCGCCACAGCGTCTACGGCGGGGAGATGCTGCACAATTTCCTCTATGCGGTCTGCGGCGCTGTGGGCGACTGGACCATGGCCGACTACAAGCAAAAGACCGTGGCCGCGCTGCGGGAGAAGATCGGGGACGGCAGAGTGCTGCTGGCCCTCTCCGGCGGTGTGGACTCCTCCGTGGCCGCGGCCCTGCTGGCCGAGGCGGTGGGGAGCCAGCTCAGCTGCGTGTTTGTGGATCACGGGCTGATGCGCCTCAACGAGGGCGACGAGGTGGAGGCGGCCTTTGCCCGCTGGGATCTGAATTTCATCCGCGTGAACGCCCAGGAGCGTTTTTTGCAGCGCCTGGCCGGCGTCACCGAGCCGGAGGAGAAGCGCAAGATCATCGGCGAGGAGTTCATCCGCGTGTTCGAGCAGGTGGGCAGGGAGATCGGCTCGGTGGAGTATCTGGTGCAGGGCACCATCTACCCGGACGTGATCGAGAGCGGAAAGGGTGAAGCCGCCGTCATCAAGAGCCACCACAACGTGGGCGGCCTGCCGGACTATGTGGATTTCAAGGAGATCATCGAACCGCTGCGCCTGCTCTTCAAGGACGAGGTGCGGCAGCTGGGCCGGGAGCTGGGATTGCCGGAATATCTGGTCATGCGCCAGCCCTTCCCGGGCCCGGGCCTGGGCATCCGCGTGATCGGGGAGATCACCCGGGAGAAGCTGGAGATGCTCCGTCAGGCGGACGCCATCTTCCGGGAGGAGATCGCCAGGGCCGGGCTGGATCAGAGCAGCAGCCAGTATTTCGCCGCTCTGAGCAACATGCGCTCTGTGGGCGTCATGGGCGACGGCCGCAGCTACGACTACGCCGTGGTGCTGCGCAGCGTGCAGACCTCGGATTTCATGACCGCCGACTGGACGCGCCTACCCTATGAGCTGCTGGACGCGGTGTCGGTCCGGATCGTGAACGAGGTGCGGGGGATCAACCGCGTGCTCTATGACATCACTTCCAAGCCGCCCGCCACGGTGGAATTCGAATGAAGGGGCGGAGAAGCGGCGTCGCCCTGTGGCAGCTTGTTCTGATCGCTGCAATGCTGCTGATCGGCGTCTTTCTGGTCCGTCCCGAAGGGGATGCGAAGACCGCGTCGCCGCAGATGAAAGGCTTTTCTTTGGCGTGGAATACGCCAACATGATAACTATTGTGGAGGAACGAAGAATGCTTGCGTTTGACGAGAAATACTGCCTGGACTGCTTTGAGAAGCTGGTGGGGGTGGACAGCACCACCGGCCAGTATGAGGAGATCCAGAAGCTCCTGTGCGGCCTGCTGGACGAGCTGGGCTGCGCCTATCGGCTCACCCACAAGGGCGGCGTGATCGCCGACCTGGGCGGCGAGGGCCACGGTCTGGCCGTCACGGCCCACCTGGACGATATCGGCCTCATGGTGCGCCATGTGAACGCCGACGGCACGCTGAACGTCTGCCCGGTGGGCGGGCTCTATCCCTTCTACTGCGTGACCGAGAACGTCCGCGTTTACACCCGGGACGGCCAGGTCTTCACGGGGGCCATCTGCCGCACGCCCAACTCCATCCACGTGACAGAGGAGGAGCTGCGCAGCGTCGCGCCCGATTTCCGCGCCAACGTCTGCGTCGTACTGGATGAGGACGTGAAGAGCGCCGAGCAGACCCGCGCCCTCGGCATCGACACCGGCGATATGATCGCCTTAGAGCCCCGCTATCGGCTCGCAAACGGCTACCTCAAGTCCCGTTTTGTGGACGACAAGGCCTGCGTGGCCGTGCTGCTGACGGCGATCAAGGCCCTCAAGGAGAGCGGGAAGACCCTGAACCGGAAGGTCTGGTTCTACTTTGCCGCCTATGAGGAGATCGGCCACGGCACCACCTGGCTGCCCGAAGGCGTGGAGGACATGCTGGCCCTGGATATCGCGCCCACCGGCCCGGACCAGAATTCCGATGAGCACAAGGTCTCCATCTTTGCCAAGGACTCCCGCTTCCCCTATCACTGGGGCCTGACCAACGAACTGCGGGAGGCGGCCATCCGCGCGGGCGTGGACTACGTGATGGACATTTTCACGCCTCACTACGGCACCGACTGCGACGGCAGCGTGCTGGCCGGCTATGACATCCGCCACGCGGCCATCGGCCCGGGCACGGCCAACAGCCATGGCTATGAACGCACCCATCTGGACGGCCTGCGCAACACCTACGCCCTGCTGATGGCCTATCTGAAGCTGTAAGTTGTAAAAAGTATCTTGCTTTCTGCGGCAAGAGTGCTCAAAAAGCCTCGCAGAGTTTTTCGCCTCGCAAGGCGAAAAAGCAGTTAAATCCGTTTTTTCCGGGGGCGTGTACCTCGGAAAAAACACTTCTCAGCCCAGAAGTGTGCGAATCGTCCGCTTGCAGCGGACGACGAGTGCGCGCACTGGGCTGCAAACCCTCCCGATAAAAGAGTCCGCAGGACTCTTTTATCGGCCTAAGTTGCCCGCTTCCTTTGACAGGAGGCGGGCATCGTGCTATCATAGATTTATAAGAGTTTGCGGGAAAGCAAACGAAGAAAGGTTGGTATGAAAGCATGAAACGCATGAAAACTGTTCTGGCTGTCGTCCTGGCGCTGACCCTGGCGCTGAGCGGCAGCGCCCTGGCCGCCGCCGACAACAGCGTCACCGCCACGGCTCCCGGCCTGGATGAGACCGTCACCGTGACCGTCACCGTCGAGGACGGCGTCATCACCGCCGTGGAAGCCGTCACCGATAAGGAAGAGGAGACCGTCGGCCGCGAGGCGCTGGAGAAGATCCCCGCCGCCATCGTGGAGAACAACAGCCTGAAGGTGGACGGCGTCGCCGGCGCCACCCTGACCAGCCGCGCTGTTCTCGCCGCCGCCACCGAGGCCTATCTGGAGGCCCTGGGCGCCGACATCGACCTGGGTGTCTGGGCCGATCTCAACGGCTATGTGCCCGCCGACGCCTACAACATGGCCGCCGGAGTGGATGCGGTCACCTCCGCCACCGTCTCCGGTCAGGGCGGCATCAACTTCGGCGACATCGAGCTGAGCGATGAGCTGAAGACCGCGCTGATCCTCGACTACCTGAAGGGCGCCGAGGGCAACTACCGCGAGATGTACCAGATCGCCACCTCCTACAACAACGTCCCCACCATCGGCAGTGTGGAGTACGTGCTGGATCCGGCTGACATGACGCTCTTCGGCTCCAGCGAGACCAACACCGCCAAGCTCAACAACATGATGGTCAACCCCAACGTGGATCTGTACTGGACTCGTCAGATCCGCGAGGGCGATATCTGCTCCGAGGAAGTCCCCGTCTTGCCCACCTACTTCATGAGCTATGGCGTGGAGTATACCGGCACTTTCCGCTCCATCAAGTTCGCGGAGCTGAGCGAGGAGGAAGTCCCCGTCTTTGTGGCCAAGGCCCGCAACTACTTCGCCACCCTGCCTTCCACCGCGAAGCTGGCCGAGATGGACGATGAGGCCCTGTACGCCTACCTCTCCAGCTCCCCGATGAACTTCTATCAGATCATCCCCACCCGCATCGTGGTGACCTCTCCCTGGTTCCTGAACGTCTATGACTCCGGCTATGCCCGCCAGTTCGTGGACGAGGAGCTGCAGGCCGAGCTGGCCGCCGTCGTCGCGGAGAAGTACCCCGAGGCCCAGGGCCTGACCGACCTGGACTACGCCACCTTCTCTGCCACCGGCTTGAAGACCCAGCAGGTGCTGACCTTTGGTGACTGATCCCAAAACCCATAAACACAGCAAGCGGCAGCCCAAACGGGCTGCCGCT
>CACYOR010000044.1:0-29050 GCA_902775985.1 Oscillospiraceae bacterium
CATCTCGCCGCGCGTCTTTTTTCCATTCGTCCATGACAACACCCCCGCTCCTATTTTACCAGAAGCGAGGGCATTTGGGTAGTTTTTTGACAGACTGAGGAGGAGCAATTCTGCTCCTCCTTCTTCATTCTGTAAGAACCTCGATGGTATCGCCTGGCTTTGCCTCGCCCTCCTCAAGGACGATGACAAAAATCCCTTCCCGCGGCATCACGCAATCCCCGGCCTGACGGCGGATCGCACAGTCGGCATGACACTCCTTACCGATCTGCGTCACCTCACACAGGGCTGTGCCGATCCGGAGTCTGGTCCCGACCGGAAGCTGATAGAGGCAGATCCCCTCGCAGAGGATGTTCTCCGCGAAGGCGCCGGGGTGGAGCTTAAAGGCGATCTTCTCCTGCAGGCGATCCACGCTCTCCTGCCCCAGCAGACTCACCTGCCGGTGCCAGTCGCCGGCATGGGCGTCACCCGGGATACCCAGATGGGGTACCAGACGGATCGCATCTATCGGGTGCTTCTGCTCCCCTTTTTTCTCACTGATACAGACATTTTTGATAGTGGCAGTCACGCCGGATCACTCCTTGTAAAATCGCCGTGCACGCCGCCGCTTTTGCGGAGCAGACGGATATCCGAAATCACCATATCCTTTTGTACGGCTTTGCACATGTCATAGACCGTGAGAGCGGCCGTGCTCACCGCTGTCAGCGCCTCCATCTCCACGCCGGTACGCCCGTCGCAGGAGACGGTGGCCTCGATCTCCACCGAGCAGCGCTCTTCGTCCAAATGCAGGTTCAAATCGATTCCGTCGATCAGGATCGGATGGCACATGGGGATCAGATCCGGTGTCCGCTTGGCGCCCATAACCCCGGCCACCTGGGCCACGGTCAGCACGTCGCCTTTTTTCATGCCGCCCGTGTGGATGCGCTCAAAGGTATCCCGGTTCACCAGCACCCGCGCCGCGGCCACCGCCGTCCGGGTCGTGACCGGCTTTTCGCCCACGTCCACCATCTTGGCGCGTCCCTGCTCATTAAAATGGGTAAAGTCCTTTTCCATGCTCATCCTCCGATCCGGTTCATGCTCCGACCGGCCTTGCTGTGCTCCGTCGCAGAGAGAACACCATGCCAGCGGGGCTTGCCTAAGATCGCCGCTTCAAACTGGGCCCGCATCCCCTCCGCGTCCAAACCGCGGAGGGAATACTCCGCCGCGGAATGGAGACAGGGTTTCAGCTTCCCGTCCGCCGTCAGACGCAGGCGGTTGCACTGGGCGCAAAAATGCGCGCTCACCGGACTGATCAGCCCCAGGTTTCCCTGAGCGCCCGGCAGGCGATACAGCTTCGCCACGCCGCCATCCTGCTCCACCGGCTGTGCCTCCGGGAGTTTCTGGAGCACCGTGGAACAGGGAATAAAGGCCTCCGGGCCGAATTCCCCGCTGTCCACCATGGGCATCAGTTCAATAAAACGCAGATCCACCGGATACTGTTTTGTCAATTCCGCCAGCGCAGGGATTTCATCGTCGTTGAAGCCGCCGATCAGCACAGCGTTCAGCTTAATCTTCTCAAAGCCCGCGTCCAGCGCCGCCTCCAGGCCCTTCCAGGCCATCTCCAGCGAACCGCAGCGGGAGATCGCCGCGTATTTCTTGTTATCAAGCGTATCCAGGCTGATGTTTACCCGGCGCACGCCGGCCTCTTTCAAGGGCCGCGCCAGTTCCGGCAGGAGCGTGCCGTTGGTGGTGATGCAGAGTTCCTGGATACCGTCAAGGGCCGCAGCCTCGGCGCAGAGCTCCACAATGTCCCGCCGCACCAGAGGCTCGCCCCCGGTGATACGCAGCTTGCGAATGCCGAGCCCCGCCGCCGCTTCCATCGCGCGCAGCAGTTCCTCCCGGCTCAGCTCCTCCGGGCAGTTTGCCACGCCCTCCGCCGGCATGCAGTATCGGCAGCGGAGATTGCAGCGCTCAGTCACGGACACACGCAGATATGTAATTGTCCGGCCGTAGCGATCCAGCATGCCGAAACTCCCTTCTTTTTCGAAAAACTGTTGTTTATTATATACCTATTTCATAGGTATTGCAATCCCCAGCCCAAGCTGATAAAATAGTGATCAGAACAGAGTAGAGGGGATGGATCATGAAAGCTATCGTCAGTGTTTTCGCCAAGGATTCCAAAGGCATTACCGCCTATGTCACCTCCCTGCTGGCTCAGCAGGAGATCAACATTCTGGATATCAGCCAGACCCTGATGCAGGAGTATTTTGCCATGATCATGCTGGTGGATCTGGCCGACTGCACCCTGCCCTTCAACGAACTGGCCGAGCTTCTCAAGGCCAAAGGGGCGGAGCGCTCGTTGGACATCCATATCCAGCGGCAGGATATTTTTGAAGCCATGCACCGCATCTGAGGAGGCGAGGGCATGAGTTATCTGATCAACAGCAGCGAGATCCTGCAGACCATCGAAATGATCGATCAGCAGCACCTGGACGTGCGGACGGTCACTATGGGTATCAGCCTTCTGGACTGCGCCGACCGGGACATTACGGTTTGCTGTGACCGCATCTATGAGAAGATCTGCCGCAAGGCGGAGAAACTGGTCTCCACCGGGGAGCAGATCGAGCGGGAATTCGGCATTCCCATTGTCAACAAGCGCGTCTCCGTGACGCCGATCTCCCTGGTCGCGGCGAGCTGTGAGGCCGAGGACTATACCCCGCTGGCCAAGACCCTGGATCGGGCGGCCAAGACTCTGGGCATCAACTTCATCGGCGGCTTTTCGGCTCTGGCCCACAAGGGCTTTACCGAGAGCGACAAGCGCCTGATCTGTTCCATTCCCCGGGCGCTGACCGAAACGGACTTGGTCTGTTCCAGTGTCAACGTCGCCTCCACCCGGGCCGGCATCAACATGGACGCCGTGGCGCTGATGGGCCGCATCATTCGCCAGACCGCCGACATTGACCCGATGGGCTGCGCCAAGCTGGTGGTTTTTTCCAATGCCGTGGAGGACAACCCCTTCATGGCCGGCGCCTTTCACGGCGTGGGCGAGCCGGAATGTGTCATCAACGTGGGCGTCTCCGGTCCCGGCGTCGTGGCCCACGCGCTCAAAAGCTGTAAAGGCCAGCCCTTTGACGTGGTGGCCGAGACCATCAAGCGCACCGCCTTCAAGATCACCCGCATGGGGCAGTTGGTTGCGCAGGAGGCCTCCCGCCGTCTGGATGTGCCCTTTGGCGTGGTGGATCTCTCTCTGGCCCCCACGCCCGCCCGCGGCGACAGCGTGGCCGAGATTTTGGAGATCATGGGTCTGGAGACCTGCGGCATCCACGGCACCACCGCCGCCCTGGCCCTGCTCAACGACGCGGTCAAGAAAGGCGGCGTCATGGCCTCCTCCCATGTGGGCGGTCTCTCCGGCGCTTTCATCCCCGTCTCGGAAGATGCAGGCATGATCGCCGCAGCCGAGGAAGGGGTTCTGTGCCTGGATAAGCTGGAAGCCATGACCTGTGTCTGCTCGGTTGGCCTGGACATGATTGCCGTTCCCGGGGACACCGGCGCCGAGACCATCTCCGCCATCATCGCTGACGAGGCCGCCATCGGTATGGTCAATAACAAGACCACCGCCGTCCGCCTGATCCCCGCCAAGGGCAAACAGGTGGGAGAGCGGATCGACTTCGGCGGGCTCCTGGGTTCCGCGCCGATCATGCCTCTGCACGAGGGCTCGGCGGCCGAGTTCATCGCCCGCGGCGGCCGGATCCCGGCACCGCTCCAGAGTCTGAAAAACTGATAAACGCAGCAAGCGGCCCCTGCAATCGAATGATTGCAGGGGCCGCTGTTTTTATTTCATACAGAGCTTCAGCACCTCGTCACAAATCTGATCGGTGGCATCTCTCACGGAGAGAGAGTGCATGGCCTCCCCCATTTTCTTGAGCGTCTCTTTGTCGCCCAGCAGCGCTTTCACTTCGTTGAGAAGGGATTCGGCATCGAACTCTCCCTCCAGGAAGACCCGGGCACCGCCCGCCCGTTCCAGAACGCGGGCGTTTTTCTCCTGATGATTGTCCGTCACATTCGGCGAGGGAACGATAATGACAGGTTTCCCCAGATAGGTCAGTTCCGCCAGGGTGGAAGCGCCCGCGCGGCAGAGGATCAGATCCGCCGCAGCCATCACCCGCGGCATATCGTAGATATACTCCCGCACATCCGCGCCGCAGTCCGCCGCCGGGATTTCCAGTGCCTGCAGCTTCTCGGAGATCACCGCATAGTCCCGGCTGCCGATGGAGTGGATCAGCCGAAAATCCCGCTGCTTTCCCATAAGAGGCAGCATCTCCGTAAGGGTCTGGTTCATATGCCCCGAGCCCAGAGAGCCCCAGACCGAGACAACCAGAGGCTGCTCGGGGTCCAGGCCCAGCTCCTCTTTAGCGGAGCGCTGTGTGTAGCGGGCAAACTCTCCGCGCACCGGCGTGCCGGTCACAGCGACCCGTTCCGGATTCGGATAGTGCTGCCGGCTCTCTTCAAAGCCCACCAGGATCCGATCCACATGCTCAGCCAGGAGCCTCGTGGTGAGGCCCGGCGCGGCGTTACTCTCGTGGACGAGGGTCGGGATATGCAGACGGGAGGCCGCCATCAGCACCGGATAACAGACATAGCCGCCCGTGCCGATCACCGCATCCGGCTGGAAGTCCTGGATGATTTTCTTCGCTTCACGCTCCGAGGCGATCACGTTCTTGAGCGTGCTCAGATTGTGGCCGATGGCGGAGAGGGAGCGTCCGCGGCTGATGTTGGTGATTTTCAGAGGTCGGATCTCATATCCCTCGCGGGGCACCAGTTCCATCTCCATCTTGCCCTCGGCGCCGAGGAACAAAAACTCGCTGTCCGGCATCAGCTCCCGCAGCCGTCCGGCCACCGCCAGAGCGGGATTGATATGTCCGGCCGTACCGCCGCAGGTCAGGATGAATTTCATTTCTCTTTCACCTTTCTTCCAAAATGTCACGGGACGCGCTCAGCACGATTCCCATCTCCCCCAGCTGAATCAGCAGCGCCGTGCCGCCGTAGCTGAAAAACGGAAGGGAGATGCCGGTGCAGGGCATCAGATTGGTCACCACCGCCACATTCAGGAACACCTGAAGGGCCAGCAGCGTGGTGATGCCGGCACACACCAGACTGTCAAAACGGCTGCGGCAGTGCAGCGCGATCCAGTAGCCGCGCAGGATCAGCAGGGCAAAGAGCACCAGTACCAGCAGTGCACCAATAAAGCCCAGTTCTTCACAGAGAACGGAAAAAATAAAGTCGTTGTGTTCTTCCGGCAAGTAGAGAAACTTCTGCCGGCTGCCGCCCAAGCCCAGACCGCTGAGCCCGCCGGAGCCGATGGAATAGAGAGACTGGACGATCTGATATCCCTCGTCGGAAGAGCTGGAAAAGGGATCCCGCCAGGTCGTGATCCGGCTGGAGGCATAGGGGAAAAAGGTCATCAAAACGACAAAGCCCGCGCCCACAGCGCCAAAAGCCGTCACAAACCAGATCAGATGCACGCCGCCGAGAAAGAGCATCACCGCCCCCAGCGCGAGAATGATGATGGAGGCGGAAAAATGCGGCTCCAGCACCAGGAGCCCCACAATGGCCGCAAGGATCCCGGCAAAGGGCAGGATCCCCCAGCGGACGCTGCCCATCCTGCCGCGATAGCGGACAATCAGGACGGAAAAGGACAGGATCACGGCGAGCTTGGCCAGCTCCGAGGGCTGCACCGTGAGACCGCCCACGCCTAGCCAGCGCCGGGAGCCGTTGGCCCGCACGCCGATCAGAGGGACCAGGGCCAGCAAAAGGAGCGTCACAAGCAGAAAGGGAAAGGCGTAGCGCCGGTAAAAGCCCATGGGCAGCCGGGAGGCCAGCAGCATCAACGCAACGCCAAAGCAGGCATACAGCAGCTGACGGATGAAATAATAGGCAGCGTTTCCCCCGGTCACATGGCCGGGATCATAGTAAGCCCGGGCATAGCTGGAGGAGAGCACCATCACGACGCCCATCGCCAGAAGCAGCAAAACCAGCAGCAAGAAATTAAAATCCACACCGCCGCGCTTCTCCTTCCCCTCCGAAACAGAAAAGCCGGTGAGGCGGGCGCTTTCATAACGCATGGTCCCACCTCCCCGGCATCCATCGATTACAGGTAGCGCTGATACACCCCTATAAAGGATATGATGGCAAAGAGCAGTGATATGCCTGTAAAGAGGAAAAAAAGTTCTTTCTCTTTCCACTTTTTCCCGGTCCAGCCGCCCATCTCCAGATGATGGTGGAAGGGCGCCATCCGGAAAACCCGCTTCCCGTGGGAGAGCTTGAAGTAGCCCACCTGGATGATATCGGAGAGCGTCTCGATGATGAAGATGATGCCCAGAGTGATCAGGATCAGGGGCATGTCAAAGGCAAAGGCCATGGCCGCCACAGCACCGCCGAGGAAGAGCGAACCCGTATCGCCCATAAAGACCTTGGCGGGATTAAAGTTATAGACCAGAAAGCCCATCAGGCCGCCCACCATGGCGGAAGCGAAGATGCCGAGCTCCAGATATTCCCTGCCCCAGGCCATCGTCAGCACGACGAAGAACAGGAACACAGGGATCGAGGTGCCCGAAGCCAGGCCGTCCACACCGTCGGTGATGTTCACGGCATTGACCGTGCCGACAATCACAAAGGCGGCAAAGACAAAGTACAGCCACTCCGGCATATGGATGATCGTCCCGAAAAAGGGCACGTACAAATTGGGCTGCAGGAAGCCGATCTGCCGCATGACCAGGATAAAGACCAGGGCGGCCACCAGCTGCAGCAGGAACTTCGCCCGGGCGGAGAGGCCGGTATTCTGATGCTGATGCACCTTTTCCCAGTCGTCTAGGAAACCGATCAGGCCAAAGACCAGCGCAAAGAGCAGCACAAAGATGTGCACAAAGCGCCCGTTCAGCATGCTGCGGAAGCCGACCGTGAGGCACACGACCGTGACCGCGAGGATGAACATCGCACCGCCCATCGTCGGCGTGCCGTTTTTAAACTTATGCCAGTCCGGGCCGATCTCCTTGATCATCTGTTCGGCCTTCTGTTTTTTCAGCCAGGGGACGTAAAACTTACCGAAGGCCGTCGCAATCAAAAAGGCCAGGACAAAGGCCGTAATCAGCTGAATGGTCATATATATCTCCAAACTACGCCTTTCCGGCGTGATTTCTGTTTTTCAGGCAGGCGGCCACGATCTCCCTCTCGTCCATGTGACGCTTCTCATGGCCGACTTCCTGGTAGTCCTCGTGTCCTTTCCCGGCGAGTAATATTACATCACCGGGGGCAGCCTTGTCAATAGCCCAGGCAATGGCTTCTTCCCGATCGCAGATGACCTGCGTCGGGGTATCGCAGTTCTTCATTCCCGCGGTGATGTCCGCGATAATGGCCTCCGGCTCCTCGGTGCGGGGGTTGTCGCTGGTCACAATGACCAGATCCGCGTTTTCCGCGGCAATGCGGCCCATGATGGGGCGCTTTCCGTGATCCCGGTCGCCGCCGCAGCCGAAGAGGACGATCAGGCGGCCGCGCGTCAGGGGGCGCAGCGTCTTCAGCGCCTTTTCCAGGGCGTCCGGCTTGTGGGAATAATCGATCAGGATGTGATAGTCCCCGTCGGTGGGCACGGACTCCATGCGGCCCTTCACACCGCTCGCCGAGGCAAGGCCGTCGGTGCACTGCTCCAGGCTCAGGCCCAGGCAGAGCCCCGCCGCGATCACGCTCAAGGCATTATAAACAGAGAACATTCCCGGGATCGCGAGCTTTGCCGGACTCCGCTCCTCTCCGTTCACCGCCGTGAAGCTGACGCCGCCGGCCGTCAGAGAGATATCCTCGGCCACAAGATCGGCCTCATCCTGCTCGATAGCGTAGGTGAAGAGAGGGCAGCTCTCCCCTTCCGCCATAAAGGCGGCGCGGGCATCGTCCCGGTTGATGCAGCCCGCTTTGCACTGGGAAAAAATCTTCTTCTTGGCCTCGGCATAGGCCTCCATCGTCCCGTGCAGGTCCAGATGATCCTGGGACAGATTCGTAAACACCGCCACGTCGAAGGTGATGCCGGCTACGCGCTCCAGGGTCAGGGAGTGAGAGGACACTTCCATCACCACATGGGTACAGCCCGCGTCCGCCATGCGGCGAAAAAGCTTTTGCAGTTCAAAGCTCTCCGGTGTTGTACGCTCGGAATGGAGCTGCTCCTGGCCGATCATGTTGCCGTTTGTACCGATCAGGCCCACCTTCGTATGAAGCTCGGTCTCCAGCACATGCTTGAGGACCTGGGTCGAGCTGGTTTTTCCGCTGGTGCCGGTAAAACCGACGATCTTCATTTCCTTGGCCGGGTGGCGGAAAAAGTTGGCGCTGGCAATGGCCAGGCCATAGCGGCAGTCCGCAATCTGCACATAGGGGGTATCATCCCCGGGCGCATCCTCACAGAGGATCACCGCCGCCCCCTTCTCCAGCGCTTTGGGGATGAAACGATGTCCATCTGCCTCAAAGCCCTTGATGGCGACGAACAGATCGCCCGGCTCCGTCTTTCGGGAGTCATAGCTGATGCCCCGGATCTCCGTCTCCGGATCGGCGGTCATGTTCAGCACCTGCAAATCCTGCAGGATCTCTCTCAGTTTCATAGCTTACCTCAATATTTTCCCAGCAGGGAGTCGTCCCCGCTGACAAGAGTGACCTGGATCACATCTCCGTGTTTTCGTTTGGAACCGGCCGCCGCGTTCTGGCTGCCGATGGTCTGTTTCTCGTTTTCCTGAATCGGGCTCAAGGTCTGGATGTACAAGCCGTAGTAACTCAGGGTATCCCGCGCCTCGTCGTAGCTCATCCCGCTCAGATCCGGCACCGTCTCCAGTTCTTCAGACGGCTCGGCGCCGCGATAGAGCAGCACCTCGGTATCCGCCGCCAACATCACGCCCGGGGCCGGAAGCTGATCGCTGACGCTGTCCCCTTCGCCGATACTGCGCCAGCGCAGCCCGGTCTCTTTGAGCCGCTCCGTCGCTTCCCAAAGGCTCAGCCCCTGCAGCAGCGGCATCTGCACATCTCCTCGGTTCTCCGCTTCCTCCTGGGGCTCCACGCCCAGGTAGGGCAGGATATCCGCCATCATGTTTCCCACGACCGGCGCTGCCATCTGCCCGCCGCTGATATAGACGCCGGAGGCGTTGGAAGGCGTATCCAGGAACACCAGGACTGCGATTTTCGGATCGTCCGCCGGAGCAAAGCCGATAAAGGAGACAATGTACTGTTTCTCTCCGGTCTGAGCCTCCAGGCTGACCTTTTCGCTGGTCCCCGTTTTGCCGCCGATCCGATAGCCGGCCACGGCCGCGTTTCGCCCGGTACCGTCCTTGGGATCACCCACCACCTGCTCGAGGATGGAACGCACCGTGCGGCTTGTCGCCTCGCTGATCACCTGCCGCACGACCTGGGGCTCCCGTTCATAGGCGAGACTCCCGTCCGGGTTCAGAAGCTGCCGCACCACATAGGGCCGCATCAGCTTTCCGCCGTTGACACAGGCGCTGACCGCGGTGATGAGCTGCAGAGGCGTGATCGTGAAGGTCTGGCCGAAGGAGGCCGCCGCCAGCTGGGAGAGGTTTCGCGGCGAACAAAAGGTATTCTCGCTCCACCAGATGCTGCCGCTCTCCCCTGCCAGATCGATGCCCGTGCTGGCCGTCAGGTTGTCATCCGGGTTTCCGGTCTTGTTCAGAAAGCCGAAGGCCTCGCAATAGCGATAGAAGGTCTCCGCCCCTACGCGCTGGCCGATGTTGACGAAGGCCACGTTGCAGGAGTGCTGCACGGCCTGCGTCAGGGTCTGCGAGCCATGGCCCTCGGTCTTCCAGCAGCGGATGGGATTGTTTCGTCCCTTGACGCTCACGTTTCCGCCGCAGTAAAACCCGTCGCTCAGGCTGACCGCCCCTTCTTCCAAGGCCATGGAGAGGGTAATGATCTTAAAGGTCGAGCCGGGTTCGTAGGTATCGGACAGAGCTTTGTTGCGCCACTGCCGCGTCTGCGCTTCGCGCCGCAGGCGCTCCGCCTCCTCCTCGCTGGGCGCCTGTTCGATCTGTGCCTGCACCTCGGCGCTCACGTCGAGAAAATGGTTCAGATCATAGCCGTCCAGGGAGGCCATGGCCAGGATCGCCCCGGTATTGACATCCATGGCGATCGCGCCGGCGCCATTTTGGATATCGTAATCCGCAACAGCCTGTTTGAGATGTTTTTCAATAAAAAACTGGATCGTGGAATCCAGTGTCAGAACCAGATCAAAGCCGTCCTCCCCAGGCTCATAGGCCTCGAAGGGGGCAAAGAGCAGATCGCTTCCGTAAGCGTTGGTGGCGCGCAGGCTCCGCCCGGCGCTGCCGGAGAGCGCGGAATCGTATTCCGCCTCGATCCCCTCCAAGCCGTAGTTATCGGTACCTACGAAGCCGATCACATGGCAGGCCAGGGAGGAATTGGGATAATAGCGTCTGGTATCCGTCTCCAAACGGACGCCGCGGAGATTATACTCCGTTTTCAAGGCGCGGACAAGGTCAGCCTGTTCTTTTTCCAGCTTGCGCGCCACCGTCACATACCAGGAGCCGCTACGGGAGGCCTTCTCCCGGATCTCTTCCGGATCCAGTTGGAGGATGCCGCCCAGCTCCCGGGCGATCAGTTCCTTATCCTCGCCGTACATCTCGATCTCCGCCGGGCTCAGATAGACGTTGTCCACCGAGGCGCTGATGGCCAGCGGATTGAGATTGGTGTCGTAGATCGTGCCGCGGGAGGCGGAGCTCGGCGCTTCGCGCAGCTGCTGTTGGATCGTCAGGCGCTCATAGCGTTCATGCTCCAGGATCTGAAGCTGAAAGAGCCGCGCCGCCAGCACGGCAAACACAAAGACGCCGAAAAACGCCATCAAAAACAGTATTCTCCGCAGCATTTGCCGGTTTGGTCCCGGCAGTGCTCCCCCTGCTCTCATTCCGCGGCCCCCATTATACCAGAATAAACGCGATTTTCAAACCCGTTTTGGCACTGTCATGCCATCCAGGCTGTCCATCGCGTCTGGTAATAAGAATATTCACATGGAGGGGCTTTCAGAACTTCAAGAAAGCGGCGCTTGAAGATAGACGATCTGTCCCGGTCCGCAGGGCTGCATGCCCAGCTCCTCCCGGGCGTAGCGTTCGATCTCTTCCAGGCTGAGCTCCGCTTCCACCCGGCTGCGAAGGGATTCGTTTTCCGCCGAAAGTGCTTGAATCTCCCGCTGCAATCTGTCCTGCTGTTCCCGTTGAGCTGCCGCATCTATCGTCGTTAACAGGGAAAGCACCAGCATACAGGCAGAAAAGCAGAGGCAGATCGCTTTAAACAGGGTTTCGTTCAGTTCCTTCATTCGTTTCACACTCTCTCCGCCACGCGAAGCTTCGCGCTGCGGGAGCGTGGATTGTTTTCGATCTCTTCCTCGCTCGGTAAAATCGGTTTACGGCTGACACTCCGCAGCGTTTTGACGAAACCGCAGGTACAGATCGGCGCTTCCCGAGGGCAGGTACAGCCGTTCTCCCGGGCGGCGATGCCGCTTTTCACGATTCGATCCTCCAGGGAGTGGAAGCTGATCACACAGAGCCGTCCGCCCACCTTCAGTTTGTCCGGCGCGGTCTCCATCATGGAGGCGATGGCGCCCAGCTCATCGTTCACCGCAATGCGGATGGCCTGGAAGCTGCGCTTGGCCGGGTGCTGCTTTTCCCGCAGGGCCGCGGCCGGCATGGCGCTCTTGATGATGTCCACCAGTTCCAGGGTGGAGGCGATCGGTTTCTCCGCCCGCGCCGCCAGGATAGCCGCCGTGATGCGGCGGGCATAGCGCTCCTCGCCGTAATCCCAGAGGATGCGGTTGAGCCGGCCCTCATCCCAGGTGTTCACCACCTCATAGGCGGTAAGCCCCTCGGAGGCGTCCATGCGCATATCCAAAGGCGCTTCGGCCCGATAGGAAAAACCCCGCTGCGCCTCATCCAACTGTGGTGAGGACACACCGAGGTCAAAAAGCATCCCATCCACCGCCTCAATGTTCAGCGAATCCAGAATATCGGCCGCGTCACTGAAGTTCCCGTGCACCAGGGTGATGCGATCCGCAAAGGGCTGCAGGCGGCGCCCGGCCCGGTCAATGGCGGTCTCATCCCGGTCAATGCCGATCAGCCGGCCTGTGGTCAGGCGGGAGGCGATCTCATAGGAGTGTCCGCCCAGGCCCAGCGTTCCGTCCACATAGATCCCATCCGGGTGAATGTTCAGATTGTCAATACACTCCTGCAGGAGTACCGAAACATGTTTGGGCTGTTCCATCAAAATTCCAATTCTTCCATCACCGCCGCGATATTTTCCGGCGTTGTTTCCTCGGCATAGACCGCATTCCAGGCTTCGCTGTCCCAGAGCTCCGCATGGTTGTTGCAGCCGATGACCGTTACGTTCTTCGTCAGATTCGCATAGCTGCGCAGTGCCTGCGGGATCAGAGCCCGCCCCTGGGCGTCCAGCTCACAGCGGGCGGCATGGGCGAAGAGCGGACGCATTTTCCGCTGCTTCACATAGGGCATGGCGCTCACCTTATCCGAGAGGATCTGCCAGTTGTCACTGCTGTAGGCGCAGAGGCAGCGATCCATGGATAAGGTGATGAAAAAAACCTCGCCAAGCTCATCACGGAGTTTGGCAGGGATAAAAAGACGTCCCTTGTTATCAAGAGAATGTTGATATTCGCCTGTCACGGATCCAGCCCCCCAGCCTTGGGTGAAAACACCATTTTCCACCACTTTCAACCACTTCGTACCACCATTATAGGGGAGCTGTTTTGAAAAAGTCAAGGGAAACTTTTTGATGTTTTTTGTCATACTTTTGAGCCTTTTGAAGTTCTCAAAATGTGCCCATCGCGCAAAAAAAACACCCCATATATCGGGTTGAACCGATATATGGGGTGTCGGAAAAACGGATTATTCTTCGCTCAGGTTTTCCTGTTCCGCTCTGGCGGCGGAGGCACCGGAATTGAGGGACTGGAAATTGCGGCGCGCCGCCTGAATGCGGCCGAGAGCAGAGCTCACGCTCTCCTCACTCTGACGCATGATGTCATCCACATAGTCGCTGGCGACCTTGCGCAGCTCCCGGGATTTGGCCTCGGCCGAGCCGATCAGCTCCGCACTGCGGGCGCGGGCCACACGGACAATCTCCTGCTCCTCCACCATGGTGCGGGCCTGCTCCTCCGCGTTTTTCCGCAGGGATTCCGCCTCGCGCTTGGCATTGCCGATAAACTCGTCCCGGGCCGCCACCAGGCGCTTGGCCTCGGCGATGGAGGCAGGCAGGCTCTCCTTGATCTGATTGATGATCTCGATCGCCTTTTCCCTCTCAATGATGCATTTGTCGTTGCCCAGAGGCACGCCCCAGGCTTCCGTAACCATGCTATACAGACTGTCAAGCAGTTCGATCACATCGTTGTTTTCCATCACTTGGCCCTCCATATCTCTGCTTTTCTCTGAATATCCGGAATGATCTCATTGGGAACCAGCCCTGTCAGATCCGCCCCGTAGTAGGCCATCTCCCGCACGATGGATCCAGCGCGGGATTGATCTTCTTATTGATGAGGTTCATCTGAAACTCATACTCAAAATCGGAGGCGGCCCGCAGACCCTTGACGATCACCGCGCCCTCGTACTGCTTGGCATATTCCGCCAGCAGACCGGAGGAGCAGTCCACGGTCACATTGGGATAGCGCTCCACCGCCCGGATGACCATATCCAGCTTTTCCTCCACGGTGAACATGGGGTTGGGCTTGTTGGCGTTGTTCATCACGCAGACGACCACGCGGTCAAAAATCTTCGACGTGCGGCGAATGATGTTCAGATGCCCCAGGGTAATGGGGTCAAAGCTGCCCGGGCAGATTGCAATGCTCATCCGTTCAGATCCTTTTTATACAGGCAGAGCTTGACCTTTCCGTAGCGGTACTCTTTGCCTTTATAGTAGGGAGCGGCCGTTTCCGGCAGATTTCTCTCCCGCCGCGCCTCACAGATTATTATACCACCATCCGACAATATGTCAACCAGATTGATACGTTCCAACACCGCCTCATACAGGCCGGAATCGTAGGGCGGATCCACAAAAATCAGGTCAAACTGCTGTCCTTTCTGCAGGAAGCTGAGCGCATCGGCCTGCACGACGGCGGCCGTCAGACCGCAGCTTTTCAGGTTGTCCTTCACGATGCGCAGGGCGTCCCGGTCTTTATCCACAAAGGTGGCGGAGGCGGCACCGCGGCTGAGGCACTCGATGCCCAGTTGGCCCGTCCCGGCAAAGAGGTCCAGCACGCGCCGGCCCTCGATATCAAACTGGAGAATGTTGAACAGCGCTTCCTTGACATTGTCGGTGGTGGGGCGGATATCGTAGTTCTCGGGAGTTTTCAGTTTTCGTCCCCGGGCTGAGCCGGTGATGACGCGCATGGCTTCTCCTCCTCTCCGTGGAAATAGCAATAGACGGCCTGGGCCGTGTTTTTGGGGACGACCAGGCGAAGCTGTTCCTCGCTGGCCTCCCGGATCGCTTTGATGGACTTAAAGGCTTTCATCAGATCGCTGCGGCGCTTGGGGCCGACCCCCTCGATCTTGTCGAGCGTGGAGGTATAGCTCTCCGCCCGCAGCATACGCTGATAGCCGATGGCCGTGTTGTGGGTCTCCTCCTGGATATTGCCCACCAGGGAGAACACCGCCTGGTTGCCGCTGATGCCGATCTCCCGGCCCTCCGGCGTGATGAGCGCCCGGGTCCGGTGCCGGTCGTCCTTGACCATGCCGAAGGTGGGCACGAAGATCCCCAGGTCCTCCTGGGCCCGCACCGCGGTGGCCGCGTGCACCTCGCCGCCGTCAATGAGCAGCAGATCCGGCAGCGGGGAGAACTTTTCGTCCCCGTCCTGATAGCGTTTCAGGCGGCGGTACACAGCCTGATACATGCTGGCATAGTCGTCCTGACCGTCCAGATCTTTGATGCGGAATTTGCGGTAATCCCGCTTGAGGGGCTTCCCGTCCACATGGACGGTCATGGCCGCCACGATCCCGGTGTCCCCCAGGTTGGAGATGTCAAAGGCCTCGATGCGCGTGGGAAAGCTCTCCAGCTCCAGCGCCTTCTGCAGCCATTCCAGAGTCTTGGAACGGCGCTGCTCCACGGTGGTGCGGCGCTGGATCTCCTCCCGGGCGTTGAGTGCCGCGCTCTCAATGAGGCGCAGCCGCTCCCCGCGCTTGGGGGTCTCGATGTAGAGCCGCCGCCCCGCCGTCTCGCTGAGAAGCTCCTCCAGCTCCGGCCCGTCCTCGATCTCGCAGGGCAGGAGAATGGACTTGGGCCAGCCGCCCCGGTGGGCGGTGTAATACTGCCGCACCAGGTCGGAGATGGCCTCCGGGTCCTCCTCCAGCGGCTCCTCCATCATCTCCACATCCTTGCCCACCAGGTCCCCATCCACAAAATGGAGGACGGTAAAGCAGCTCTTGGCGCCGCGGGCAAAGCCGATGGCGTCGGTATCCGCAAAGGCGGTGGAGATCACCCGCTGCTTGTTGGCCAGAGCCTGTACGGCTTTGAGTTGATCGCGCAGCTCGGCCGCCCGCTCAAAGCGCAGCTCCTCGGCCGCCGCCTCCATCTGGGCGCGCAGGGAGTCCATCAGCTCATCGCTCTTGCCCTCCAGGATCAAAACCGCCTGCCGGATCCGGCGGCAGTAGTCCTCCGCATCGCTGTCCTGCAGGCACCAGCCCGCGCAGGTGCCCATGTGGTAGTTCAGGCAGGGCCGTTCCTTGCCGATATCCCGGGGGAACTTCCGTCCGCAGTCGGGCAGCAGCAGGGTCTTTTGAATGGTATTGATGATCTCCCGGGTCTGATAGCGGCCGCCGTAGGGGCCGAAATAGCGGGCGCCGTCTTTGCCGGAGCGACTGGATAAGCTCATCACCGGGTATTCGCTTTTCAGATCCAGGCGGATAAAGGGATAGCCCTTGTCATCCTTGAGCAGGATGTTATAGTGGGGCTTATGGCGCTTGATGAGGGAGTTTTCCAGCACCAGAGCCTCCAGCTCACTGCCGGCGACGATGACGTTGAAGTCCCGCACTTTCTCCACCATGGCGGCCACCTTCGGCAGATGCTCGCCGTGGAAATAGCTGCTGACCCGGTTTTTGAGCTTTTTCGCCTTGCCGACGTAGATGACCTCGTTATGCTCGTCCAGCATGATGTACACGCCCGGCAGCAGAGGGAGATGATTCGCTTTTTCCCGCAGAGTTTCCAGCATGCTGTATTCTACCCTTTCTCTTCCCAACTCATAAGCTCCCAATGAAAAAGCTCAAATACATGAAATCAGGGTGTGCCCGAAACAGCACACCCTGATTGTGATTTCTATCTCAGATCACTCGGAGAAATCGGAGTCGATCAGTTCAGAAAGCGTTGCGATGGCTTCCTCCTCATCGGCGCCGTCAGCAATGATGGTGACAGCGGTGCCCTTAACAATGCCAAGGGACAGGACGCCAAGCAGGCTCTTCGCATTCACACGACGCTCTTCCTTCTCAACCCAGATGCTGCTCTTGAACTCATTCGCCTTCTGAATGAAGAAGGTCGCGGGTCTGGCGTGAAGACCTACCTGATTATTGATAACGACCTCTTTGGTTACCATTGCTCGCCACTCCTTATACAAACGAAATTACCTTATGGGAACTGTCTGCATTTTATCAAATTTCCCATCAATCGTCAACCGCTTAAAGCTGTTTCGTTATTTTCAACATGGAAAGCACAATTTCGTTTGATTTTTTTATTTCAGTTCGACAACAGTCACGCCTGCTTCTCCTTCACCGTATCGGCCCAGGCGGAAGGACTTGACGCATTTATTGTGCCGCAGCATATCCTGGATTGCGGCGCGCAGAGCCCCGGTCCCCTTGCCGTGAATGATGGTCACGGTCTTGAGTTTTCCCATGACGGCGCTGTCCAGATAGCGCTCCGCCGCCAGAACGGCCTCGATGGCCTCCATGCCCCGCAGGTCGATCTCCGAGGCGATCGGGGCCGCGCGAAGCTGGGTCGATCCGCTCGCCGCCGCAGCCGCCTTTTTGGTCTTGGCCTCGACGCCCTCCAGCAGCAGCACTTCGTCTTCTTTCGCCGTCAGATTCAGGATGCCGGCGCGGAGGGTAAGGACCCGATCGGCCGAGATGGAGACGACCTCCGCCTTCATGCCCATGGATTTGATCTGTACGGTGTCGCCCGGCTCCACCGGGCGGGAGGAGACCGCATCCGTTTTCGGGAGAGTGTCGTTGGAGCGGAGCTTATCCTCGGATAGGTTCAGCCTGCGTCTCAGCTCGCTGCGTGCCTCGTTGATGCGCTGGGTATTGTCCTCGTCGTTAGCGTGCTTTTTCATGTCGTCCAGCTCGCGGAAGACCTCCTCCGCGGTGCTGCGCGCCTCTTCCAGCAATCTTTCGGCCTCGCGGCGGGCCCGGATGTCCGATTTCTCCAGCCGGACCTCCAGTTCCGCCCGGAGCATGGCGGCCTTTTTCCGCTCCTCCTCCGCCTGGCGCAGCTTCTGGGTCGCCTCCGTGCGCTCCTTTTCCAGCTGGACGCGGGTCTGCTCCAGCTTTTCGATGGTCGCCTCAAAGCTGGCCGTCTCGGTGCCGACGCGGCCGCGGGCGTCCTCGATGATCGCTTCCTCGAGCCCTAAGCGCTTGGAGATGGCGAAGGCGTTGGATTTGCCCGGGATGCCCACCAGCAAACGGTAGGTGGGCCGGAGCGTGTCCACGTCAAACTCGCAGGAGGCGTTCTGCACCCCGGCTTCGTTGGTGGCGTAGACCTTCAGCTCCGCATAATGGGTGGTGGCGGCGATCATGGCGCCGCGCTTTCTGGCGTGCTCGATGATGGAGATGGCCAGGGCCGCGCCCTCGGTGGGATCGGTGCCGGCCCCCAGCTCATCAAAAAGCAGGAGGGAACCCTCGCCGCATTCGGAGAGGATGTTCACAATGTTGGTCATATGGGCCGAAAAGGTGGAGAGGCTCTGTTCGATGCTCTGCTCGTCGCCGATATCGGCCAGGATATGCCGGAAAACCGGCAGATTGCTGCCGTCCGCGGCGGGGATATGGAGACCGCACTGGTTCATCGAGGCGAGCAGGCCGATGGTCTTCAGGGAGACCGTCTTGCCGCCGGTATTGGGGCCGGTGATGACCAGGGTATCGAAGTTCTCCCCTAGCTCCACGTCGATGGGCACGGCCTTCGCCTGATCCAGCAGTGGGTGCCGGGCGCGGCGCAGGACGATGCCCTCCCCCTCCATGGACGCCTCCTGGCAGTCCAGCTTATAGGAGAGCTTGGCCTTGGCGAAGATCAGATCCAGCCGCACCAGCAGCAGGAAATCCGAGTCGATCTCCTCCCGGTGCTCGGCGCAGTCGGCGGAGAGCTCGGCCAGGATGCGCTCGATCTCCAGCTTCTCCCGGGAGCTGAGTTCCCGAAGCTCGTTATTGGCCTTGACAGCGCCCATGGGCTCCACGAAGAGCGTCATGCCCGAGGCGGACACATCGTGCACCAGGCCCGAGATCGCGCCTTTGTGGTCGGCCTTGACCGGCACCACATAGCGGTCGGAGCGCATGGTGATGATCGGCTCCTGCAGGGCTTTGGCGTAGGAGGGCGAGGAGATGATCTTCTGCAGCGCATCCCGGGCCCGGGCCGCGGCGGCGCGCATCTGGCGGCGGATGGTGGCCAGCTCCGGCGAGGCACTGTCGGCGATCTCATCTTCGCCCACGATGGAGGTGTTGATCTTCTCCTCCAGGAATTTATTGGCCCGCAGCGCGTAAAAGAGGGAATCGATGCAGGTCTTGCCCACGCTGTCATCGGCCAGATAGCCCCGCACCAGGCGGGCGCATTGGAGCACCCGGGCGATATCCAGCAGCTCCTTTGTGTTCAGCGCGCCGCCCAGATCGGCCCTTGCCAGCGAGGCGCGCACGTCCTTCACGCCGGAAAAGGAGGGGCTGCCGCGCACGGTCATCATGGTCTTGGCCGCGCTGGTCTCCTCCAGGCGGCGCTTGACCTCCGCCCGCTCCACCGAGGGAGAGAGCTGCAGGGCCTCCTCCTTGGCCGCCTCGCCCACGGCCTGCTGGGAGAGCATGGCCAGGACGGCGGGCAGCTCCAGGGTATTCAGCGATTTTTCAAAAAAGCTCATATCCGTCTTCCTTATGTCTTTTGAAACTGTTTCCAATAGTCCAGTGTGGAAAAACTGCGCTCCGCGTGCAGCAGCAAATAACGCTCGGCCGCCGCGGCAAAGCGTTGCAGGCTCTTTCCCTCCAGGCGGAAGGACAGGAGTTGCTTGGCCGGGGCCTCCACCACATAGCGCAGGGCCGTGAGCGACGCCTCATCCAGCTCCGCCCAGGCGCCCATGGAGGCTTTGCGGCACTGCCGGCAGCAAATCCCGCCGTCCTCCAGATGAAAGATCGGCTCCACCGGCGTCTCTTTCCCGCAGACGGCGCAGCCCCGTACATCCGGCTCAAAGCCCGCAAGGCACATGAGCCGCAGCTCAAAGGCGGCCTTGATAAGCAAGGGATCGGCCAGGCCGCGGCTCAGAGCGTAGAGGCAGTTGAGCCCCAGCTGCAGCAGCGGGGCGTCAGGCTGATCCTCCACGGAGAATGCCTCCATGCACTCGGCCAGATAGCTGCCCAGGGCAAAGCGCTCGATATCCTCCCGGAGGCCGGAAAAAGGCTCGAGAAGGCTCGCCTCGTTGACGGTCCATTTTCCCCGGTTCCCGAAGAGTGTCATCTCCGAATAGGTCAGCTGCTGGGTGGCAGCCCCGGTACGGCTGCTCTTGCGCAGCGCGCCCCGGGCCTTGGCGGTGATCTTGCCGTCGGCGGCGGTGAAGAGGGTCAGGATCCGATCCGCTTCTTTATACCGCACCTCCCGCAGGACCAGGGCTTTGGTGGTGTGAAACATGGTATGTAAACCTCCGATCCGCCCGCCGCGGCGTTTATCCCAGGGCCGCGGCATCGTCCTTCGGCTGGGCCTGTGTCTCTTTGGCCGGCTCCACGCTGCGGTACAGCAGATAGTAGAGCGGATCGCCGGTCTCGGTAAAGGCCTGCCAAATGGGGTCGGTCGTCATCTGCCTCACCTCTGTCCGTAGTATCTGCCGAACAGAGAAGTGGCATGATGGAAATTTTTACTGTATGGGGATTTACTGCTCGGTAAAACCGAAGTTGCGGAGTTGGGCCATGGAATCGCGCCAGTTCTCCTTGACCTTGACCCAGGTCTGCAGATAGACCTTCGTGCCCATGAAGGCCTCGATGTCCTCCCGGGCCAGCTCGCCGATTTTCTTGAGCATGGCGCCTTTTTTGCCGATGATGATGCCCTTGTGACTCTCCTTCTCGCAGTAGATGGTCACCTCCAGGTCGATGATGCCGCTCTCCCGCTCGGAGAAGCGCGTCACCTCGACGGCCGTGCCGTGGGGGATCTCCTTGTCCAGGCACTTGAGCAGCTTTTCCCGCACCAGCTCCGCGCAGATCTGCCGCTCGGGCTGGTCGGTGATCATATCGTCCGGGAAGAGATGCGGGCCTTCCTCGGCATATTTCTCCATCTCCGCCAGCAGCTCCTCCAAGCCCTCACCGGTCTTGGCCGAGATGGGCAAAATGGCGTCGAAGTCATAGGCCGTGGAGTAGGCAGCCATGACCTCCAGCAGGCGGGTCTTGTCCACGCTGTCGATCTTGTTGATCACCAGCAGAGCCGGGGCGCCGGTCTGCCGCAGGCGCTCGATCAGGGCCTCTTCCTGGGGTCCGATGGCGGCCACCGGCTCCACCAGCAGCAGCACCAGATCCACATCCGCCACGCTCTCCTTGACCACGTTGACCATGTAATCGCCCAGGCGCGTGCGGGGCTTGTGGAACCCCGGGGTGTCCATCAGCACGAACTGGGTATCGCCCCGGCTCACAATGGCGGTGATGCGGTTCCGGGTCGTCTGGGGTTTATTGGAAACAATGGCGACCTTCTCCCCCACAAGGGCGTTGGTCAGAGTGGATTTTCCCACGTTGGGCCGTCCGCAGACGGTGATCATTGCCGATTTTGTCATCTTCGTATCTCCTGTAGATTCGGGCTCAATCGCCCATGATGAATTTTTCCCGCTGGCGCATTTGTCGTTTCATCTCTCCCTCGTCCACGTGGTCATAGCCCAGCAGATGCAGTACGGAATGGACGCTCAAGTACATGATCTCCCGCTCAAAGCCGTGGCCGAACTCCTCCCCCTGGGCCTCGCAGCGGGGCAGGGAGATCATCATATCCCCCAGCATGACGGCGCCGGTCTCCGGGTCCCGCTCGCAGAGCTCCGGGTCAAAGGCGCCGGGGCTGAGCTCATTGAGGGGGAAGGACAGCACGTCCGTGGCCCGGTCGATGCCGCGAAAGTCCCGGTTGACCCGGCGGATGCCCTCCTCGTCCGTCAGCATGACGCTGATGAGGCAGGGCACCGGGATCTGCTCGGCGTCCAGGGCCATGTTCACGGCTTTCTTGATCAGTGCGGCGGCGTTGCGGTGGCCGAGGTTTTTCTTCTCCCGGCTCACATAGATTTCATGTTCCATCGCTTATCCCTTTTTGTAGCGCTTCGGCGGCTGGCGCTTGGCCGGTTCCGCCGGGTTTTTCTTGTCGTACACCTCGTAGGCCTCGATGATGCGCTGCACCAGCTGGTGGCGCACCACGTCCGCGCCGGTCAGCTTGCAGATGGCGATATCGTCGATACCTTCCAGCACCTTCATGGCGATCTTCAAGCCGCTGACCTTGTCCTCGGGCAGGTCGATCTGAGTGATGTCGCCGGTGATGACCACCTTGGAGCCGAAGCCGATGCGGGTCAGGAACATCTTCATCTGCTCCCGGGAGGTGTTCTGCGCCTCGTCGAGGATGATGAAGCTGTCGTCCAGGGTGCGCCCGCGCATATAGGCCAGGGGCGCCACCTCGATGTTGCCCCGCTCCAGATATTTCTGATAGGTATCCGCGCCCAGCATGTCAAACAGGGCGTCATAGAGCGGCCGCAGGTAGGGATCCACCTTGCTCTGCAGATCGCCGGGCAGGAAGCCCAGGCGCTCCCCCGCCTCCACGGCGGGCCGGGTCAAAATGATGCGGTTGACCTTCTCCGCCCGGAAGGCGGCCACCGCCGCCGCCACGGCCAGATAGGTCTTGCCTGTACCGGCCGGGCCGATGCCCAGGGTGATGGTGTTTTGCTCGATGGCCTCGCAGTACTGCTTCTGTCCCAGGGTCTTGGGCTTGATGGGCTTGCCCTTGGCCGTGATGCAGACCACGTCGCCCCCCAGCTCCTGGATCTTGCTCTCCTTGCCCTCGCTGACGAGTTTGAGGATATAGCGCACGTTCTGGGCGTCGATCTGCTCACCCTTGGCGGCCAGGTTCAGCAGCGAGCTGATGGTCTTTTCCGCCAACATTACGTCCTCGGCCTCGCCGCAGATGTGGATCTTGTCATCCCGATCCAGCACTTTGACCCCCAGCTCCGTCTCAATGATGCGCAGGTTCTGGTCAAAGGAGCCGAACACGCTGATGACGTGTTCCATCCGTTCCACTTCGATCGTTTTTTCTATCATCGGTATTCCTTTCACGGCGGCGTGACCTCCGCCGTCCTGGCAATGTTCTCATGGCAATGGGCGCGCAGCTCGGTATAGAGCCAGCCGTCCCGTGAGACGGAATCCAGCCGGCTCTGAAGGATCTCCCCCTCCACCGCCGCCGTCAGATTCTCTCGAAGTCTGCGCTGCGCCGCCGTCCGGTCGGCCTGCGCACTCTGGCGCTCATAGAGGCGGTACTCCTCCACCGTCAGAGAGAGCGGCAGGGAAAAGAGCCCCTCCACACCCAACTTATATTCATGCACAATTTTATCATATCCGTCAAGCTCTTTTCTACTCCCGGAGAAACAATTTATCCTCTTTTTTCCGAATCGCAGGGCAAAACGCCGTTTCGAGCGCCTGAGCTCCGTCTTCTGCTCATAGCTTTCCGGCTCCAGGGCGGTCTCTTGATACCAGGTATCTGCCCAGATCTCCGCGCTGGCGCGTAGATAGCGGGTCGGGTGGCTCAGACTGTCCACCGCCCCGGTGACCAGCTTCTCCCCTTCCAGGACGGCGCTGCCCGGCTTCACCAGGCTGCGTCCGTTTTTAACAAGCGTGTGCTCCACGATACCCGTCCGGGATGCGACGATGTCCGCCGCCTCCTGTTCGGCGTAAATCTCCGGCTTCTCCACCCGTTCCACCACCCAGACCAGGGCCCGCGAACCGCTCACGTTCACAGTCATCCAGCCAAGTTCGGGCAACTTGAGCAGCATCTCGCTGCGGATTTGATCGACGGACAGGCCCGGCCAATAGCAGCCCTCCCGGACGCCGCAGTCCTCCAGGGCACGGAGGATCTGTCCCCGGCTGAGTGCCTCATTGCCCCGCACGTCGATCTGCCAGATATGGAGATTGGACCAGAAAAGCCCCGCCGCAAGCAGCAGCGCCGCCAGCACAAGCCCCGGACGGCGCAGCAGGAAACGGAGGATCCGGCTGCCGCCCCGCTGATCGAGAAGCTGCAGCTCCGCCTGGCAGTTCTCCGCGACGCGCTGCAGGGCGGGCAGCTCCTTTTCCCGCACACAGGCGCGCAGAGTACAGGCGTCCAGGCGCTCCGTATCCCGCAGGAGGATCCCCTGCCAGGCGCACTGATTCAAGACCCGCTCCGGAAAGGCGCAGCGCAGCTCCAGGCGCACCAGGCCCAGGATACGATCCGCGGTTTTCATGCTTCCCACTCCAAATTCTGCAGTTTTCCGCCGATCAGCATCTCCTTCTGGTTCATCGCCAGCAGGCAGAGCTCCGCGCCGGAGAGGATCAGTTTCCCCCGATCCAGACCAACGCAGATCCGCTCCGTGCCATATTCCAGAATGCCCCTGTGGTTTTCGATCAGGATACGTCTCCCGGCCGTCACGCTCAGCTTGGCCGCGCCGACGCTGGCCTCCGCGGGCAGCTCCAGGCGCTCGGAGAGATCCAGAAGCAGCTTCCTTTCTTTTTTCAGTTACGCCACCCCCCTGTCCGTATAATCCTATGCGTCGGAACATAGTTTATTCTCCGTATGGAACCGAGCACCTATGTGCCACAGACAAGGAGAGACCGAAGTGAAAAATCGCTTTGCCATTCTCAGCGCTCTCGCAGCGCTGTTTGTTCTGATCGTCGCCTCCCGACAGGCGATCGAGAGTGCCCGCTACGGCCTGCAGCTCTGTCTGGAACTGATCCTCCCTTCCCTGTTCCCCTTCTTCCTGATCTCCGTGCTGCTAAGCCGCCTGGGGCTCCCGCTGCGCCTGGGCCGACGGCTCTCCCGCCCCGCTGAAAGGCTCTTCGGCATCTCCGGCGTCGGCGCGACAGCGCTTGTTGTGGGCCTCTGCGGCGGCTATCCCATGGGGGCGGCGTATCTGGCGGACATGCTGCGGGAGGGCGTCATTCGGGAGGACGAGGCGGAGCACCTCCTCGCCTTCTGCAACAACTCCGGTCCCGCCTTTCTGGTCGGGGCGGTCGGAGCCGGGATCTTCGGCTCGCCCCGACTGGGCCTGGCCCTCTACAGCATCCATGCCCTGGCCGCGGTCGGGACGGGTCTGCTGCTGCGGCGGCGGGCGCCGCGGCCTTCCTCACACAAAGCAAAGACTCCGGTATCGACCGCCTCCTTTTCCCAATTACTCCCGGAGGCGGTGCAGCAGACGGTGAGCGCGCTGTTAACTGTCTGCGGCTTTGTGGTATGCTTCACCGTCTTCACCGGTCTTTTGCGGGCCAACGGTATTCTGGAGCCGCTCGTCCGGCTGTTCCCGGAAGGCAACCGGGAGGCTGTTCTGGCCTTTCTGATCGGCTTTTGGGAGATCGGCGGCGGGATCGGCGCTCTTCGAGGACTGCCGCCGACGCCGCTAAACCTGGCCATCGCCTCCGCGATGGTCGGCTGGGGCGGGGTCTCGGTGCAGTTTCAGACCCTGGCGGTGCTCGCCGACAGCAACATAAAAGGCGCCCTGCATCGGACAGGGCGCCTGAGTTCGGCAGTATTGAGTTTTTGCCTAAGCTATCTTATCTTCACACTTAGAAGCTGAGCAGCACGCCGAGGACGGCGGAAGCGAGGATAAAGACAATCGGATGAAGCTTTTTGGTCGCCTTCACGGCGTTAGTCAGCACCAGCAGCAGCGCGGCCAGCAGCAGGGCCTTGGGGCGCAGAAGATCGAGAAAGGCCCCTGTGCTGTGGAAAAGCTCCACATCGAAGAGGGCGATCCTCACCACCAGAAGTCCCGCCGCGGCGATCAGGCCCACCGAACAGGGGCGCAGGCCATAAAAAGCGGCGTCCACATAGCGGTTCTGCCGGAAGGCATGCAGGACGCGGGCAATGAGCAGGATGATGATTACCGAGGGCGTCACCAGACCAAGAGTCGCAAGCACCGCGCCAGGGATGCCCGCCGTGGAAAAGCCCACATAAGTGGCCATGTTCACGCCGATGGGGCCGGGCGTCGACTCCGACACCGCGATCATATCCGCAAGCTGGGCTGGGGAAAACCAACCCGTCTTGGCCGACATGTCATAGAGAAAAGGCAGGGTGGCCATGCCGCCGCCGACCGCAAAGAGCCCGGTCTTGAAAAACTCCCAGAAGAGGCGCAGATACAGCATCATTTTCCCCGCACCCCCATTCTTGTCAGAACGATCCCGGCCACCGCGCACAGCACGACAAACACGATGGGCGAGAGATCCAGAAAGACAGAGAGCAGAAAGACCAGCAGGAACAAAACCAGCGTCGCTTTATCGGGCACGGCCTTCTTCCAGAGCTTCATCACGGCGTTAAAAATCAGCACGCAGACGCAGACGCGGATCGCGGCAAAGGCGCTTTTGACTGACGGGAGATCGGCAAAATTGGTCAGGATGCCGGCGATGACCGTGATGATGACCACAGACGGAAAAACCACCCCGAGGGTGGCCATGATTCCGCCGGGAACACCCGCCACGCTGTATCCCACAAACGTGGCGGTGTTCACCGCGATGACGCCGGGGGTGCACTGCCCCACGGCATAGTAGTCCATCAGTTCTTCACTCGTCGCCCAACCGTGCCGATCCACGATCTCCCGCTCCAGAATGGGGATCATGGCATAGCCTCCGCCGAAGGTCATCACACCGACCCTGGCAAAAGCGGCAAACAGTTGAAGCAGGGTTTTCACTTGCCGAGTTCCTCAGCAAATTTTACATACTTGTCGACCTTTGCCTGGCAATCTTCGGCGCTCTTGCCGCGCACCAGCAGATAGACCTTGATCTTCGGCTCGGTGCCGGAGGGGCGGACGATAAAGCTGCTGCCGTCGGCCAGCTCGAAGTACAGCACGTTGGAGCCCCGGAAGGGGGTCTTGTCCACCTTGCCCAGCCCGGCCACGGCGATGCTGCCGTCCAGATAGTCGCGCAGGCGGATGACTTCCTCGCCGGCGATGTTCTCGGGGGGCTTTGCGCGCAGATCGTCCATCAGGGCCTTCATCTTGGCCAGGCCGTCCAGACCGGGCATGACCAGATTCAGGGTCTTCTCCTTGTACCAGCCGTACTTCTCATACAGGGCGTTCATGGCGTCCAGAAGCGTCATGCCCTGCAGGTGATAGTGAGCGGCCATCTCCGCCACTAGGACGGAAGCGGTTACGGCATCCTTATCGCGGACGTAATCGCCCACCATGTAGCCGTAGCTCTCTTCAAAGGCGAAGATATATTTATAGGAATTGGCGGCCTCCCAGGCGGCCACGCGCTCAGCCATGAACTTGAAGCCGGTGAAGGTCTCCTCAAAATGCACGCCATTGGCCTCGGCCACAGCGCGGGCCATGGTGGTGCTGACGATGCTGTTCATCGCGCCGGCGTTCTCCGGCAGGGTGCCCAGCTTCTTGCGGGCGTTGATGATGTAGTCGAGCAGCAGCACGCCCATCTGGTTGCCGGTGATGGTGACATACTCATCGCCCTTGCGGACCATGGTGCCAATACGGTCGGAGTCGGGATCGGTGCCGATGATCAGGTCGCTGCCGACCTCCTTGGCCAGATCCACCGCCAGGTAGAAGCCCTCGGGGTTCTCCGGGTTAGGGCTGACGACCGTGGGGAAGTTGCCGTCGATGACCATCTGCTGCGGCTCACAGTACAGGTGCTTGATGCCCAGGCGCTTGAGAGCCTCGGGGACCAGCTTGTGGCCGCAGCCGTGGAAGGGCGTATAGACGATCTTGAAGTCGTCCGCGGCGGCCTTGACAGCCTCAGTGTCGATGGCCTGGGCCATGACTTCTTTCAGGAACGCCTCGTCGGTCTCCTCGCCGATGATCTCGATCTTGCCCTCGCGGACAGCCTCGGCATAGTCGCAGGTCTTGATGCCGGTGAAGATGTCAATGGCCTCCATCTGCTGGGCAATGGCCTCCGCATGGTCGGGAGGAAGCTGCGCGCCGTCGGACCAGTAGACCTTGTAGCCGTTGTACTCCTTGGGGTTGTGGCTGGCCGTCACGTTCAGACCGGCGGTGCAGCCGTAGTACCGAACGGCAAAGCTCAGCTCCGGGGTGGGACGAAGGGAATCGAAAATACGGACATGGATGCCGTTGGCGGCCATGACCGCAGCGGCCTCTTCCGCAAAGGCGCGACCGTTGAGGCGGCAGTCGTGGGCGATGGCGATGCCCTTGGCCTTGGCCTCCTCGCCCTCGGCGGCGATCACGTTGGCGAAGGCCTGGGTGGCATGGCGGATCACATAGACATTCATGTGGTGCAGGCCCATCTTCATGGTGCCGCGCAGACCGGCGGTGCCGAACTCCAGCGGTGCATAGAAGCGGCTTTCGATCTCTTTCTCGTCATCCTTGATGGCGTCCAGTTCCTTCCACTCTTCCTCGCTGAGAGCGGGACTGTCAAACCAGCGCTGAAACTCTTCCTTATAGTTCCTCATTGTTTTCCTCCTCACATAATTGCTTGGCGTCAAGCAGAAGATTTTCCGGTACGTAGATATCCGTTCCATAGCCGCTGATGCCGAGATAGACGCGGCCAAGGTTACCGTTCCCCCGTTCCATGCACAGGCATGGGATTCCATAGGCTTCCAGCATGTTCATGAGCAGCTTGTCGGACAAATCCACACAGCTGCGGGTGCAGAGAAAGACAGGCGTCTCCAGCTTGCCCTCCGCTGTGCGCGGCCAGCGCTCCAACAGCGCCCCGTCCATAAATTCGCCCCATTTGACATTCAAATCCATGTTTTTCCTCTTTCACCTATTTGTGATAACGAGAGCCTTCTTTTATTTTATACCCCCGATAGAGCTGTTCTGCAAGCATAACTCGCGCGAGGTGATGTGGGAACGTCATTTTAGACATACTTAGTTTGTAATCGGCCCTATTTTTTATGCAATTTGCCAGGCCAAATGAGCCGCCGATGAGGAAGCAGAGGCGCGGTTTGCCGGAGTTTTCCCGGCCGGCAATCAGCTCCGCCATCGCCTCGCTGGGAACCTGCTTTCCCTCCACGCAGAGAGCCACCACGTAGGCGTCAGGCGGGATCTGCTTTTCGATCTCCTGCCCCTCCCGGTTCAGCGCCGACTCGATCTCCGCCGCGGAGGGCTTTTCCGGGAGCCGCTGTTCGGCGATCTCCACACAGTCGAAGCGGCAATAGGCCGAAAGGCGTTTGCTGTATTCTGAAAAAGCGTCGATATAAAAACGCTCCCGCATTTTTCCGACGCAGATCAGCTTGACGGCTAACACAGGCTTCCCCTTTCCACCGGCACATTCAGGCAGCCGCTCACCGGCGCGCAATAGAGCTCCGTGTTCCGGCCCGAGAGCGCGGCGCGCACTGTCTGCAGAGCTATCTCCGGGCGGTTGTTCTCCCGGCTCAGATGCCCGAGGATGATGCGCCGGGTGCCGGATGCGGCCAGGCGATCGGCCAGAGAGGCGCAGTCCACATTGGACAGATGCCCTCGGTCCGAGAGAATCCGGCGCTTGAGATAGACGGGATAGGGCCCGTAGCGGAGCATTTCCTCGTCGTGGTTAGCTTCGATCAGAGCCGTGTCCGCCCCGAGAAGACCGCCCAGCACCTCCTCACTCACATGGCCCATGTCCGTGGCGTGGGCGAAGACGCCGTCCCCCTCCACGCGGTAACCCACGCTCTC
>CACYOR010000044.1:29057-33040 GCA_902775985.1 Oscillospiraceae bacterium
GGCGAAGCGCTCCCCCACCGGGATGATGCGCAGGCAACTCTCGATCCCTGGCAACATGCCAAAAAGCCGATTTGCAACCGTTCTGGGGGCGTAAACCGGCATGGGATGATATTTGAGGATCATGGCAAGAGCGGATATATGATCGGAGTGCTCATGGGTGATGAGCACTCCGCCGATATCCTGCCATATGTGTCCCGCGGCACTCAGGCCCGCCGTGACCCGATGCATGGAGATTCCCGCGTCGATCAGCAGAGAGCTGCCGCAGCCCGAGAGCAGCAGGCAGTTGCCGCTGGAACCGCTGGCAAAGACCGATACCTGCATCAGCTGATTGCCAGGATCTTTTCGGAGCCGTCCGGCTCCTCAGGAAAATTTACGATTTCGATGTCGGCGCCCAGGGACTGGAGCTTGCCGACGAAGTTTTCATAGCCCCGCTCGATAAAGTGGATATCCTCCACCACGGTCTGCCCGGAGGCGACCATACCGGCGATGACCATCGCCGCGCCCGCGCGCAGGTCGCAGGCCTGCACCAGAGCGCCGGTCAGCGGATGCCCGCCCTCGATGATGGCGATGCGGCCGTCCACCTGGACCTCCGCGCCCATCTTGCGCAGCTCGTTGACGTACTTGAAGCGGTTATCGTAGATGCCCTCGGTGATGACTGAGGTGCCGCGGGCCAGGCACAGGAGCGCCCCCATCTGGGGCTGCATATCCGTGGGGAAGCCGGGATAGGGCATGGTCTTGATGTTGACGCGGCGAAGGGCGCTCGCCCCCTTGACAAGGACAGAATCCTCATACTCCTGCACGATGGTGCCGGTCTCACGCAGCTTTGCGCTGATGCACTCCAAGTGCTTGGGGATGACGTTCTTCACCAGGACCTCACCGCCGGTCGCGGCAGCAGCCACCATGTAGGTGCCGGCCTCGATCTGGTCGGGGATGATGGTATAGGTGCCGCCGTGCAGCTTATCCACGCCGTTGACCTTGATGGTGTCGGTGCCAGCGCCGCGCACGTCCGCGCCCATGGAGTTGAGGAAGTTGGCCAGATCCACGATATGGGGCTCACGGGCCGCGTTCTCAATGATGGTGCGGCCGGAGGCCAGGACGGCGGCGATCATGATGTTCATCGTCGCGCCGACAGAGACCTTGTCCAAATAGATGCGGGCGCCGTGGAGACGGCCGCCGAGCGCATCGGCATACACAAAGCCGCCCCGCACATCCACCTCGGCGCCGAGGGCGGTCATGCCCTTGATGTGCTGGTCGATGGGGCGCACGCCGAAGTTGCAGCCGCCCGGCATCGTCGTCTTGGCCGAGCCGAAACGCCCCAGCATGGAACCGATCAGATAATAGGAAGCGCGGATCTTGCGCATCAGTTCATAGGGAGCGTCCTGATAGCGGGCCTGGGAGCAGTCGATCTCGATGGTGGAGCGGTTGATAAAGCTCACCTTCGCGCCGAGCTCGGCCAGGATGGTCAGGAGCATATCGGTATCGCTGATCTGGGGAATATTCTCAATACGACAGACGCCGTCGACCAGAAGGGCCGCGGGAATGATGGCGACAGCCGCGTTTTTCGCGCCGCTGATTTCCACCTCGCCATGCAGAGGAGCGCCGCCGTTAATCACATACTTTTCCAAAGTTCGCACCTTCCAAACCTCAGGCAAGCCCAGATATGGCACTTGCCGTCAGAGTATTTTATCACATCTTGTGGTTCTTGGCAACTACATCTTTTTTACAGCCGGTTTTGCAGGTATTTCTCCGCCTTGAGGATCGCCACGATGGTCTTGCCGTCGTCGATCTCGTTGCGCATCACGCGCTCGGCGAGCTCTTTCAGCGGGACCTTTTCCACGTTCAGGTATTCGTCCTGATCCGGATGGCTCTCCCCGGCGTGGAGGCCGAGGGCCAGATAGACGTAAAGCACTTCGGTGGAAAAACCGGGGGACGTGCAGCAGCGGCCCAAATCGATCATCTCATCGGCGGTAAAGCCCGTCTCCTCGGAGAGCTCCCGCATGCCGCAGGCCAAGGGCTCCTCCCCTTTTTCCAGCTTGCCGGCCGGGGCCTCCAGCATCATCTTCCCGAAGGGATAACGGAACTGCCGCACCAGGTAGCAGTTGCCCTCGCTGTCCACCGGCAGCACGGTCACGCCGCCCGGATGCTCCACGACCTCGCGCTTGACAAGCTTGCCCGTATGCAGCTCCGCCTCGTCCAGACGCACCCGAACGATGATACCCTTATACTTCTCCTCGCTGCGGATCTGCTTTTCGAAATATTCCGTAGGGCCCCACTCCCTCCGTCAAATAAAACACATCACATAATGCGTTTTACAGAATTCACTTTACATAATTTGCTTTTATAGTATAGCATACCCGTTTTGAAATTTCCATATTTTTTACGGGGAAAAGTCAAAAAAAAGGAAGATTTTTTTCAGAAAACTCCCGTATTTTGTCTAATTTGGTTGTATTTTTCAGTCGTTTAAGAAACAAAAAATTACAGCTTTTTTGATCTTTGTAACTCTTGCAATATTTAACAAAATATCCTTTTCATTTTTCTTCCCCTGTGGTATACTTTCTTTCACGAAAGGAAGTGGGACGCTTGCCGAAACAGCAGGGCATCAAGAAAATAGCCGACAACCGCAAAGCGTTTCACGACTATTTTGTGCTGGAGCGCTACGAGGCCGGGATCGAGCTGGCCGGGACGGAGGTCAAGTCCATCCGCGCCGGGCAGGTCAATTTGAAGGACAGCTTCTGCACCGTCAAGGACGGGGAGCTTTTTGTACGGGGCATGCATATCAGTCCCTACGAGCACGGAAATATTTTTAATAAGGATCCGGTGCGGCCCCGGCGTCTGCTGATGCACAAGCGGGAGATCCTCAAGCTCAATGCCCGCGTGATGCAGGACGGTGTGGCGCTCGTTCCCCTGTCGCTGTACTTCAAGGACAGCCGCGTCAAGGTGGAGTTGGGCCTGTGCAAGGGCAAGAAGCTCTACGACAAGCGCAGCTCCGAGGCAGAAAAGCAATCCAAACGCGATATCGATCGCATGATGAAAGAGAGGAATACCTGATGAGCAATCCGATCGTGACCTTTGAAATGGAAAACGGCGATGTGATGAAGGCCGAGCTCTATCCCGAGATCGCCCCCAACACCGTCAACAACTTCATCTCCCTGGTGCAGAAGGGCTTCTATGACGGCCTGATCTTCCACCGGGTGATCCCCGGCTTTATGATCCAGGGCGGCGACCCCAAGGGCGTCGGCACCGGCGGCCCCGGCTACTGCATCAAAGGCGAGTTCACGGTCAACCGCTTCCCCAACAGCCTCAAGCATGACCGCGGTGTTCTCTCCATGGCCCGCACCATGGCCCCCAACTCCGCCGGCAGCCAGTTCTTTGTCATGCATGAGAACTCCCCCCACCTGGACGGGCAGTATGCCGCCTTCGGCAAGGTCATCGAGGGCATTGAGACCGTCGATCACATCTGCGCCGTGCGCACCGATTATAACGACAAGCCCCGGACGCCCCAGGTGATGAAGAAGGTCACGGTCGAGACCTTCGGCGTGGAGTATCCCGAGCCGGAGAAGTGCTGATCGGCACAACCCACCATCGTTCTTACCCAACTTGGGGCCCAGCGCAAGCGGGCCCAAGTTGGAGAGTAAGACGGAAGGAGCGGATACAAAGCTTTCGCCGCCCCGGCGGAAGCGGCGTGGAGCGAGTTTCGTCAATCCATCTTTCGTTCTTAACCAACTCAGAGCCCAGCGCAGCGGGTCTGAGTTGGAGAGGAAGACGGAAGGAGCGGATATGTAGTTTTCGCGGCTCTTTCCCAAACCGCGGAAACGGAATGGAGCGAATTTCGTCTGACGAGACGAGGGGATGTAACGGTTTCGACGGGGGTGTGGAGGCAGGAATAGCGGGCGGATGCGCCTACCATCCTTAAAATGGGCGCCTTTTATAAATTAAAGAACAACAACGATTCTGTTCTTCTCGCTGCTTAATTAGCGAGCGTT
>CACYOR010000045.1 GCA_902775985.1 Oscillospiraceae bacterium
GCGGTGCACTATCGCCTGGAAAAGACCGGCGCCGGCTACATCCAGATCCACAACTTTGAGGCCGGCAGCGGCCAGAGCGCCGTGGACGCCATCGAGACCCTGATGAACCAGGGGGCGATCTCCTTCGTGCTGGATCTTCGGAACAACCCCGGCGGCCTCTCCACTGAGGTGGCAACACTGCTGGACTATCTACTGCCCAGCGGCAAGATCTTCTCCGAGGTCGGCAAGAACGGGGACGAGGTGGTCACCAATTCCGACGGTATGTGCATCCAGTTTCCGATGGCGGTGCTCATCAACACCGGTACCTTCCGGGAGGCGGAGCTCTGCGCGGCGGTGCTGAAGGAGTTCCAGTGGGCGACCGTCGTGGGCGTGCCCACCACCGGCAACACCCGCTCCCAGGAGACCATTGAACTGGCCGACGGCAGCGCGGTGCATCTGTCCACCCCACCACCGGCAACACCCGCTCCCAGGAGACCATTGAACTGGCCGACGGCAGCGCGGTGCATCTGTCCACCCGCAGCTATTTGACGCCTAACGGCGTTGACATCTCCCGTGTCGGCGGCGTGGTGCCCGACTCCATCGTCTATAACAGCGATGAATCGGCCACCGGCACCACCGAGGGCACCACCGGCGGTCAGGCCGGCACTGCCAGCGTCTCCGCGGATGAACAGCTGATGGCGGCCCTGCGATATTTGAGTTGACACGGGGCGAGGATTTCAGTAAAATACAACATTGGTTTTGGAACAGTGTTTTCAATTTATAATAAAGGAGAGCTGCTTTATGACGAACGCAAGCAGATTTAAAATGAGCCAGGACCGCCTGGACGCGTTGAAGGAAGAGCTGAACTATCTGGAAACCGTGCGCGAGAAGGAAGTGGCGGAGCAGATCAAGGAAGCCCGCAGCTTTGGCGACCTGTCCGAGAACAGCGAATATGACGAGGCCAAGACCGAGCAGGGCAAGCTCTATTCCAAGATCGCCGAGCTGAAGGTCCTGATCGAGAACGCCGAGATCGTGGACAACATCGACCACGACGCCCCGAAGGACACCGTGACCCTCTCCAGCGTGGTGCGTGTGCGCGACGTGGAGGACGATTTTGAGGAGACCTATGAGATCGTCGGCTCCCAGGAGGCCAATCCCAAAGCCGGCCGCATCTCTGACGACTCCCCGGTGGGCCAGGGCCTGATCGGCCACCGCGCCGGTGAGACTGTGGTGGTGCATGCCCCTGCGGGCGACCTGACCTTTGAGATTCTTTCCGTGGAGAACGCGTAAATTAAAAAAAGAGTAATCGAGGATTCGTTATGAGCGAGAATAACAGCAAGCAGCCGGAAGAGATCCAGGAGCTCTCGGAGATTCTGCGCGTGCGCCGGGAAAAGCTGGCCAATCTGCAGGAGGAGGGGCGCAATCCCTTTGAGCAGACCCGCTTTGACCGCACGGCCTGGTCGGAGGAAATCAAGGCTGATTACGAGGCCTTTGAGGGCAAGACCGTCTCCGTGGCGGGCCGCATCATGTCCAAGCGCGGCATGGGCAAGGCCATCTTCTGCCACATCAAGGACGACCGGGGCCAGATCCAGCTCTACATCCGCTCCGACGCGGTGAGCGAGCAGGAGTTCAAGGACTTCCGCAAATATGATATCGGCGATATCATCGGCGTGAGCGGCTACGTGTTCAAGACCAAGACGGAGGAAATCTCCGTTCATGTGGAGGCGGTGACGCTGCTGTCCAAGTCGCTGCGCCCTCTGCCGGAGAAGTTCCACGGCATGACCAATACCGAGCTCAAGTATCGCCAGCGCTATCTGGACCTGATCATGAGCGACGAGAGCCGCCGCAACTTCGAGATCCGCAGCCGCTTTATCCGCGTGGTGCGCCGTCTGCTGGACGAGCGCGGCTACATGGAGGTGGAGACGCCCGTTCTCAACACCATCGCCGGCGGCGCCGCGGCCCGGCCCTTTATCACCCACCACAACACCCTGGATATCGACATGTATCTCCGTATCGCCACGGAGCTGCCGCTCAAGCGTCTGATCGTCGGCGGCATCGAGCGCGTATATGAGATCGGCCGCATCTTCCGCAACGAGGGTATGGACACCAAGCACAACCCGGAGTTTACCTCCATTGAGCTCTATGAAGCCTATACCGACTTCCACGGCATGATGGACATCGCCGAGAGCATTTTCACCACCGCCGCGAAGGAGATCCTGGGCAGCTACGAAGTGGAGTGGATGGGCAACACCATCGACCTGAGCCCCGGCTGGAAGCGCATGACCATGATCGAGGCCGTGCGGGAGTACGTGGGTATCGACTTTGCCGCGATCAGCGACGACGCCGAGGCCGTGGCGGCCGCCAAGGCCAAGGGCGTGGAGCTGGCCGACGCGGCGGAGAAGACCTGGGGCAACGCCCTCTATGCCTGCTTTGACCAGAAGGTGGAGGAGCATCTGATCCAGCCCACCTTTATCACCATGTATCCGGTGGAGGTCTCGCCGCTGACCAAGCGCAGCCCGGCCGACCCGCGTCTGACTGAGCGCTTTGAGTTCTTCATCAACGCCAGCGAGATGGGCAACGCCTATTCCGAGCTGAACGATCCCATCGACCAGCGGGCGCGCTTCGAGGCGCAGCTCCGACAGCGCGAGCGCGGCGACGATGAGACCGAGATGCTGGACGAGGACTTCCTCAACGCCATGGAGTACGGCATGCCCCCTACGGGCGGCATGGGCATCGGCATCGACCGGGCCGTCATGCTCCTCACCGGCAGCAGCTCCATCCGCGACGTGATTCTGTTCCCGACGATGAAGCCGGAACAGAATTAAAGCGCAAAAAGCACCCTGTTTCGAACAGAGTGCTTTTTGCATATCGGCAGATGGTATCCTGAAGCTCATTTAGGGGTAGAACAATGGAGAGAAAAAACAGCATCGATGTCCTCCGCTTTGTCAGCGCCCTTGCGATCGTGGTGATCCATGTGGTGACGGCGCCGGTCGCCCATGCGTCCCTACCGTCGGACGCCGCGCTGGCGCAGCGCCTGGAGACGGCGCACACGCTGATGCGCTGGGCCGTCCCGGTTTTCTTCATGATTACCGGTTACTGTTTGACGCTCAAACAGGAGTGCGGATATCGCTATTGCTTCGGCCATGTCAAAAAGTATATCGCGGTCCTCTTCACGGTCGGCCTGGTCTATGCCCTGCTGGAGGAAGTCTATCACGGCCGCGGCCTGCAGAGAGATACGCTGCTGCGGGCGCTTCACCGAGTGATCAGCGGTGATCTTTGGGATCACATGTGGTTTGTCTATGCCATCATCGGGGTCTATCTGGTGATGCCGGTCCTGCATACCGTGCTCGCGGGTGACCGCAAAACCGCCCGGATCTTGACCTTTTTGCTCTTTTTCTTCACGATTCTCTGCCCGTTTTTAAAACCATGGCTGACGATCGGCGTTCCCTTTCCCTTTGGCGGCTATCTATTCTATGTCTGCTTAGGCGGCTTGATCGCCCGCCGCAGCCTCAATAAAAAATGGCGCTGGATGGCGCTGGTTGCCTGCGCCGGGGTAATTCTGTTTCTGCTGCTGCCCGTTGGGAGAGGGGAGTACGACAGCTTTCATCCAGTGATCTGTCTGCTGTCCGTGAGCATTTTCCTGCTTTTCAGCCAGAGCGAGTGGGGGGAGAGCCGCTTTTTTGCGGAGGCCTCCCACTGCTCCTGGGGCATCTACCTGCTGCACCCGCTGCTGATTCAGATCGCGCTGAAGCTCCTGCACGTGGATCTTCTTTCGGCCTGGCCCGGTTTACGGCTCACGCTGTTCGGGCTGATGGTTGCGGCGCTGTCCTTTGCGGCGACCTGGGTGCTGAGAAAGATCCCCGGCGTCCGCTATCTTTTTTAATATATTTATAATAGTAGAGGATAAGGATACATGACCTCTGAGCTTCCCAAATTCATCGATCTGCATATGCACAGCACCGTATCCGACGGGACCGACACACCGGCCCAGATCCTGGCAAACGTCAAGCGTGCGGGGATTGAGCTCTTTGCCCTGACGGACCATGACGCGATCAAGGGCTGTGAGCGAATCCTGAGCCTGCTCGGCCCGGAGGATCCCCGCTTTCTCACGGGGGTGGAGTTCTCCTGCAAAGACGAATGGGGACAGTATCACATCCTCGGCTATGGCTACGACCCGTCGGCTGAGGCGATGCAGCGCCTGGTACAGAACGGGCACCGCCTGCGCATGGAGAAAATCCGGACCCGGCTGGACTTCCTCAAGCGGGAGTTTGGCTTTACCTTCACGGAGGAGGACCTGGCGGAACTGCTGGCCATGGACAACCCCGGCAAGCCCCACATCGGGAATCTGATGGTGAAATACGGCTATGCCAAGACGAAGGAGGAGGCCATCAAGGGCTTTATCGATAAGCTCCACGTCGGCCTGGACTTCATCCGCCCGGAGGAAGCCATCGAGGGCATCCTCGGCGGCGGCGGGATCCCGGTCCTGGCGCACCCCAGCTACGGAAACGGTGACCAGCTGATCCTCGGGGAGGACATGGACCGCCGCATTCGCCGGCTGATGGACATGGGCCTGCAGGGTCTGGAGGCCTTTTACTCGGGCTTCACACCGATCCTCCGCGCCGAGCAGCTGGGCTTTGCGCAGAAGTATGATTTGTATGTCACGGCGGGGAGCGATTATCACGGTTCCAACAAGCTCATCGACCTGGGCGACACGGGTCTTGCATCCGCAAAAGCCTGGCCGGAGGGGCTTCGCCGCTTCCTGAAAAAAGCCCTGTCTCAGGACGCGTAACAAACTTTGTCAAATGTTCGAAGGAATTATCAGTTGACATAATTTTGTTTCAAAAAAAGACAGGAAAAAGGGCGATTTTGGAGCCGATTTGATTGATAATTATATATTCTCTTTCTTGACAAAAAGAGAGAGATGCATTATTATTACAGTAAACATAGCATAGGGATAACTATGCGTTGAAGGAGGGGACAGGTTTGAAAAAGAATTTTAATCGGATTCTTTCACTTGTGCTTGTATTAATGATGGTACTGTCCCTCGCTCCGGTTTCTGCTCTCGCGGAAGCGGATGTCGAGGAACTCGTGTCGGAACCCGCTCCCGTCGTGGAGGAGCTTGTTGGCGAGGTCCCTGCTCCCGTCGTGGAAGAGGTCGTCTCTGAGGAGCCTGCTCCCGTTGTGGAGGAGGTCGTCTCTGAGGAGCCTGCTCCCGTGGTGGAGGAGGTCGTCTCTGAGGAGCCCGCTCCCGTGGTGGAGGAGGTCGTCTCTGAGGAGCCCGCTCCCGTTGTGGAGGAGGTTGTCTCTGAGGAGCCCGCTCCCGTGGTGGAGGAGGTCGCCTCTGAGGAACCCGCTCCCGTCGTGGAAGAGGTCGTCTCTGAGGAACCCGCTCCTGTCGTGGAGGAGGTCGTCTCTGAGGAGCCCGCTCCCGTCGAGGAAGAGCCTGCTGCCGTCGAGGAGTCCGACGAAGAGGCCGGAGCTCTTGCGGATGACGAGTATCCGATGCAGAGCTTCAACTATCGTGCCGACGCCGGCACGGAGATCACCGTGGATGCTCCCGAGGGCGCTTTCCCCGAGGACACCCAGATGGTCGTGACCGAGATGAACCTGGCTGAGGTTCAGAAGCTCGTTGACGCCGATGCGGCTGTCGATGGCAATGTCATTGCTGCGGCCGACATCAGCTTCTATCACAATGGCGAGAAGATCCAGCCGAAGGTCCCCGTGTATGTGAGCTATGCCTCCGCCGCGGCCGCCCAGGCTGTGGATCCTCAGGTTGTTCACATCAGCGATGCAGCTGCGGTGGAAGTGATCGAGAACGTGGAGTCCGCCGTGACCTTCTCTGCTGAGCCCATGCAGATGATGGCCATGTCCGGTCTTGGCGCTGCCGAGGCTCCCGCGGCCAGCAACGAGATGGTCAAGCTGTCCTTCGCTGCCAATTCCTTCTCCGTTTACGCGATTATCTGGAAGGATGAGAGCGGAGCCGAACAGAGCGCGACGATCCACTGGATGAATATCGATGGGACGGAGCTTGACTCTGACAAGGTTCCTGCTCTGGATACCACGGCGGCCAGCATCGGCATCGCCAACACCTTTGACGGCCTTTCCTTCACGGGACAGGTTGGTTATGTCGGCCCGGAGAGCGAAGATGAAATCCGCATTGCGACCACGCTGTACAAGGCCGAACACGGATGGGAGTACGAAAGGCTTACCGGAGCAGATGATGCGGAAACTCAGCGCTTCCCTGTTGAGAACGGAAGCAACATCTATGTGTATTATCAGGCGCCTGTGTCCTATCCTTCCGGCGCCGCAGATGACACTATAGCCAGCCCGACGACCACCAAATCTGTCACGGCGAACGAGGACGGCACCTATACCATTCAGCTCGATGTGACTGGCTCCACGGTCGAGGAGACAGACGCTGTCGGCGCCAACGTTCTGATTCTGTTGGACAGGACTTCAAGTATGTCTAGCAGAATGTCCGGCGGCGGCAACCGCATGCAGGCGGCCAAAGCGGCTGTGAACACGCTGGTCGGAATCCTGACCGGCGGCGAACACCCCGGCGTTATCAACTATGCGTTGCTTGACTTTTATGTTGATGTGGATGGTTACTCCGATTGGTATTGGTGGTATAATGGAAATGTCGATCGACTTCATAGTTGGGATCCTTCAAGCGGTGCCCACCAGAACAGCGGATCAAATTATTGGACGACAAACGCCAGCCCCTTTAATTCCTATATTCAGGCCAACAGCTACAACTACGCAACTGGCACATTTGGAACTGCGACTAACTGGCAGTCTCCTTTGAACAGTGCGCTGACGATCCTGAACACCCGCAATACCAACAATGAGACCTATGTGATTTTCGTCACGGACGGTGAGCCGAACTGCTACGGTATTGATACTGTTACGTCTGGTAACGCTCAAGAAATGGCAAGAGCTAATGCCGCTGCTGTTCAAGCGATTGCTGCGCTCCCTAAAGTCTCTCTTTATGGCGTCTATTGCGGTTCGTCCGGCTACAATACCTTGAACAATACCATTATGAACAATGGTGGTAAGCAAACGATCAACGGCAGTGATGAGACGGCTCTGAACAATGCCTTTGCCAACATTGCTCACACGATCGTGGATAACCTCGGTTCGACCGATGTCACCGTGGATGACGGTGTTCCGTCTCTCAGCTCTGTCAGCGCCAGCGTCTCCGGCGAGGCCAGTGGCTACGAGTACTTTATCAAGGGTCCCGAGGATTCCGATTTTACCACTTGGACCAGTGCTCCCGGCGCTTCCTACAGCGAGGACAACGGTGTTACCTGGGACCTGAGTTCTGTCGGCACCGTTATGGCCGGTACGACTTACCGGATCAAGTTCAAGGTCTGGCCCAGCCAGGAGGCTTATGACTACATTGCGGATCTGAACAACAATAAAGTCGATCCGGTTCCCGATGAGAAGACCTTGGAAGGCATGGGCATTCGGAAGAATGCTCAGGGCGTCTATTATCTGGTTACCAACACGCACCTGAATACGACCTATAAGTTCAAAGGCACCCAGTATTCGGATGAACCGGATAAGTTGGAACTGGATGAGATGATCCTTCCCACAACCAAGATCAATGTCAAGAAGATCTGGAACAACGAACTGGATCCTCGTACGGCAGAAGATGTGACCCTGACGGTTACGAAGGATGGCGCATCTTATGTTGATGTTCCCATGGGTGAACCGACGAGCACCGGTGCCCATACCTGGGAGCAGACTCCCACGAAGGATATCTATATTTCCTTTGGTCAGATGACGCTGGATACTGCCACCAATAAGATCGAGGTCATCTCCAGCGGACACGATTATACCGTTATTGAGCCGGAAAGCTTCAGCTATCGTTGGGATCTGACTTCCGATGTGTATCATCCCATGATGATCAACGGCACGCAGACGGTTTTGATCCTTGTTAAGGATGAGGATGCCCCCGCAGCCCTGAAGACCCTGGCTGACAACATGAAAGCCACTGACGGCGGTAAGGACTACTACAAGTTCGGCAACAAGCTTTATGTTGCTCAGTCCGGAAGCAATGTTCTGACGGCGACAAACGATCGTCGCTCTAACCTGAACCTGACCAAAGCTGTCGATGGTGTTGCGGCGGATGGTCAACTCTTTGAGTTCACCTTGAACTTCACGTTCCCGGCTTCTGCGATTGATGCAAACGACCCGAATGTTTGGTTCAGTGTTGCCGAGAGTGCGGATAGCGAAACTCTCGTCCAAGACATTACGACAACCGCTACGGCAGCGATGGAAGCTGGAAGCAAGACCGGTTACTACTATGCGCCGATCGGCAGTGATTTCAAGGTCTCCCTCCAGAAAGGTTGGAACCTGCGTGTAGTTAACCTTCCCAACGGTGCGACCTATACGATCACAGAGACTGCGGATCAGAGCTTTGAAGTAACGGCCATTGCCGCGGTTGATCGGGATCAAGCGGATGTGACGACCGGTGATGACGCTGCTGTCACGGTTGATAAGGCTGCCAGAAAGGCGACTGGTAAGATCGTTAAGTCTAACGATTCTTATACTGTTACCTTTACCAACAAGCAGTTGTACTTCTACGTGTATCACTCCAACAACAACACGATCGAAAAGTTCTCGATGGCCGATTATGCCAGCAAGACCTTTGATATCACGGCAGAGGTGGACAGCGGCTTCCTGTACGGCGGTTACTACACCAAGTACAACAAGGCCGGCAGCGACTATGTCGGTGGTATGACGGCGACCGCGGCAGCGGATGGCCGTACCAAAGACGCCAATGGCAAGCCCTACAACGGCGGCGCCGGCTGGTGGACCAAGAAGAACGCCTATACGGTCAGCGGTAAAACAATCACCCCGGTTGCCGGTACGACCTACTTCCTGAAGGAAGTCCCGGAAAGCTATCTGACCCCGTACATGCATCTGATCTATGACACGCATTCCAACCCGATCAATAAGATCGTGCATGGCTATCTGATCAGCAACCTGGATGATGCAAACTATAACGATTATGGTTTGTATAAGATCAACAAGACCTCTGGAAACAAGACCAAGTTTACCGGAAGCTTTGTGATTGCGGATTATATCGGAACCACAAAGACCACCATCACGGCCAAGACGATCGCGCCTACCTGCGGCGGCGGTTATGTGGCTGTGTGGCAGGATGACAAGCTTGTCACCGAGGGTGAAGGCTTTGTGTATTGCCCGTATTTCAAGACCCCGGATCAGGTTGAAGTTGCCGGTATTATCACGCGTACAGTCAAGACCGGTAATTATACGGTAAACGAGGGTGAGAATCCTCTTACGAACACAACCGGCGGCGGCATCTATTACACGCAAGCTGCTACTGTTCCCGCTGAGCCTTGAGTGAGCTTTACAGCAGAGGAGGATAAGCTATGTACTTTGCAATTGAAGATTTTATGCTTTTGGAAGGCGGCGATTATTACGGCGTCGTAACGGAAGCTTGGTTAACGCAGAACGGTTTCGTTCATAATGCTGATACCGAATGCTGGGAAATCTTTGATTTTGTAGATGCTGACCATGATGATCAACCGGACATTTTGCAGGAACTGTTGGGCATCAATGTGAAAGAAACTGCTTCCCAGGATGATATTGGCGGCTGATTTCCCTGACAAATAGCACAGGTTTTTAAACTCTAGAGGAAAGGTTGCGTGATGAAGCAACAAGCTCATCATGTAGCCTTTTCTCGCTTTCGGGCGGGAATAGATGAACATTGAGATCGAACTGGCCGGGCTCCGCCTGCGCCTGGGGCTCCAATTGCCGGAGACAGCCCGGTATTTTCAAAACTATATCACAGCGGTGGGTTGCCCGGCGTATGACGTGACTCTGGATCCCGAAGATCCTGGCCAATACCCCCTTGTCTGCTTCGACGGGGTGCTAACGCCCCACGCGGAGGAATATATGCTCATCGCCCGCGCGTCCCAGTTTCTGCTTCGGCATAGACGGGTCGTGATCCACGGCGTCTCGTTTCTGCGTCATGGCAAGGCCTGGCTGATCACCGCCACCAGCGGCACGGGCAAGACCACCCAATTGCGCCACTGGCAGCGGCTATGGCCGGAGGAGATCGAACTCATCAACGGAGACAAAACGGTGCTGCAGCTTCGCGAGGATGGACGCCTCTGGCTTCATCCTTCCCCCTGGACAGGGAAGGAGAGAGACATCGGCACAGCTAACGGTGAACTCGGCGGGATTGTGGTTTTGCAGCAGGCGGATCATAACAGCATCCGGCGACTGACACCCCGGGAATCTGTCTTGCGTGTGTTTCAGCAGTTCATGATCCTGGGCGATACGGAGGAAGAAGTGCGAGCCGCCTGCGAAATCGAGGATTCCGTTCTTCACTCGGTGCCGGTCTGGCTTTTGGAAAACCTTGGGGATGAGACCTCAGCTGCGCTCACCCGGGAATGTCTTGACGAATATGAGGCAGAAAATCATGAAACAGTATAAGCTTCGCCCCGGCGTTGTGTTGACAGAGGTCTGCGGGGAGTATCTGCTGATCGCCACCAAAGAGGCGAAAGCCTTTTGCCCCTTTGTGACGCAGATCAATGAACAGGCCGCTGCTTTCTGGCGCATTCTGGAGAAAGCGAATACAGCGCCCAAAATTCTGGATCAGGCCGCGGTCGTCATGGGCAAAGAAAAGAAGGACGTGCTTGTGTCCTGGCTTGCCTTTCTCTCAAAGATGAGTAAAGCAGGCTATATTCTGGCGGAGGAAGCGGAATGACAGCCGAACAGAATGTGTTTCTTGCCCTGCTGCGGGATCATGTCAACAGGGCGCAGACGGATTCTGTCCCGACGGAGTTGAACTGGGAGAAACTGCATGAGATCGCTCAGCAGCAATCTCTGGCAGGCTTGTGCTACGCGCAGCTGCGCAACAGCGCGGATGTGCCGTCCGAGGTTCTGGAGAGCTTTCATCAGGATTTCTATGGCGCGGTGTATCTGGACGCCAATCGCAAAGCGGCGTTTCACGATATCGCGGAAGCCTTCAAAGAAGCAGGAATTGCAGCTCTGCCCTTTAAGGGCTTCATTGTGAAAGACTATTGGCCGGTGCCTGAGCTGCGCAGCATGGGGGATATCGACCTGCTGATCCATACGGAGGATCGAAAGCGTTCCGATGAAATCATGCGCACTCTGGGCTATGACTGCTTTGTGGACAATCATGCAGTCTGGACCTACACGGCGGACAAACTGATGTTCGAGCTGCACGACCATATGTTCTATGAGCATCTGGCCAACGCAGTCGACTATCAGGGATATTTTGATCGGGCCTGGGCGTTTTGCGATAAGGGATGGAACGAGAATTACCATTTTCTCTACCTGATCACCCACCTGGCCAAACACATCATTAACAAAGGCATGGGCTTTCGTGCTTTTCTTGACCTTGTTTTTGTTTGCCAACGTTCGAAATACCCACTGGATTGGGATTGGATCTGCAAGGAACTGGAGAAGCTTCAGCTTCTTGACTTCACTCGGGTTTGCTTTGCCTTCTGCCGAGGCTGGTTTGGCTTTGAGCCGCCGATCTCTGTCCCGGAATTGGAGTCGGGATTTTTTAAAGACTGCACCGAGAAGATGTTTCGGGATGGGACCTTTGGACTAAAAAACGAGCAAAACGAAGGGGCTCACGCGGCGAAAGAAATCAAACGCTCGCACGGCCCGTATTGGCTTAGTGCCTTGGGACTGACGCTGCGGAGGGTGTTTCCGCCCTACCGGGATATGCAGCTCATCCCCTGGTATTCCTTCGTTGATGGGCGGCCCTGGCTGCTGCCATTTGCCTGGGTGTATCGGTGGATCTATTGCCTGATTAACAAGCGTACACAGAGCGAAGCGCTGTTGACGGAGGCCTTCACCCAGCGACGTGAGATTGAAGAGAGACAGAGCTTTATACAGGATTGGGGACTATAAACAGGAGGTAACCATGAAAAAGGCATTAATTCTTGTGTTATTGTTGCTTGTACTTGCACTGGTAATCGGACTGCGCTTCCTTGCCGGGGGCTCGGCACCGGTACAATCTGCACCGGAAGAGAGTGCGGTGCCTGTTTCGGCGGAAGCGCCGGAAACGCCAATCCCTGATGCGGTGGAGGCGCCGATCGCTGTCGATGAGAATACTGCCCCCGCCGCCACATCGGAACCCACCGCGGCGGAGAGTGCCGAGGCCGGCGTCGGGGATTTCACCCCGCTTGAGGTTGTCGATCAATTTGTGATCGACGTCCCGGACAGCGAGAACTTGGAAGAGATCGGCGGATAAGCAGAGTCTTTCAATAATTAACAAAGAAGAGTCATGATACCGTTTGGTATCATGACTCTTCTTTGTCTAAATGTGACGGTTTTCGATTGTTTTCTCAGAAGCCGATCATGCCGCTCTGGCCTTCACCAATGTCAATGGTGGCCTGGTCGGTCGGCTGAGTCGGGGTGCTATCGCTCTCTGTGGCAGGCGTGATTTGGCCAACGCCGCCACCCTCAGGAGCCCATTCCGTTTCCGTTTGGATAATCTCCTGCGCCGTTTCCTCGTCAATGTCTTCCAGATCCAGCACTTCCTCCGGGTCATAGGGAGTCGGCTCTGGGGATGCGGTAACCACTGAAGCCGCAGGGGTGGTCTCCGGGATCGCAGTCTGAGTTGTTTCTTCGGTCACAGACTTTTGAGCGTCCGAAAAAATTAAGTTCCCATCTGTATAACTCTGGTAGGCCCGAAGACCGACAATACCGATCATAAGAATAAGAGCAAGGAAAAATAAGATTTTTTTCATCGTACAACTCCTTTTCATAAGCCCCAATGCTTTAATAATAACTGCCGCTCTTCAATAAGCTTTTTTCCAAACGGCTCTTTCAGTTTCGCTCCGCCTATGTCTCGTTTCTTGAGTAGAACGTAAAACCAGCGATAGACCCACGCCGCCGGGAGCAGCCAGGGTTTTCCGTCCAGCCAGGCATACCATGGGATCAGCTGCATGTCCTCATAAGGCGGAAACAGGCTGCGCAAAACCAGGTGTATCGCCGCCAGACCGTAGGGCTTATCATCCCTTGCGATCTCTTTGGCCGAATGGGCCGCGGCGTTGTCCTCGTTCTCCAAGCCGAAAATGCCGTCGTGAAAAATCTTTTCCGTGGATTCCAACAGAAACTCGACCGAAGGCTCCTCGCTGGAAAGCGGCATTTTCACGTCAAACCAGGCCTCACAGAGGCTGAAACAGCGCAGCGTAAACTCATACAGGCTGAGCTCTTCCAGCTTTTCCTGAAGTGAATTCCAGTCCAACGAAGATTCCGACCGGCAAAAAAACACCATATCCAGAAAAGCCCGAAACCCCATCCCGTTGTTGATGATATGCTTTGCCGTGTGAGTCATCAGATACAAAAAATGCAGTTCCGGTTCCGGCAAAAATCGATGCCCACCGGAAGAAATCGCGCTGTCCCAAACTCGATTGAAGTAGCTTCGATAATCCACATCGTTTGCCAGATACTCATAAAACATGACGTCGTGGATCTCAAACATCAAGGCCGGACGCTGATAGGTCCATACTGCGTGATTGTCGATAAACTTGGAATAACCGAGCTCTGTCATGATCCGATCCGAGCATTCCCGATCGACATGATGGATCAGAATATCCCGATCTCCCATGGTGCGCAATTCCGGCACCGGATAATACTGCCGAAGGACTTGCCCCTTGAAGGGAAGATAGTCGATCCCGGCCTCATCGAAGCGGGAAGCAAGCTTTGCCATGGCTGCTTCACCATTCACTGAGCGATAAGCGTCGGACAGGAAAGACTTATGAAGTGACTCGCGGATCTGCGGGTCAATGCTTTTCAAATCCCGGCACTGATAATAGATAATCCCGTTGAGATCTTGATCCGCAGTATAGCGGGCAATCTTGGCCCAATCCAAAGACACCCGCGGCTCAACGCTGGGGCATTGGTGAACAAAATCCCGCAAAAGCTGAAGGAAAAACGCTTGCTCGGCTGTCATAACGTAGGCTCCTCTACGGGAATCAAGTAGGACATGTCCTCAAGCTCTTTCAGCAGACGGTGATAGTCTTTGCGAAGGAGCTCATCCGGCGCGTCGTATTCCTCCATCGCTTTTTGAACAACGGCGTCTTCCTCCAACCCGGCCTCGATCTTCTGCCAGAAGAACGCGAGGCTGTCGTTGACCTGCCGCACATAGAGGCAGTGCTTCGCGGCCTCGCCGGTGGCGATCAGCAGATACTCGCCGCAGATGCACTTCAAGACGACGCCGTCCCGGATGCGGTAGCGCATTCCCTGTCCTCCTTCAACAAATAATCGTGGCACAGCTTTGCCGAAGCCTCGTCCCCGCGATTCACTAGCTTCCAGACAGGAACGGTGCGAAGCAGTTGCTCCTCGTAGGCGCAGACAAGATCCACGCTCTCGCACTCCAGCGGACGATAGAGGAACTGCAGGAACAAGGGGAAAACCGCCTCGGCCGGAGATAAACGCTGAATAGAATTCTCCTTTCCCTGCTCCAGAAGAACGATACCGCCTATGGGAGCGCAGCCGGAGCCGTGTTCGCCTTCTTTGCCCGTCCAGGGGGAGGGATGCACCCAAAAGCCGTCATCCCGATCCTCGATCAGGGCTTTGTCACCGCTGATAAGATGATACTCCTCACCAAAGAGGGCCTCCCAATGGTGCAGCTGCGTGGTCTTGCCGACGCCACTTTTCCCTGTCAGGATCCAGGCCTTTCCCCGCCAGGCAATCGCGACGCCGTGAAAGAGGAAGCGCCGAAAGCGTAGAACCGGATTGCCAAAGGCCTCGATCAAGAGGCTGTACTCGGCAAAGGCGGGATCGAAGCCGAGGCGTTTCTGTTCCTGCTGCAGGGCACTCGCGTCCACGGGCGGCAGAGCCAGCCAGGCGTCCGAAGGAAAACGGGACGCAGCAGAGGTCTCCAACAAGAAGCGCCGGAAATACCGGCGGGTCGAGCTGTGCCGCAGCGTTAAACGGATCGGCAGCCCGGCCGCCAGAAGTTCAATCGTTTCCATGTAAAAAGTGTTTAGATAGACAGGAGGGTGCGAAGAGAGGCTCTTCGCACCCTTTTTTCATATTATTAAGTTAAAAATCAAGCAAATTATTCCAGGTATCTGGATCATTAATATCGAAATCATCAGGCCATGTAGTTTTATCGGTGGGGTTAAAACCTTCATGGATATCTAAAATATCATCACCACATGCTTCCCAGAAATCGTTCCAAGCGCTCACATCGATATTAAATCCAAGGGCACCAAGCTGAGAAACAGTCATGTTAATATAACCACTTGTCAAAATGATAAATGGAGACAGATATTTCTTCATTATAATCCCCTCCTTTACTGTTTAACATCAATGGCAGCCTTTTTTGCAATCGTTATCTTCGTCATGCCAGGTTTAATCCAACCAGTATTCCCCTCCGCCGGAGGATTGAAGGTCATGTTACGGACAAACACAGTCATTTGACGAACACTGGTCACCTTCACGCCATCAAGCGTAACATGATACTCTTCCTTAATTAAAACATGACAGTATCCAAGAGCGCCCTGTGATGCTGCGGATGGTTTCACAGGTCAGGCTTTGGATGGTATCGCAAAGGCG
>CACYOR010000046.1 GCA_902775985.1 Oscillospiraceae bacterium
GACGAGGATCTGGATACCGCCATGGATTTCATCAACAGTCTGTGATCCTGCCAATCAGGAGCGGTTTTACTGCTTCTTTTTTCAGAACTGATACCACAGACACACGCAGCCTCTGTCACTTTCCCCGGAATCGTGCCGGGATCGTGGCAGTGGCTGTGTTTTTTCATGTTTTTACTGCTAATGACCGAGATTCTGACAGAAAGGAACAACAAAAATGACAGAGAACGAGAAGAAACTATTGCAGGCAAAGCACCGCATGGAGGAAGCCCAGGCCAGAGACCGGGTGAAAGAGCGCAAGGCCCGGACACGGCGGCTGATCCAGGAGGGCGCTATTCTGGAGAGGGTCTATCCGGCTGCGGCTGAGATGGATCTGGAAAAGCTGGAGGATTTTTTGCTATGGGCATTACGTTGAGCATGACGGGGGCGTTCCGGGAAACCGGAGCGTCCTTCTTTTTTATCCCGAAGGGCGCACTTACTCACCACCTGCGAAGCAGGCGGTGGTATCCCTCCCTCCGGTCAGGCTCGTGCGCTCTGCGAGGCGGATGCGGCTCCTGCGGGAGCCTCCAGACAATGCCACATCACCTGCGGGTGCTGCTGTCATTGCCTACGGTGCTCAAAGTGGTCTGGGTCAAAATGACCCACCCCACTTCCGCACCCTGCGATAAACCTGCCACCGGCAGCTTTCTCGCAGTTATGGACGGGGCTTGCTGCCCGTCCATTTTCTTTTTCGGAAAAGAAACAAAAACAAGGGTACGCCGTTTCAGCGTACCCCGGAAAGGATGTGATCTACTATGGCAATTTATCATTTGGAAGCAAAGGTCGTAAGTCGTGGTAATGGACGAAGTGCCTGCGCTGCGGCGGCGTATATGAGCTGTTCTGCCATCTATAACGACTATGACGGCGTACAGCATGACTACACATGCAAGCAGGGGCTTGTATGGCAAGAAGTCTTTCTGCCGGAGCAAGCCCCAAAGGAATGGCAAGACCGCGCTGTTCTATGGAATGCCGTGGAAGAAACAGAAAAGACGAAGGACAGCCGCCTTGCCCGTGAATTTGTCGTTGCTCTGCCCATAGAGCTTGGGAAAGAGGAATGGCAGCCCCTTGTCTCTGAGTTTATCCGGGAGCAATTCGTTTCGGACGGAATGTGTGCCGACTGTGCGATTCATGATACGGACGGGCACAATCCCCATGCTCACATCCTGCTGACGGTGCGCCCGCTGGATGAACACGGCAAATGGCAGTACAAGACAGAGAAGGAATATCTCTGCGTCCGGGACGGCGAAGAACGGGGCTTTACCGCTTCCGAGTTCAAAGCGGCACAGGCGGACGGCTGGGAGAAACAGTACCCCTACTATGTGGACAAAAAGAAAAAGGAATACCTGCCGCCCTCTGAGGCTGAAGCGCGAGGTCTGGAACGGGCAGACAAGCATCCGAAAAGCACAAAGTTCGGCAGACAGAATCCCATTACCGAGCGATGGAACAGCGACGAACAGCTTGTCATGTGGCGCTCTGCCTGGGCAGATACCGTCAACCGTGCTTTGGAGCGCAGCGGTATCGAGGAACGGATCGACCACAGAAGCTATGCCGAGCTTGGGCTTGACGAACAGCCTACCGTGCATGAGGGTGTGGAAGCCAGAGCCATGGAACGGAAAAGCTTTGTCTCTGACCGCTGTGAGCTGAACAGGCAGATCAAGGCGGACAATGCGCTTATCCGGGAGCTGAAAGCCGCCGTCAGAAAACTCATGCAGGCAGTGAAAAACACGGTTCCGGCTATGGCACGGGCTATGGAAGAACTGCGGGCGAATATGATCATCTTCCAATACAGTATCAACCGAGCGCGTACCGGAAAGAGAAAATTCTCCGACTGGCTGAAATCTGCAAAGGAGCTCTATGCGGACTACACCGAGACTGTAAAGCAGCTAAAGGAGCGCACGAAGGAAAAGAAAGAGCTTTCGGCTGAAAAGAAGGCCACACCGGTGTTCAAAGTATTGCAGCACAGGGAGCTTACACAGCGGATCGCCGCGCTTACGGAAGAAATTGAAGAACTGCGTTCCGAGAAGGCACGTTTGCTCGAAAGTCTGAGCTGCAAGGACGATTCCGAGATCGGTCATTTCAAGAAAGAGATGGCAGATACGGAACAGGCTGTGAAACGGCTGTCTGTGCAGGAAGAAAAGTATACTGCTGAGCTTGAAAAGGCTTTTGCGGAGTACAATGATCTGAAATCCCAGAGCGCCGCTCTTGATCCGGTGGCGCTTTTCTATGCAAGAGAAACCATCCGAAATGAATGTGAAGAGGCTTCCGAAAGCCGTATTCGTACTGATTCAAATGGCATTGATTTCTGGGGTATGACGAGTGCAAAGCAGACCGTTGACGGAAAGCTTGACCTCTACGCAGAGGAACAAAAGGTCAAGAGGATTCTATGGGAAAGGAAACAGAACGAGCGAGAGCAACCGCAGCAGAGGAAACAAAAGGACAGAGGTTACGAAAGATAGGATACGGAAGAAATATGAACAACAACGGAGAAATCTTTTTTCGTGGAGCAAATTCCGCTTCATCACTGTCTCATTTTACAAGAAACTCTGTGAAGGATCTGCCTACTGTTATCGTGGAGCAAAAACAGGATTGTGTTTTGGGTGCTTAATAATTGTACAATGTGTACAAAAAACGAATGATTTGTTTTACAAAAGTGCTACCTGGCGACGTTGACGGGAACTGCCTCGGATGATAAACTCTTAGTATAAATGTAAAAATGTTTAAGCTGAAATAAGGATATGTGTAATGATTATTAACGCTTTTGATTACAATGGAGTATGTTCCTGCGGGAAAAACCATGTAATAAACACCAAAGCTGCAATCATCGAACCCGGATGTCTGGGCAGGATCGATAAGTATCTGTCTGCCTATGGGATAGAGGGAAAATACTGTGCGCTCTACGGTGAAAATTCATTCAGAGCAACAGAGGGCTGTCATCCCATGGCAGAGCAGGTAATCATCATGGAATCTGAAGGACTGCATGCTAATGAGATCTCCACGGCAAAGGTGCTGTCGGCTCTTGAAGACGATATAGAGGTAATCCTTGCTGTCGGCTCCGGCACGATCCATGATATTGCAAGATTCTGTGCTCACGAGCGGGGCATTCGCTTCGTGTCCTGCCCGACAGCGGCCAGCGTTGACGGTTTTTGCAGCACCGTGGCAGCCATGACATGGTACGGTTATAAAAAAACACTTCCGGCCGTTGCCCCTGAAATCGTCATTGCCGATATCGATATTATTAAGAATGCGCCCCGTGAACTCACTGTTAGTGGAATAGGCGACATCATGGCCAAATATACCGCGCTGGCTGACTGGCGTATCTCCCATATCGTCACAGGGGAATATCTCTGTGAGCGCATATTCAGCATCATGCAGGAAGCACTCCACACGGCTGTGGGGTGCATCAGGGGAATAGAAAACGGAGAGGACTGCGCATACGAGGCTGTGACCTATGCACTGATCATGAGCGGACTCGCCATGCAGATGATGGGCAATTCACGCCCGGCCTCCGGTACAGAGCATCATTTTTCCCATACCATTGAAATGGGGCCTGAAAAGCTGAAGGTGAGCTTCCCGGCAATGCATGGGGAAAAAGCCGGTGTGGGCACCATATATGCTCTCAACGAGTACAAGCGGCTGGCCGCAGTGGAGGATATCACACCTTATCTTCGAAAATATTCTCCTCTCGACACAGACGAAATAACAGACTTCTTCGGAGAAACACTGGGAAAGGCAATACTGAAGGAAAACGAGGATGACTGCCTTGCCGCGGTAACTCCGGAAGACATTTCAAATAACTGGCAGGCGGTGCGGGGCGTGGTGGCTGAGCTTCCAAACGGCGCTGAGGTGGCATCACAGCTTGCAGCGCTGGGCGGCAAGAGCACGGCGGCGAGTATAGGCGTGGCGGAAGAGGATGTCCCGACGATCCTGCACTATGCGCCCTCCGTCAGAAACCGCCTTACCCTTATGCGCATGAAGAGAATGATACAGCTTTGAGAAAAAACAAGGTGTTGCCAATGAGTACTAAAAGCGTTAAGTATTCAAAACAATATACGATCGGCGTTGATTTCGGCTCTCTTTCCGCACGGGCAGTGCTTATGCGCGTGTCAGACGGCGAGGTCGTGTCGACAAGAGTGTTTGAATACCCACACGGGGTACTGTATGACACGCTCCCTGCCGGTACGCCGCTGCCGCCCAACTGGGCTCTTCAGGTCCCGGCGGATTACAGGAATGCTCTGCATATTCTGATACCGAGGTTAATGGCGGATACGGGCGTCAAGCCGGAACAGATAATAGGACTTGGCCTTGATGTTACCAGCACGACCATGATGCCAACAACAATTGACGGAGTTCCCTTGTGCGAACGGATTAATTTCGTCTCTGAGCCCCACGCATACATAAAAATGTGGAAGCACCACGCTGCTCAGAGACAGGCAGACAGGATACTCGCGTTGGCAAAAGCTGAGAATGTACCCTGGCTCAAGCAGTTCGGCAGCTTTATATCCGGAGAGCATTATCTTCCGAAAGTCGCGCAGATTGCGGATGAAGCCCCCATGCTGTATGAAAAGTGCGGCCGATTGGTCGAGGTAGGAGACTGGCTCGTCTGGCAGCTCACGGGAAAAGAATCTCGGAATTACTGCTCCGCCGCGTATAAAATGTATTACAGCAAAACGGAGGGAGACGTTTCACCGGGATTTCTGGAAAAAGTCAATCCCCTGCTGAAAAATCTCCGCAGCAAGCTGCCTCCACGGGTGGTCATGCCGGGCGACGTGGCGGGCGTGATCTCCGCCGAAGCCTCGGAGTTCACCGGTCTGCTGGCGGGCACGCCGGTTTCGGCCGCAGGAGTGGACGCCCATGTGACGAGCATCGGCAGCAAGGTCACATCGGAGGGAGATGTGCTGCTGATCATCGGCACCTCGACCTGCATCATGATGCTCAGCGATGAATACCGCGAAGTGGACGGCATCAACGGTGTGGTGCCTGATGGGATCATGCCGGGGATGAATGCCTACGAGGGCGGACAGGCGGCGGTAGGAGACATTTTCGCCTGGTTTTGTGAAAACTGCGTGCCTCAGGCCTATTATGAAGAGGCGAAGCAGAAAAACATATCCATCCAGCAGCTCCTGACAGCGAAGGCATCCGGGAAAAAGCCCGGGGAAACGGGACTGATCGCGCTGGACTGGATAAACGGCGTTCGCTCCACGCTGATGGATTTTGATCTTTCCGGACTGATCTGCGGGGTGACGCTGGAAACGAAGCCGGAGGATATCTACCGCGCACTGGTGGAGGCAACGGCATTCGGCGCATGGAAGATAGTGAGTCAGCTCATAAAAGAGGGCGTTGCCATCGACATAGTCTACGCTTCAGGCGGGATTCCACTGAAAAATCCCATGCTGATGCAAATATATGCCGACGTGTTTAACCGGGATATTTTCATTATTGATGACCAGTATTCTGCGGCAGTGGGAAGCGCGATTCTGGGCTTTGCCGCCTCAGAAAAGGGCGGAGGCTTTAAGAATCTGGGCTCAATAGTAGAAAAATACAGGCACGAACCGGAAACGGTTTATCATCCCATCCGAGAAAATGCAGCGGTATATGAAAAGCTGTTTGAGATATACTCTGAGCTGTATGAGGAGTACGGCAGAAGAACCGATATCATGAAGCGGCTGAGGAAGATACGAGGCGACACGCAGTAAAAAAGCACGGGGGCACACAAATTGTACACCGCCGCGCTTTTTGAACATGGCATTGCCGCTTAAAGCTGGATTGTGGAAGGCAAAGTGGGGTCAAAGCCGGACGAATCATCACTGAGTGCCTGCAGATTGATGGAAAAGTCAGGCGGAAGCTGCCCCGGAGCATAGCCGGTGAACTCCTTGAAAACGCGGTAGAAATGACGGAGCGTGTTGAACCCGCATTCCAGCATCAGCGTAGTTGACGGGGTGAACGGATCCTGATGGAGCATTTCCACTGCCCGATCCACCTTCACTAAATTCAGATAGTCGGAAAAGGTCATGCCGGAAAGCTTCTTAAAGAATTTTGAAAAATAGGCATCCGACATGCTCATAAAGGATGCGGCATCCTGAAAGGTAATGAATTCATAGTTTTCGCCGATCTTCTGCAGAAGATCCTTGTATCGAATAAAGGCGTTTGAACTTCTGGAGGCGGCCTTTGCGCTGGAGGGCTCCGAACGGAAAATGTCAATCAGGAGCTCGCTGATCATGGCGTCGGCACGTTGAGAGTAATAGGGCTTTTTCTCCTGCAGCTCGGCAAAGATCGCGTCCAGTCTGTCCGTGGTGCCGAATTTGTCCTTGAAAACAAGGTCGTTGAGCCGTCTCTGCCCGACGATGGATTCGACCAGCGCGGGGTCGACCTGCGCCACCAGCAGGAGGCCGTTCTGCTCGGTGTTGATGAAATGGATACTCCCGCCGTGGCAGACAGCCACCTCACCGGCGGTTATGCACAATGAATGTCCCTCAACGACTACGGTTGCCGATCCGCTTTGACAGGCAATGAGCTCAGGAGCAAGGTGCCAGTGCGGCAAATTGTGCAGAGTATGGTACTTACCTACCCAAATACGTGAATCTATTCTCTGAAGTTTGTTTTCGAATTTTGCGGGCATATTCAACAAGTCCTTCATTTACAATTTGTTCAGTTTTAATATTTTAATATAATATATAGAACAATAAATGTCAATTACTCGACACAAGAAGACTTTTATTTATCAGGGATCAAACGGTATAATACAGTCGAAACAGGGGAAAGTTTGAGCAAAGGCTTATATACAGCAACTTCCTTATAATGTGTTGCTGCTATCTGCCGAGAAACTACAAACCCGCTGACTAAGTAATTTGTCCGGTGATCGCGACACTGGATAAAAATATAACTAATACTTAATTGGGAGGCTGGAAAAGAGTATGAAGTTTTCACTAAAAACCAGAGAAGGCTGCAAAGCGCTGCTGGCACTGCTGCTAGTAATTACTCTGGTATTCGGCTTTGTAGGAATCCTGTTTGAGTCAGATTTTTGCAAGGTCAAGTCGGAGCAGATCAGCATAGACTACCGCGGTGGCAAGCTGACCGGCGAATTGTTCTATCCGTGGGGTACGAACAGCCATGACAATTTACCCGCGATAATTGTCGCGCATGGCGGCGCAAACTCGTTCGGCGTGGCAAAAAACTTCTCTAACGAATTTGCAAGACGCGGATACGTTGTCTTTGCGTTCAGCGCCTATGGACAGGGGCATTCGGAGCACTCCGGCTATGATGACGGAGATCAGGGTCTGGATGGATACAACAACCGCGCAACACCTGCAGGCTTTCTGGATGCTTACAATTACGTAAAGAGCATTACTTTTGTCGATGAGACCAGAATCGGTGTTATCGGACATTCCATGGGTTCATACAGAGCAGACCAGATGCTTCTGCAGACGGCAAATTACCTGTCACTGAATGACATCATGATAAATGTCATGTCAGACGAACTGGGAATCACGTTTGAAGAAGATGAGATTTACGAGGATGCCGCTGCTCTCGCGGCAGAGAAGTTGGATGATACCCAGCTGCAGTATTTCAATTACCGCTATGAGGAAGAGCTTGCCGACTATTCAGATAAGGTAATATCCTTCATAGTAACCGGTATTGACCGTGCTGAAATCAACACGGTCCAGACATTCACGGTCGGCGGATATGAGGTTCAGAGATGCGCGAAGGTGAATCTGGGCTTTATAGACGGCGAGTATGATGAATTCGTATTTGACTTCGGTACTCATGACCATGAGCAGCAGGGATGGTATTCAACGGTTCCCATGACTGTTGACAAATACTACAACCTTGACGACCAGAATGAAACAAATGAAATCATCGGCACCTTTGAGCAGGATACGGTTCTGAACAATGCCGCACTGGCTCAGGCAATAGAGAACAGAACGCTCCGCGTGTTCCATGTATCTCCCGGTGAGGATCACTGCAAGGAAACTATTTCTGTAAAGACAAATGCCGCCATGATTGAGTTCTTCACACAGACTCTGGGTTACAATTGCGGCGAACTGTCTGATCCCAACACCGTTCCGATGGATAACTATGATTCCATCTTCGCAGGCCGTGTAGCGGCTAACGCTGTTACAGTGCTGGCTTTCCTCGGCATTGTGGTTGTTCTGGCTGCATATATTTCCCACAATGAAAAGGGTATCGTTCCTGTCATTGAACTCGGTGAGTCCAAAAAGACCAAGTTCACAAAATCACAGTATTGGCTTTTCGCTGTCGTGACATTTGTCGCTGCAACATATATCTTCTGGAAAGCTAATAAGAATTGGTTCGCCATTGCACCTCCTTTCTTCGGTAAGTACATGATTCCGCTCACCACACCGCTTTCAAAGCCTGCCTGCATAACACTCTTTTTCTTCATGTTTGTTGCGCTCGTAGACCTGATTGCAATGGTCGGCATCGCAATCTGGCAGAAGGCCAGAGGAGAGAAGCTCGGTATTGCGGCACTGAACATCAATATCCCCATCGGGAAAATACTCAAGTATTTTGTGTATTCCCTGTTGGTAGTGGTCGTGGGCTACACAATAAACGGTGCTCTGACCTATCTGTTCGGCCAGGATCTGAGAGTATGGCAGAATGCCTTCTCCTATGTAAATGCAGACCAGTGGTATCTGGTTGCCAAGAATACGCTGCTGTTCATGCCTCTGATGTTCATCTCTGCCTGCGCTACCAACTACATGGTAAGAGACGACAGACCGGAATGGCTTGATACGCTGATTGTCGTTCTGATCAATGGCGCTCCCATTGCGCTTCTCTGCCTTGTCAGTGCCATCGTGCTGAACGTTGAGGCGAAATTCACCGGAACCTTCGTGTGCGACTTCGTATGTGCTTATTCCTTTGTTACTGCTGTTCCTATGTTCACTTATCTGAACAGAAAGCTGTATAAGCTTACAAACAGCGTATGGCTTGGCACATTTGTATGCTCCATCCTGTTGGGATGGCTGCTGGTTAACACCCTTGGTACCGGTGACGGATACTACGGACAGACCATACTTAACACCCTGTTCGGCTGCTGATTTTTAATCGAGCAAACAAACACGATCCGCACGTTTCTTCCCACTTGTGTTACCTAATTTTTTAAGGGGCTGTCGGTTTTGCTGACAGCCCCATTTCAAAAGCAATTCTTTGAACGGTGAGATATACTGTGCCGATAAGGCCTTTTAGCAATAAAAGCAACTTGAAAAGTGCGGTTTTTGTTGATAAAATTACTTCGATTTTTGTTTGATTACGAAGGAGTTACGCTGTGAAGATAAGAGAATTCTGGTTTGTAGTCGGCTCGCAGTTCCTTTACGGCCCGGAAGTTCTTGAGACCGTCGAGGCGAGAGCTAAAGAAATGGCGGAGGAGATGAGCAGGAAACTCCCGTATCCTCTGGTATTTAAGACCATCGGCGTCACCTGCGAGGGTATCACCCGCATTATAAAAGAGGCAAATTACTCCGACGAGTGCTGCGGCATCGTGACCTGGTGCCACACTTTCTCTCCCAGCAAGATGTGGATCAACGGCTTTGCGTCCCTGCAGAAGCCGTACTGCCATCTTGCCACCCAGTATAATAAAGAGATTCCCAACGACGAGATCGACATGGACTTCATGAATCTCAATCAGGCCGCCCACGGCGACCGGGAGCACGGCTTCATCGCCGCCCGCCTGCGCATGCCCCGGAAGGTCATCGCCGGGTACTGGCAGAGTGAAAAGGTCATCTCCCGGCTCTCCGACTGGATGAAGGCCGCGGTTGGCGTTGCGGTGTCGAAGCAGATGAAGGTCATGCGCTTCGGTGACAATATGCGTGAGGTGGCCGTCACCGAGGGTGACAAGGTGGAAGTCCAGCTCAAGCTTGGCTGGCAGGTCAACACCTGGGCACAGGGCGATCTGGTGAAGGAAATGAACGCCGTCACCGAGGCCGAAGTCGAGGAAAAGATGGCCGAGTACCTCGCAAAGTACGATGTGGCCACCGACAACATCGACGCTATCCGCTATCAGGCAAAGGAAGAGGTCGCCATCAAGAAGATGATGGATCGGGAGGGCTGCCTTGCCTTCTCCAACACCTTCCAGGATCTGTACGGCATGGAGCAGCTCCCGGGTCTTGCCTCCCAGAATCTGATGGCGCAGGGCTATGGCTACGGCGGCGAGGGCGACTGGAAGGTCGCGGCCATGACCGCCATCATGAAAGCCATGGGCGAGGGCGGCAACGGCGCCTCCGCGTTCATGGAGGACTATACCTATCATCTTGTTGAGGGACAGGAGTACTCTCTGGGCGCTCACATGCTGGAGGTCTGCCCGTCTCTCGCGGCGGATAAACCCCGCATCGAGACCCATTTCCTCGGTATCGGTATGAACGAGAAAGACCCCGCCCGTCTGGTGTTCGAGGGCAAGGCCGGAAAGGCTATCGTGGCGAGCCTCATCGACATGGGCGGCAGACTGCGCCTCATCGTGCAGGACATCGAGGCCGTGAAGCCCATCATGCCCATGCCCAACCTCCCCGTGGCGAGAGTCATGTGGAGAGCCATGCCGGATCTTACCACCGGCGTGGAATGCTGGATCACCGCCGGCGGCGCCCACCACACCGTGCTTTCCTACGACGTCACCGCCGAGCAGATGCGCGACTGGGCGAGAATGATGGACATCGAGTTCGTATACATCAATAAGGACAGCACTCCCGAGAAGATCGAGGAGGAGCTGCTCATCAAGGATCTTGTATGGAAACTGAAGTAATGGAATTGAAAAATACTGTTTTGGGTATCGAGCTTGGCTCTACCCGCATAAAGGCCGTCCTCTTGAACGAAAAGCATATTCCCGTCGCCTCCGGCAGCCATGAGTGGGAAAACCAGCTGGTAAACGGCGTGTGGACATACTCCATGGACGCGATCCACGGCGGTCTGCAGGCCTGCTACGCCGATCTCAAACGGGACGTGAAGGAAAAATTCGGCGTGACCCTGACCACTGTGGGCGCTATCGGCGTGTCGGCCATGATGCACGGCTATCTGCCCTTCGACAGGGACGGTAAGCAGCTGGCAGAGTTCCGCACATGGCGCAACACCATGACCGGCGAGGCGGCGGAAAAGCTCTCCGCGCTCTTTGATTTCAACATCCCCCAGAGATGGAGCATCGCCCATCTCTATCAGGCAATCCTGAACGGCGAGGAGCACGTGAAGGACATCGCTCAGCTCACAACGCTTGCAGGGTACATCCACTATGTACTCACCGGCGAGAAGGTCATGGGCGTGGGTGAGGCCTCCGGTATGTTCCCCATTGACAGCGACACACTGGACTACGATGAGGCCATGGTACAGAAGTTTGACGCTGTCCACGGTCAGCCGTGGAAGCTCCGGGATGTTCTCCCCAAGGTGCTCAACGCGGGTGACTGCGGCGGAACTCTCACCGAGGCGGGAGCAAGATTCCTCGACCCGGCGGGTGACCTTCGGCACGGCATCCCTGTGGCTCCCTGTGAGGGCGACGCGGGCACCGGCATGGTCGCTACCGACTCCGTCCGGGTTCGTACCGGCAACGTATCCGCCGGCACCTCGGACTTCGCCATGCTCGTCACTGACCATGCTCTCGGCGTCCACCGGGAGATCGACATGGTCACTACTCCGGCGGGAGCTCCCGTCGCCATGGTGCACTGCAACAACTGCACCAGCGACATCAACGCCTGGGTCAGCCTCTTCGGCGAATTTGCCGGTCTGATCGGCGCAGACGTGGACAGGGGAACACTGTTCACCATGCTCTTCAACAAGGCGCTGGAGGGCGATGCTGACTGCGGCGGACTTCTGAGCTTCAACTATTACTCCGGCGAGGGTGTGACTGACCTGAACGAGGGTCGGCCCGTGTTCCTCCGCACGCCGGATGCGAAGCTTTCTCTTGCAAACTTCATGCGCACCCATCTCCTCAGCGCCCTTGCCACGCTGAAGATCGGTCTTGACATCCTGACCGGGGAAGAGAACGTGCAGGTGGACAAGCTCTGCGGTCACGGCGGCTTCTTCAAGACGCCCGGCGTGGGGCAGAAGCTTCTGTCGGCGGCTGTGAACGCGCCGGTCTCCGTCATGGAGACGGCGGGCGAGGGCGGCCCCTACGGTATGGCGCTGCTGTGCGCTTATATGCTGTGGAAGGATGAGGGCGAGAGCCTGCCGGATTATCTGGACAACAAGGTGTTCTACGGTGCCAAGTCCTCCACGGTCATGGCGGACAAGGCGGATATTGACGGCTTCAACAAGTTCCTTGCGGCATATAAAGCGGCCTTCCCCGTGGAAAAGACCGCCGTGGAGGTATTTTGATGCTGGAAGAACTGAAAAGGACCGTCTGCGAGGCAAATCTGCTGCTGCCGAAGTATGGTCTTGTAACCTTCACGTGGGGCAATGTATCCGGAATCGACCGAGAAAGCGGCCTCGTGGTCATCAAGCCCTCCGGCGTGCCCTATGAGGGGATGACCGCGAAGGATATGGTGGTCGTTGACCTTGACGGAAACGTGGTCGAGGGCATATGGAAGCCCTCCAGCGACACCGCCACCCACGTGGAGCTCTACAAGGCGTTCCCGGACTGCGGCGGCATCGTCCACACCCATTCCCGGTGGGCGACGACCTTCGCGCAGGCCGGCATGGGCATCCCTGCCATGGGCACCACCCACGCGGACTACTTCTACGGAGATATTCCGTGTACGAGGAAGATGACCGAGGCGGAGATCAAGGGCGAATACGAGAAAGAGACCGGCAAGGTCATTGTTGAAACCTTTGCGGATAAAGACCCGGCCGCCATTCCCGGCGTGGTCGTCCACAGTCACGGCCCCTTCGCCTGGGGCACGGACGCCATGAACGCTGTCCACAACGCGGTGGTCATGGAGGAGGTCGCCTTCATGGACTGGCACGCCATGGTGATTAACCCCGAAAAGGGCGGAATGCAGCAGGCGTTGCTAGATAAGCACTTCCTCCGCAAACACGGCAAGAACGCCTATTACGGGCAGAATTTTTAATTAATTAGGTCTATAGCTAAGCCCTGTTCGAAACCAAGATTGTTCTCTTGGATTCGAGCGGGACTTATTCATTTATGAAAAAAATATACTTTTAGCAAAATTTCACATATGATAGTTGCTGGGATGTTTTGGTACAGTAAAAAGTATAGAATAAAATCAGGAAAAGGAAAAATATTTTCAATATAATAGGAATATTTATATGGCGCTAATATCGTTATATAATAGAGAATGCTATTCCCTCGTGAAAGGAGAACAAAAATCTAAGCATGCCAATTTATCTCAAGTGCAGAAACGGTGAGATCACGCCGTTTCGAAACGCAGATTATCTTTCTGCGTATTATGCCATTCCAAAGCGGATTCTGAAATAATGCGGAGCCGATCTGAACAGTATCCAGCGAAATCCCTGCGCCATTCTCCACGACTGGGACGCCGTTGCCGTCGTGGAGAGTGACCTGTTCATGCTGCTCATCATAGACGCGTATGCGTATATGGTCTGGCCGTTCATGGGGAAGAAAGAGCCTATGGAAATATACTCCGGTTATGAACCGGCATTCCTATTATTCCGTTTCCTTTCGCGATGGGGATGCTGAGCTGTTTCTAATCGTGAACGTTATCTATGAGTATCAGAACTGGATGACCATCGATGAAACCCTGTTTTGTGTCATAGTATTTGTGCTGATTTTCCTGCGGGGCGCACGGAAGGTCGTCAGCTATATTTGTGTGTTAAGTGAAGAAATCCAGATGTTGGAGGGCGGTGATCTGACCCACCCCATCATTGTGAAGGGAACGGACGAGCTGGGACGCCTTGTCCGGGGACTGGACGCCATGCGTCTTGCTTTTCGTGCGCAGCGCGACGCGGAGCCGCGTCTGTGCTCGACAACCAGTCCATGATTACTGGAATGTCCTACGATTTGCGCACGCCTTTGACAAAGCTGATGATTTGTATGGAGATACTGCGCTGCGGAAAATATGAAAGTGAGAATCAAATGAAAGACTATTTGAATTGACGAAAATGCCGGACAGATCAAGCAGCTTTCCGACAACATTTTTCGGTACTCCAAGCAGCCCGACACCAATACCGCTGTGACACCGACGCTGTGTTCGCTGAAGCAGGCGCTGCACAGTCCGCTCTCCGAGATGGTAGGGTATCTTTCCCGTCGCGGTCGTTTCATTGATGCCGATCTGAGTTGGCCGGATGTCTGCATTTTCTTTCATGAGACCTATCTCAAGCGGACACTGGATAATCTGAGCTCGAATATTGAGAAGTATTCAGATATTTCCAGTCCTATTCGCATCCGGAATTTCATAGATCGGGAGTTCGTCTGCTTTTCCTTCCGGAACCGCATTGACCGACATGCAAAGCCCGGTGAGGGCACAAATATAGGGCTGCTGAATGTAAACCATGATGCAGAGCTCGGCGATGAATGCCGGGTTATGCAGGATGAGAGAGATTTTGTGATTGGACTGCGCTTCCTCCTCGGTGATCATGCACATCCGGCGTATCCACCGCGGAAGGAAAAATAAGGAGGCGAATGAGATGCAAAGAATTGATCGCAGTGCACTCGGTCACGCGGAAATCCGTGTGAGTGTTCTCGCAGCTGCGCTGGATTTTTTCCCGGAGCGCAATTTTTCATCGGACAGTGAGGAGTTGTCATTTTCCGAGCTGGGACTAGATGAAATTGGTGTGGCGCTTTTTCTTCTGAGATTAGAGGAAGCATATCAGATCCGTTTTAGCTTTCTGCTGCCGCTGTCTTCTCTGGGAGATATATGTACGCAGATCGAAGCTTATACAGGCTCAATGTACAGGTCACAGCGAAAGTGCATCCTTCGGCAGGGAAAAACTAGACACACCAGAAGATGACCTTTGACAAAGCAACTCAGAGGCACAGTTATATGAATGAACTGTGCCCCTGAGTTTTGCGACGATTCTCAAAGCGCTTCTTTGCGCAGATATAAAATTATACAGAAAATCACCTTGACAAATTAAATCTCAACAGCAAATGCTTTCACGGAAAGGTGTTTGAGGATGAACTCAATGAGGTAGTCTGGCAATCACTTCAGAGCATGTTTGCTCTGTCAGATGATTTGTC
>CACYOR010000047.1 GCA_902775985.1 Oscillospiraceae bacterium
GCATCCTTCAGGGCGGAGACGTAGTTGCCGAAGCCGATGAAGGTCGCGTTGCGGATGAGCTTGAACTTGCAGAAGGACAGATAGATGCCCTGGATGAAGGGCCAGACAAAGCCGATGGCAAAGGCGGCCGTCACCGGGCCGAGGAAGAGCCAGAACCAGCGGCGCAGGGGATTTTTGAAGATTCCTTTTTTCAAACCATCATCTCCCGTTTTCTCTCGCAAATACAAGGAAAACAGGGCGGGCGAACACGCCCGCCCTGTCAATTATGCCTTGGATACCCGTCTGGGGATACCGTGTTTCGGAAAACTCAGCCGTTGGCAGACTGATACTGGACAGCCCAGCCGTCCACGAAGGCAGTCTTCACGAGCTCCCAGTTGGCGTCGGACTGATCGGCGTTGTAGGCGTTCAGAGCAGACACCAGAGCGGCACGGTAGTCATCGACGTTGGGCTGATAGTTGGTGGCCCAATCCATCACGTAGCAGCCGTCGGCAGCATAGTTGTTGGCGTCGGCCAGGAAGCCGTTGGCGGATTCGGGAACATTCTTATAAGGCAGGACGCCGAGCTGATCGACCATGATCTGGGAGGCCTCGGGATCGGTGACGAGCCACACCATGAAGTCCATCGTGGCCTGCTTGTCGGCGTCGGACACGGTGTCGTTGATGGCCCAGCAGTTCTCGGTGCCGCAGTTCAGGCCGGCCTTCTCCTCGCCCTCAACACCGCAGTAATAGGGGATCATCGCCACGTTGGGCAGCTCGGAGGTGATGTCGGCATAGTCCCAGGAACCGGTCAGGAAGAAGACGGCCTTGCCGGACTTCAGCTCGTTGGCGGGATCGTGGCCGCCGGTGGCCAGAGCGGAGGGATCGGTCAGGCTGTTGTTGATGATGAGGTCATAGAGGGCCTTGAAGTTATCGATGTAAGCACCGGTCAGCTCAGCGGGGCACTCGTTCCAGCCGCCGGCGTCGCGCTCTTCATAGAAGTACTCCAGGTTGGCCAGGTGGCCGGTGACACGCCAGCTCTGGGAGCCGTCCATGTCGGCGGAAGCGAAGGCGTCGAAGCCCAGCTCGTCCGCGCGGGCGTGGATGTCCTCGGCGACAGTCTTCAGGCCCTCGAAGTTGACCAGCTCGTCCAAGCTGTGGCCGGCGGCCTCGAGGAGGTTGCAGTTGACGACGATGCCGTAGCACTCGAAGCAGTAGCCGATGGAGACCAGGCGGCCGTCCTCGTCATAGAGGTTGTAGGCGTCGGTGTTCAGCTCATTGGCGATGGGGGTGTCGGTCAGGTCCATGGCGAACTCGCCCCACTCCTTGACACCGGCCTGGTTGCCGATGACGAAGAGGGTGGGCGCGGAGGACTTGTCCATCTCGGAGGTCAGCGTCTGGCTGTAGGTGCCGGAAGCTGCGGTGACGACCTTGACGGGAACGCCGGTCTCCTCGGTGTACATGGAGGCCAGCTGCTGGGCAGCCTCGTCCAGCTCGGGCTTGAAGTTCAGCCAATAGACCGAACCGGAATCCGCGGCGGAGGCAGAAGCCGCCAGCGCGAAGACCATGATCAGGGTCAGCGCGAGTGCGATGATCTTTTTCATTTTGATTTCTCCTTTTCTTATTTTCCCCGCGTTGCGGGGTGGTGTACGTTTTTTATTTTTAAACCCTCTCGGGCCTAAAAATCAGAGTGTCCGGATGGAGGCGCCGGTGCGGAAAGCGGTCTCCAGACGCACATGGCGGTTTTCCCCGCCGTTCAAGACCTCCAGCAGCAGCCGTACCGTCTCCCGGCCCATCTCCTCCGCCGGCTGCACCATGGTGGAGAGGGTCGGCGAGGTGTAGCCCGAGATCTCCAGACCGTCGATGGCGATGACGGACACATCCTCCGGCACACGCCGTCCCGCGTCCTCCAGGGCCTTGATGGCCGCGATGGCCGTGGTGTCGGAGAGGACAAAGGCGGCGGTAAACCCCGCGCCCCGCTCCAGAAGTGTCCGCATGCCCTGATAGGTCTCCGGCATGCCGAAGCAGCCCCCGTTCTCCATCACCAGATCCGGGTCGAAGGCAATGCCGTGGTCCCGCAGCGCGTCCCGGTAGCCGTTATAGCGCAGCTCGCTGATGGAGTGGTCCGAGCAGCTGGGGATCAGCGCCGCGATGCGGCGGTGCCCCCGCTCGATCAGCTTCTCCACGGCCAGATAAGCGGTGCGGTAGTCGTCAATGCTGACAGAGGAAAACTCCGCCTCCGAGAGGGAGCCGAAGCAGTTGGTAAAGGAGCAGCACACATAGGGTACGCCGATCAGACTCAGCTCCGCGGGCGTGTAGTCAAAGCGTCCGCCCAGGAAAATGAGGCCGCGCAGCTTTTTCTCCCGTTCCAGGATCGCCCCGGCCTTGACCTCATCGTCGTCCGAGCCGATGTAACGCGGCACCATGGTGCAGCCGCTCCGGTCGATCTCCAGCGCGATGGTCTTGATAACCTCGGAGAAAAAGAGGTTTCCCGTGCCGCGCACCACAACACCGATGGCGTCGGTCTGGCTGCGGCCCAGATCCCTTGCGCTGTTGTTGGGGATGTAGCCCGTGGACTCCACCACCTCAAGGACCCTCGCCCGCACCTCCGGACTCACGTCCGGCCGGTTATTCAGCACACGCGACACCGTGCTCACGCCCACGCCGCAGGCTTTGGCTATGTCTTTGATCGTCATGATGTTCCTCCAGGGGCTTCCGGAAGCCTTCCCGGTAACGTTACCGGAAGCGGTTCCAGCTCTTACAGTCTCAGTGTAGCAAGTTTGCACAAAAAAGTCAACGGGAAGCCGGAGCTTCCCGTTGATTTTCGGAGATATGCTAAAAAAATCCGTATAAAAATTGTGCATTCTGCAATTGCATCCGCCTGTTCAGAGGCCGGTTCCGTCGAAGGCCGGGATCATTTCGCCCGTGGCGGCGCTCCCCTCCTGCCAGTAGCCGTCCGCCGGACCGTAGCGCGCCATGTAGGCGCACAGGCGCTCATTCAGCTCCGGCTCCACCGGCTTTTGCAGCTCCGGAAACTTCTCCAGTCCGGGCATCGGGGTGTACTGACTCATGAGCGAAAACAAAACGCTCCCCTCCGGGAACTCCTCCGCCGCAAAGTCGATGGCGTCCATGCTGTTGAGATCCTCCCCCGGAAGGATCAGATGGCGGATCAGAACGCCGGATTGAAGGATCCCTTCCCCATCCATCACAAAGGCTCCGCGCTGGCGAAACATCTCCCGGATCGCCTCCCGGGCAACCCGGGGATAATCCTCGGCCAGGGAATAGCGCTTGGCCAGCGCGCTCTTACTGTATTTATAGTCGGGCATATAGATCTGCACCAGGCCCTCCAGACGCTTGAGGGTCTCCACGCTTTCGTAGCCGGAGCTGTTCCAGACCACCGGGATCCCCAGCTCCAAACCCTCCAGCGCTTTGGCGATGGCGCGGGAGAAATGGCTCGGGGTGACGAGGTTAATGTTGTGCACCCCCTGGTCCCGCAGGCGCAGCATCAGATCTCGAAGCTCCGTCACCGTGAGGGTTTTGCCCACGCTTTTCCGGCTGATCTCCCGGTTCTGGCAGAACACACAGCGCAGATTGCAGCCGGAGAAAAAGAGCGCGCCAGAGCCGCGCGTGCCGCTGATACAGGGCTCCTCCCCGAAATGGGGCGCGGCGCGAACCAGGGTAGGCAGCAGCGGACTGGCGCATAGTCCGCCGGGTATTTTTTCGCCCCGTTTTGCCCCGCAGCGGCGGGGGCAGTCGTTGCAGATGATTTCCATGTGATTCTCCCAAACCAGCCGCCGGGGGCAAACTGGCAAATTGACGATAAAAGGCGTATTTATGTGACAGATTATACCCGGATTTTGTCTATTATGCAAGAACTTGTAAAAACCTAAAAAAAGTACATGAAATTTCCGGATTTTGTGCTAAAATGAAGCTGAACCGGGTAAAGTAATACCGTTCAAGGAGGCAGAGGATGCTGGATATCGTTCTTGTGGAGCCGGAGATTCCGCACAACACCGGGGCGATCGCCCGTACCTGTGCCGCCACGGGCGCAAGACTGCATCTTATCAAGCCTCTGGGTTTCGATATTTCCGACAAGGCGGTCAAGCGCTGCGGGTTGGATTACTGGTACCTGGTCGATTTGCGCGTCTATGAAAACCTGGACGAATACTTTGCCGCAAACGGCGACGAAAACCTCTTCCTTGCCACCACCAAGGCCCCCCGGGCCTATCACGAGGCGGACATGTCCGCCGAGCGCGTGACGCTGATGTTCGGCAAGGAGACGGCGGGACTGCCCCAGTGGCTGCGGGAGAAATACCGCGAGCGCTGCATCCGCATCCCGATGATCTCGGAAGCCCGGAGTCTGAATCTCTCGAACTCCGTTGCCATCCTGGCATACGAGGCGCTCCGCCAGCAGGGCTTTCCCGGCCTGCTGGGGATCGGCAGTATGGCAGAATAAACTTATAACACATTTTTTAAGGAGGATACCCATGAACTACAACAAGAAGACTGTTTACGATGCCGACGTCAAGGGCAAGAAAGTCCTCGTTCGCTGCGACTTCAACGTGCCCCAGGACAAGAAGACCGGTGAGATCACCAGCGACAAGCGCATCGTCGCGGCTATCCCCACCCTGAAGTACCTGCTGGAGCAGGGCGCCGCCGTGATCGCCTGCTCTCACCTGGGCAAGCCCGTGGCCACCTTCGACGGCTACGTGAAGAAGCAGGTTGAGAAGGGCAAGAACGAGGCCGACATCACCCGCGAGGAGTGGGAGAAGTCCCTGCGCAAGCTGACCCTGGCCCCCGTTGCCAAGCGTCTGAGTGAGCTGCTGGGTCAGGACGTGATCTTCGCCGCCGACACCATCGGCCCCGACGCCCAGGCCAAGGCCGCCGCGCTGCAGCCCGGTCAGATCATGCTCCTGGAAAACCTGCGCTTCGACAAGGGCGAGACCAAGAACGACCCCGACTTCGCCAAGGCTCTGGCCGATCTGGCCGAGGTCTTCGTGTCCGACGCGTTCGGCACCGTGCACCGCGCCCACGCCTCCACCGCCGGCGTCGCCGCTTACCTGCCCGCCTACTCCGGCCTGCTGGTTCAGAAAGAACTGAGCATCATGGGCAAGGCTCTGGACGATCCCAAGCGTCCCTTCGTCGCGGTTCTGGGCGGCGCCAAGGTCTCCGACAAGATCAACGTCATCAACAACCTTCTGGAGAAGGCCGACACCATCATCATCGGCGGCGGCATGGCCTACACCTTTAAGAAGGCCCAGGGTTATGAGATCGGCAAATCCCTGCTGGAGGCCGACCGCATCGACTACGCCAAGGACATGATCGCCAAGGCCGAGGCCAAGGGCGTGAAGTTCCTGCTGCCGGTCGACAATGTGTGCGCCAAGGAGTTTGCCGCTGACGCCGAGCCCATTCTGGTCGAAGGCGACATCCCCGCCGACATGATGGGCATGGACATCGGTCCCAAGACCCAGGCCATCTTCGCTGATGCCGTCAAGGGCGCCGGCACCATCGTGTGGAACGGACCCATGGGCGTGTTTGAGTTCGATACCTTTGCCGTCGGCACCAAGGCCATGGCCAAGGCTCTGGCCGAGTCCGGTGCTGTCACCATCGTCGGCGGCGGCGACTCCGCCTCCGCGGTCGAGAAGCTGGGCTTTGCCGACAAGATCACCCACATCTCCACCGGCGGCGGCGCTTCCCTGGAGTTCCTGGAAGGCAAGGAGCTGCCGGGCGTGGCCTGCCTGCTCGACGCATAACGTCAGACGAAACTCGCTCCACTCCGCTTCCGCCAAGCATGGCGAAAGCTGTGTATCCGCTCCTTCCGTCTTCCTTTTCCGCCTCGAACCCGCTTCGCTGGGCTTCAAGGCGGGAGGAGGACGCTGGAGACGGTAAGGACCGTATATAGAAAGGATCGAAGTCATGAATAGAAAGTATCGTAAAACCGTTATCGCCGGCAACTGGAAGATGAACCAGCTCGCCTCCACCATCAAGCCCTTCATGGAAGAGCTGAAGGCCAACCTCCCCAAGAACAAGAGCTGCGACATCGTGCTCTGCACCCCCGCTGTGATGGTGCCCGCGATGATCAAGGCCGGCAAGGACTGCAAGGTCGCTGCCGGTGCCCAGGACGTCTCCAAGTACGAGAAGGGCGCTTACACCGGTGAGGTCTCCGCCGATCAGCTGGCCGACATCGGTGCCAAGTACTGCATCGTCGGCCACTCCGAGCGCCGCCAGTACCACGGCGAGGATGACATGCTCGTCAACGCCAAGGCCAAGGCCCTGCTGGCCAAGGGCATCGTCCCCATCATCTGCGTGGGCGAGAGCCTGGAGCAGCGGGAGATGGACCTGACCATGGAGTACGTGGCCTACCAGGTCAAGGCCGCGCTGAGCGGTATCGACGCGGCTCAGCTGCGCCACTGCATCATTGCCTACGAGCCCATCTGGGCCATCGGCACCGGCAAGACCGCCACAGCCGAGCAGGCGCAGGAGGTCTGCGAGGGCATCCGTGCCGTGATCCGCAAGATCTACGGCGCCCGCCCCGCCCGTGCCGTCAGCATCCTCTACGGCGGCAGCATGAACGCCAAGAACGCCGCTGAGCTTCTGGCTCAGCCCGACATCGACGGCGGTCTGATCGGCGGCGCCTCCCTCAAGCCCGTGGACTTCGCCACCATCGTGGCCGCCACCGCCCAGGAAGCCTGAACAAACGCATAAGGTCAGGGAGCGGCAGCACACCGCTCCCTTGTCCGCTAAATCCCTTTATCCCGGCAAACACACTTTGCTGGGTTTTCTTTTGAAAGGATTTTTACTGTATATGAAGAAAGCTATCTTTATTATCATGGACGGCTACGGCATCGCCCCCGCCGCTCCGGGCAACGCCATCTCCCAGGCGAAGAAACCCAACCTGGATAAGCTCTTTGCCGAGAACCCCTACACCCTGCTGCAGGCCTCCGGTCTGGACGTGGGTCTGCCCGAAGGCCAGATGGGCAACTCCGAGGTCGGCCACACCAACATCGGCGCCGGCCGCGTCGTGTTCCAGATTCTGCCCAAGATCACCCAGGAGATCGAGACCGGCAAGTTCTTCCAGAACCCGGTCTACATCAAGGCCATGGAAGACGCCAAAGCCAAAGGCAAGGCCCTGCACATCATGGGTCTGCTCTCCACCGGCGGCGTGCACAGCCACCTCAAGCACATTTTCGGCATCCTCGATATGGCGAAGGCCCGCGGCCTGGAGAAGGTCTACGTCCACTGCTTCCTGGACGGCCGTGACGTGCCGCCCCGCAGCGGCGCCGGCTTCATGGCCCAGCTGCAGGAGAAGTGCGAGGAGCTGGGCAACGCGAAGATTGCAACCGTCCAGGGCCGCTTCTGGGGCATGGACCGCGATAAGCGCTGGGACCGGGTCGAGGCCGGCTACAACGCCATCGTCTGCGGCGAGGGCGTGCAGGATCCCGACGCCGTCCACGCCATCGAGGCCAGCTATGCCGAGGATGTGACGGACGAATTCGTCAAGCCCACCGTTGTCTGCCCTGAGGGCGTCATCAACGAGGGCGACAGCGTGATCTTCATGAACTTCCGCCCCGACCGCGCCCGTGAGATGACCTGGGCGCTGAACCTGCCGGAGTTTGACGGCTTTGAGCGCAAGAAGACCGTCTATCCCCTCTCCTATGTCTGCACCGCCCAGTATGACGAGGCTCTGACTCTCCCCATCGCCTATCCCCCCGAGGTCATCGAGGACACCATCGGCGATCTGATCAGCGCCAAGGGGCTCAAGCAGTTCCGCGTGGCCGAGACCGAGAAGTACGCCCATGTGACCTTCTTCTTCAACGGCGGCGTAGAAAAGCAGGCCGAGGGCGAGGACCGCTGCCTGGTCCCCTCTCCGAAGGAGTTCGCCACCTATGACCTGGTGCCCCAGATGAGCGCTGAGAAGGTCTGCGACAAGGTGGTGGAAGCCATCGCCTCCGACGAGTACGCCCTGATCGTCTGCAACTTTGCCAACTGCGACATGGTTGGCCACACCGGCGTCATGGACGCGGCTGTCCAGGCGGTCGAGACCGTGGACGCCTGCATGGGCCGCATCATTGCGGAAGTTCAGAAGCACCCGGACGACGTGCTGCTGGTCACCGCCGACCACGGCAACGCCGACGTGATGTTCGATGAGACCGGCAAGGTCAACACCGCCCACACCACCAACCCCGTCCCCTTCTGCGTCACCGTGAAAGGCGCCCAGCTCAAGCCCGGCCGTCTGGCCGACATTGCGCCCACGATCCTGCACATCATGGGTCTGGAGCAACCCGCCGCCATGACCGGCGAGAACCTGCTGCACTAAAGTCACGTCACTCCCTGTCCATCCGGGCCGGGAGTGTTTTTTTGTTTTTTCGCTGTTGCGCAATTAAATTGTGTATAGTATACTTGAAGCAATTTTGGAGAGGAGGGATCGGATGAAGCGCATTGCGGCATACGGTTTTGTTCTGGCTCTTCTGCTGACCCTCTGTCCCCTTTCCGGGCGGGCCGAGGCTTCCGATGCGCCGCACTGCCGCGTCATGGTGGCCAGCGATCTGCACTACATCGCCCCTGCGCTCACCGACGGCGGCGCCTATTATCAGCGGGTGCTCAACAGCGGCGACAGTAAATTCATGCCCTATGTGGAGGAGATCACCGACGCCTTTTTTGAGGATGTACTGGCGGAAAGGCCGGAGGCTCTGATCCTGACCGGAGACCTGAGCTTTAACGGCGCCATCGAGAGCCACGAGGCCCTGATCGAAAAGCTGCGCACGCTGGAGGCTGCCGGGATCCCCGTGCTGGTGACGACCGGCAACCACGACGTCTATAACAGCAACGCGGCCCGCTACCGGGGTGACAGCTTCAGCCACGTTCCCGCGGCCGACACCGAGAGCTTTGCCGCGCTCTACGCCGACTTCGGCCCGGGCGAAGCCCTCTCGGTGGACGGCGATTCCCTCAGCTACGTTTATCCCCTCAACGAGAGCACCTGGGTCCTGGTGCTGGATCTGAACACCGCCCATGACTTCTGCTCCCTCTCGGCCGACAGTCTCCGGTGGGCGGAAAAGCAGTTGAAGGCCGCCCAAAAATCGGGGGTCCAGGTGCTGGCCGCCGGGCATCAGAACCTGTTTCAGCACTCCATCTTCCGCGCCGGCTATGTGTTTGGCCGGAGCGAGCAGCTCTCCGCGCTGTTCCGGGAGTACGAGGTGCCGCTCTATCTCAGCGGTCACCTGCACATCCAGCACATTCAGACCGAGGATGGCCTCACGGAGATCTGTTCCTCCGCGCTCTGCTCCTATCCCTGCCAGTACGGCCTGCTCACCGCCGGGAATGGGGCAATCCACTACGAGGCACGACAGCTGGACATGGCCGCCTGGGCGGAGCGGAACGGGCGGAGTGATACCATCTTTCAGGACTTTCAGGCGGCGGCCGGGCGCTACATGGACGTCCACTTTTCCTCGGACGGCGGTATTCCCGACTATGCCACAGCCGAGGAATATGATGTTATGTTAACTTACCTCAAGGCACTGAACCGCGCCTATTTCGCCGGGGATCTGCGGGAGATTCAGGCCCTGGATCCCGACAGGACCATCGCCGGATTCTGGGATCGGGGCGGCGATCTGACAGCGCTGTATGTGCGCTCGGTGCTCAAGGAACTCGGTCAGACCCATACTTTCTGGGATTATTCAATGAAAGGATGACACCCATGGATTTCAATGTAGTAGAGGCTGTCCGCAGCCGCCGCAGCGTCCGCAGCTTCGACGGCGTCGCGCTGAGCGAAGAGGATCGGCGGGCGGTAATTGATTATGTAAATAATATTATGACACCCTTCTCCGTTCCGCTGTGCTTCCGGATGCTGGATCACGCCGGCGCGGAACGAAATGAAAAGCTGGACACCAAGGGCATTGTCACGGGGACGGAGCTCTATCTCGCCATCACGGTCCCCAAAAGCGCGCCCATGAATCTGGAGGCCGCCGGCTATGCCTTCGAGCAGCTGGTCCTCTACGCCGCCTCCCGGGGCATTGGCACCACGATCATCGCCGGTACCATGGACCGGGTCGGCTTTGAACGGGCGGTTCACCTGGCCGCGGACGAGGTCATGCCGGTCATGACGCCGCTGGGCCGCGCCGGAAAACCCACGCTGCGGGAGCGGGCCATGCGCCGCGCCATCAAGGCGGATTCCCGCCGCGATTGGAGCGAGCTTTTCTTCGACGGAGACTTCTCCACGCCTCTGAGCAAGGAGGCCGCCGGGGCCTATCAGGAGGCCCTGGAATGCGTGCGGCTGGCTCCCTCGGCGGTCAACGCCCAGCCCTGGCTGGTGCTGCGGGAGGGCAAGTCTTTCCACTTCTTCGAGCGCCATGGCCGCGGCTTTGGCAAGGATCCCGCCGCGGACATTCAGCGGGTGGACATGGGCATCGCCTGCTGCCACTTCGACCTGGCCGCACAGGAGGCCGGACTTCACGGACACTGGGAACACCGCCCGCCTGCCCTCTCCCTCCCGGAGAACACGGATTACTGCATCAGCTATATTGCCGAGGAATAATACGATTTGACGCAAAACCGGCGTGACCGCGATGGTCACGCCGGTTTTGGTTTGTATTGTTTTCTTTCACGCTTTGGCAAGCAGGCGGGCTTTCTCTCTCTTTGCCTGCTGCAGCTCCACTTCCTCCGTCATGCCCCATTCCTTTTCCAGAAGCTCGATGATCCGGTCGTAAGTCTCCGCCGCCTTGCGGAAATCGCCGCGGATCTCCCAGATCGCCACAATGGCCATGAGCTCATCCTGGAAGCGGGGCCGGCGGGGCTCCAGGGCGAAGGAGCGCTCATAGAGGGCGATGGCCTTGTCGTAGTCACACTTGGAAGCATAATACTGGGCCGCCTCAAAAAGATAAATAAAATCGTCCGGATAAGTCTCTCCCATCTCCTCCATGATTCGATCCGCTGCGGCTTCGTCGAAGCGCGCCAGGGCAATGTGTGCCCGATAGACGCCGACATGGATAGGCTTGACATCCGGCAGGGCGGCATAGCGCTCCAGGACTTGCTCCGCCTCCTCCGCCCGGTGATCCGCCAGGAGATTGTCGAGCAGGTAGACATAGGCCAGCCTGGCCTTGGGATTCGCCTCCACGAGCTCCCGATAAAAATCGATCGCCCGGCTGTGGTTGGCGATGTTCCAGTCCCAGGCCGCATGGCCCTCGGCCATCTGCAGCATCCACTGGCAGCCCTTCTCCGCCGGTGCCCTCTGAATGGAGTCCCTCGCATAGCGACTGACCTTCCCGGCATCCGCATTCATCCGATGCCAATAGAGATAGGCCAGCAGATCCGTAGCGCGCTTCTGATGCTGCGCATCTGTCAGCAGGCTCTTCAGGAGATCCTCATAGTCCCGGAACACATCTGGCGGAAGTTCCGCTTCCCGGTCCATGCGGTTTTCGATGCGGTTGAGGCGCTGCTCCGTGCTCAGATCAAAAAGATCGTCAATGCTGACGCCGAAGATCTCCGCCAACAGCGGCAGCGTGGTGATGTCCGGCATGGCCACCGCGTTTTCCCATTTGGACACCGCTTGGGGGCCGATCCCCAGCTGTTCCGCCAGCTGCTCCTGGGTCAGGCCCGCTTTGAAGCGAAGCTGTTTGATCTTCTTTCCCAAATCCATCTTCATGACCTCCTGTCTTCGGATTGCAGCTTCATTATAACGGAAGCATCACAGCGAATGCAATCGCCCAGATTTCCACCTGACTCTCCCATTGGTTGAGCCGACAAAAAGGAGGCGCTTATGAAGCGCCTCCCTCTGTCTTGCCTGTGCCAAAGGAATCTATGAAGTTGGAAACCTTGTCCATGAAGTTTCGGACGGATTCCCAGGTGTCCCGGAGCGACTGGAAGAAGCTCACCACTTTGTCCTTCGTCTCGGTGACCTTTTCCCAGGTGTCCTGCAGCTCTTCCCGACTGGTGGGGAAAGAGCTGACGCCCAGCTTTTCCAGCGACCGGCACAGGGTGATCAGCTGCTGGATCTGCCGCTCGGTCAGCTTTACGTTGTGCTCCCCGGCGATCTGTTCGATGCGGCGGCGCAGCTGCTGATCGGTCATCTTTGCCGTCTCGTTCAGGATCTGTTTGAGATCGCCGATGATGCCGGAGGAATCCTCCCGGCCGATGGCGCTGCCCAGATCCCCGGTCATGGTGAGCTCCCGGGTCCCCAGTTCCCGGGCCGTCGCGTCCAGCGGCACGCCGGTCAGGGCCTCATAGGCCTTGTAGATCCCGGTGAGCGCCTCGGTTCCGCCCACCGGGTAGGGGGCGCCGACCAGCACATTGGCGTCGTCAATGCCCGCCGTCAGCATGGCGTTGAGAAACATCGTCGCCGAGCAGGAGCTGATGTTGTAGGTCGTCACGTTCAGCCCCGCGCCCTTCTTCAGCTTCTGCACATAGACGCAGGTGAGGGAGCGCATGGCGATCACGGCCTCGTCCATCAGGCCCCGCAGCTCCGCGCGCTCCTCGGCATTGGTGACCGTAAGTTCCGGCAGCGTCCCCCGCGTCAGACCAAACATGGTATAGATCTGTTCCACCTGATCCTCCATGAGATCCGCGCCGATCACCACGACGGCCTGATCCGTCGGGACGTCCCCGGCAGCCGCCGCCCCCGGCAGGACACTGAGCAGCAGCAAAGCACTCAGGAGGAGGGAAAGCATTCGTTTCATAGGCTTGATCCTTTCTTGTTTTCCTGTTTCCATGTTACCACATCCGGCCCGACAAAAAAAGCCTTTTCCGTGAATTCCTCTTCTCTCCTTTCAAGAAAATACCGCCCGACACGCTGCCGGGCGGTGTTCCCTTATTTCCCCATATCAACGATTGTTTTTAGAATCTCCGGAGCGATTTTCACCACTCGTCTGTCATATGTCATCAATCCGTTGAGTTCATCCTCCACATCGGAGATCTGCGTATAGACCGCCGCGGCCAGGCCCTTCTCCTTGGCCGGGGCGATCTGCTCGTGGTAGAGCTCCTCCAGCGCTGTTCGGAGCTGAGCGGGGGTCTCAAAGCTCTTATAGCCGTAGTTTTTCTCGCTGAAGCGGTGGGAGAGCACCGCGTGGTTGTAGCCGCCAAACTCACTCAGCACCACGGCGCGGCCCAGGGCATCGGGCTTAAACTGATAGGCACGGAAATAGACATGCTCGCTGCGCAGCTGACCGATCTTCTGGTCGTGCCAGCCGGAGGCGTGGTCAATGAGCCGCGTCTTGTCCAGGCTGCGCACCAGCTCCAGCATCTTTTTGGCGTCAAACTGGCCCCAACCCTCGTTGAAGATCACCCACAGAGCAATGCAGGGACAGTTATAAAGCTGCTGTACCATGTCGGCCAGTTCCGCGCGAAACTCCTTCCGCGCCTGCTCGTCCCGCCGCCCAAAGAGGACATGGAGCTTATCGCTCAGATGCCAGCCGGTGATCAGCGGGGCCGAGACGACAAGGGGACTGTAGTGCCCGCCGCCGCAGGGCATATCCTGCCAGACCAGCATGCCGAGCCGGTCACAGTGGTAATACCAGCGCAGGGGCTCCACCTTGATGTGCTTGCGCAGCATGTTGAAGCCGCTGTCTTTGGCCGTCTGAATATCGAAGATCAAGGCCTCGTCCGTCGGCGCGGTGTAGAGTCCGTCCGGCCAGTAGCCCTGATCCAGCAGGCCGTTGTGGAAATAGGGCTCGCCGTTTAAAAAGAGCCGGGGAACGCCGTTCTCGTCCTTCTGCACAGCCAGCTTGCGCATGGCAAAATAGCTGCGCACCTCGTCCTCCCCGCAGCGCACGCGGAAAGGATAGAGCCGGGGATGTTCCGGGCTCCAGGCCTCGAAGTCCGGCACCGGGATCCGGGCGGGCAGCGGATACTCCGCGCCGTTAAACTCCGCCACGGCGATCTCCTCGCCTTCGACCTCCGCCTCGATCTCCACCTCGCTGCTGTTATAGCGCGGGGTGATGCGCAGGGAACGGACATAGCTTGCCGGCACGGCCTCCATCCACACGGTCTGCCAGATCCCGCTCTGGGGCGTATACCAGATGCCGCCGCGCTTGCTCTTCTGCTTGCCGCGGGTATGGCCGCCGCGCTCGGTTCCGTCGCTGACGCGAACCGTGATGCTCAGGCTCTCGCCCTCCGCCGCCTCGGTCACCTCCGCCGTAAAGGGCAGATAGCCGCCCACATGGCTGGCCACCTGCCGGTCGTTGACCCAGACGGTGGCGATCTGATCCACGGCGCCGAAATGGAGCAGCAGACGCTTGCCCATAAAGCTCTCCGGCAGCGCCACCGTGCGCCGATACCAGAGGTACTCCCCCGCTTTCAGGCTGCGCTCCACCCCGGAGAGGGGCGCCTCCGGCGAAAAGGGCACCAGGATCTCGCCGTCAAAGCTCTGGGGGAAGCGGCTGGACGTATTGATCGCGTAATCCCAGGGGCCGTTCAGGTTCATCCAGTTCTCCCGCACCATCTGCGGCCGGGGATATTCGGGCAGGGGCAGCGCGCGGTCCACGCTCTCGGTCCATATCGTTGTCAGGTTCATGTGTCTCTCTCCTTTTCCCCAGCATCTTACCCCTTCGGCGCCGCAAAGAGCGTCGAAAGCGCTCCTAAAATCTGGGAATCAGACGGTAATCAGCAGCCCGGATGTTGCCATCCGGGCTGTGATTTGGTTTAGAACATGCCGGGGAAGCCGCCCATGCCCATGCCGCCCTGCAGCTTGGCCATGGATTCGCTGGTCTTGTCGTCGGCCAGCTTCAGCGCGCCGTTGATGGCCGCGAGGATCAGGTCCTGCAGCATCTCCACATCCTCGGGATCCACGACCTCAGGGTCGATCTCGATGGAGGAAAACTGCCGCGTGCCGGCCACCGTCGCCTTGACGGCGCCGCCGCCGGAGCTGAACTCGAAGTTCGTGGACTCCAGCTCCTGCTGCATCTTCATGAATTCCTGCTGCATTTTCTGCGCCTGGCGCATCATGTTCATCTGATTACCGCCGCCGGGAAATCCCCCGCGAAAACCGCCTTTTGCCATGATCGTCTCTCCTGTCTTGTATAGATTTT
>CACYOR010000048.1 GCA_902775985.1 Oscillospiraceae bacterium
AGATCAAGGAAGTCGCCGACAAGGTGGTGGATCTGACGGGACTGCAGATCTGCCCCGGTCTGATCGACGCCCACTCCCACAACGATTTCTTCTACGACCGGGAGGACGCGGAGAAGTATTACAAGCCCTTTATTGAGCAGGGCATCACCACCCAGATCACCGGCAACTGCAGCTTCTCTCCCTTCGGCGTCGACCCCGACACGCCCTACCGGGATAAGATCGGCGGCGGCTTGTTCGACGCCCTCGCCCCCTGCAGCTTTGCGGAGTTTAAAAAGCGGGCCGAGGGGCGGCTCTTTGTCAATCTGGTGCCGCTGATCGGCCAGGGCTCCGTCCGCGCCGGCATCGCCGGCTACGATCCCACGCCCTTCACACCGGAGCAGATCGAGCAGGAACTCGCCCATGTACGGGAGGCCATGGAGGGCGGCGCCTTCGGCGGCTCCTTCGGCTTTATGTATGAGCCCGACCGCTATGCCAAGGAAGACGAGATCCTCGCCTTCGCCAAGGAGATCGCCAAGTACGACGGCATCGTGACCATCCATCCCCGGGCCTGCTCCATCGTGAGTGCGGACTATCCCCTGCTCACGAAGAAATCCCATCTGGAGATGGGCCTGGACGAGGCCGTGGACATCATGGAAAAATCCGGCTGCAGGCTGGAGTACAGCCACCTGATCTTCACCGGGCAGCGGAGCTGGAAGCTGCTGGATAAGATGCTGGCCACCTTCTACCGGGAAAAGAAGAAGGGCTATCCCATCGCCTACGACAACTATGCCTTCCATTACGGGGCCTCGGTCATCACCGTGGTCTTCCCCGAGTGGTACGCCCAGCTGAGCAAGGAGGAGGCCGCCAAGCCCCTCAACCGCTTCAAGCTGCAGCTGACGATCCTCATGTACCGCAAGGTGCTCGGCATCGACTGGGATGACATGGTCGTGGCCTACATCTCCGACGAGCACCCCGAATACGAGGGCAAGACTATCCCCGAGGCCGCGGCGGAGGAGGGTCTGTCCAATCTGGACATGTATCTGAAGCTGGTGGATCTGTCTAACCGGGCCGGCAGCATTTACTTAGGCAAATACTATAACGACGAGATCGTCCGCCGCCTGATGGAGGATGAGCTGTCCGTCTTTATGACCGACGCCTGGGTGGAGGAGAAGGGTCTGCAGAACATCGCCGCTTTCCAGACCTTCCCCCAGTTCTTCCTGCTGGCCAGACGCTACGGCATCCCGACGGAGACGATCGTACGCAAGATGAGCGGCGCCACGGCCGACCGCTACGGCATCCCGGAGCGGGGCTATCTGAAGCCGGGCTACAAGGCCGACCTCACGATCCTGGATCCCAAGGCGCTGCGGGTCGATGAAAAGAAGCCGGACGCCAAACCGGGCGGCATCGTCCACGTCTACGTCAACGGCCGGGCCGTGCTGGAAGACGGCGCATACCTCGGCGGGAAAGCCGGCCAGATCGTGCTCAAGCGCTGAGGCCGTTCTTGACAAGGACAGAAAAGATTTGATACACTGTGCCGCGGGTCGAGCGAATCGGCCCGCGGTTTTCAAATCGAATCTGAAATTTTTATCCCCCCCGGGGGCTTGTGCGTGAGCCTGGCTTGTTTTATACTGACCACGATGCATCGGATTATCGAAATAAAGAGGTGCTTTGTATGCATATGGCAGACGCTTTGCTGGCCCCGGCGGTGGCGGCCACCATGTATGTGGCTTCCGGCAGCGTGGCCGGCGTTTCCATCCATAAACTGAAGAAGGACGACGAGCCCCAGAAGCTCCCGGTCATGGCGGTCACGGCGGCCCTGGTCTTTGCCGGCCAGATGATCAACTATACCATTCCCGGCACCGGCTCCTCCGGCCATATGTGCGGCGGCATGCTGCTCTCCGCGCTGCTGGGTCCCCAGGCGGGCTTTCTCTCCATGATCGTCATTCTGGCGATCCAATGTCTCTTCTTTGCCGACGGCGGCCTGATGGCCTTGGGCGCCAACGTCTGGAACATGGCCTTCTACGGCTGCTTCGTCGGCTATTATCTGATCTGGCGGCCCATCATGGGCAGCCGGCTCTTCGGTGAGGGCAAGGGCGCCCAGCGCTCCCGCATCGTCCTCGCCTCCGTCCTCGGCTGCGTGCTGACGCTGCAGCTGGGCGCTTTCTCCGTCGTGCTGGAGACCAGTCTCTCCGGCATTACCGAGCTGCCCTTCGGCGCTTTCCTCGCCCTGATGCAGCCCATCCATCTGGCCATCGGTCTGGTGGAGGGTCTGGTCACCGCGGCGGTGCTGCTGTTCGTGTATGAATCCCGGCCGGAGCTGCTGCAGGGCGTGACGCCTGTCAGCGGCGCCGAGTCCAAGCGCAGCCTCAAGGCCACGGTGGCCATCCTCGCCGTGATTGCCCTGCTGGTGGGCGGCGGGCTGAGCCTGCTGGCCAGCTCCAATCCCGACGGTCTGGAGTGGGCGCTCTTCGGCAACGCCGAGGAGGGCTACAGCGAGAATATGGGTCTGGACGAAGAGGACTACGGTGTGAGCAGTACGGCGGCTGAGAAGGCCTGCGCCATTCAGGAGGCCACCTCTTTCCTGCCCGACTACGCCTTTGCCGATAACGACACCCCGGTCGGCACCACGGTCTCGGGCGTTGTGGGTTCCGCCCTGGTGGCGGGCGTGGCCCTGCTCATCTGCCTGGCCGGCGGCTTCTTCCGGAAAAAGCACAGCAAAATCTGAACCATATTCCTTTTCCATACCGTGAAAGGGGCATCGAAAGATGCCCCTTATCCGCATGTCAGGACCTCTGCCTATGAACAAGATGGAAAAAGCGCTGCATGAGCTCGCCGAAATGGACGATCTGGCGGCGCAGGGCTCGCCGATCCACCGGCTTCACCCGGCGGCGAAGCTCCTGAGTACAATCGCATACATCATTCTGACGGTCTCCTTCCACAAGTATGATCTGACCGGACTGATGCCCATGCTGCTGGGGCCGGTGCTGCTGTTTCAGCTCAGCGGTATCCCGGTGCGCACCTGTTTTTACAAACTGCGCATCGTCCTGCCGCTGGTGATGGCCGTGGGGCTGTTTAACCCCTTCTTTGATCGCGCGCCCCTGCTGCAGCTAGGCACGGTGGCCGTGTCGGGCGGCGTGATCTCGATGCTGACGCTGATGCTCAAGGGTGTGTTCTGCCTGATGGCCTCCTTCCTGCTGATGGCCACCACCCCCATCGACAGCCTCTGCGCCGCGCTGCGAAAGCTCCATGTCCCGGGGCTTCTCGTCACGCTTTTGCTGCTGACCTATCGCTATGTGGGCGTGATGACCGAGGAATTGGCCGTGATGACCGACGCCTATCACCTGCGCGCGCCGGGACAGAAGGGCATCCAGGTCTCCGCCTGGGGCTCCTTCCTGGGGCAGTTGCTGCTGCGCAGCATGGACCGGGCCCAGGAACTCTATGCCAGCATGCTTCTTCGAGGCTATCACGACCATTTCCACTACGCCGATATCCGTCCCTTCCGTCTGCCCGACGGGCTGTACCTGGGCGGCAGCATCCTCGTGTTCCTGCTGCTGCGCTTTGTACCCGTGGCAGCGCTGCTGGGCAGTCTCTTTGTGAGGTGAGCGCATGATCGAATTTCAGCATGTTAATTTCGCATATGAAAAGGACCGGCCCGTGATCCGGGATCTCTCCTTCCGCATCGAGAGCGGCGAGTCCGTGGGCCTGATCGGTGCCAACGGCGCGGGCAAATCCACGGTGATGAAGCTGCTGCTGGGGCTGCTCCCCTGCGAGGGGCAGATCCTGGTGGACGACACGCCCGTCACGAAGGAGACGCTCAAGACCATCCGGCGGAAGCTGGGCTTTGTGCTGCAGAATTCCGACAACCAGATGTTCATGCCCACGGTCTATGAGGATATGATCTTCGCCCCGCTCAACTACATGGTGAGCCGGGAGGAGGCCGAAAAGCGGGTGGATGCGGTGCTGGCGCGTTTAGGGCTGACCGAGCTCAAATACCGCCACAACCACAAGATCTCCGGCGGGGAAAAGCGCATGGCCGCCATCGCCACGATCCTGGCCATGGAGCCGGAGGCGATACTGATGGATGAGCCCACCTCCGCGCTGGATCCCTACAACCGCCGCGTCGTCATCAACACGATCCGGGAGCTGAGCCAGACCAAGATCATCACCTCCCACGATCTGGACATGATCCTGGATACCTGTGACCGGGTGCTGCTGCTCTCGGAGGGGCAGATCGTGGCTGACGGGCCCGCCGGCGAGATTCTGCGCGATCAGGCCCTGCTGGAGAGCCACCGTATGGAGCTCCCCCTCAGTCTGAGCCGCCGGGAATAACATGAGACTACGGCGGTCCGGGAACAAGGCATGTTCTCGGGCCGCCGTGCATTGACAGGAGAATGCGTCTATGGACAGGCCTCAGCCCAGGCTGCTGCACTGTACCGTGCCGCCGGAAAAGGACGGCCGGACGGTCAAGGGCCTGCTGAAAAGTGAATTTCATATGGCCGAGGGCTACATCGCCGCGCTGAAGCTGCGCCCCGACGGGATCAGGCTGGACGGCGCGCGCGTGCACACCAATGTCCCGGTGCACGCCGGACAGGTACTGACTGTGCGGGTGGACGACCCGGAGCGAAACGAGGCCGCGCCTATCCCCTGCCCGATCACCATCGTCTATGAGGATGAGGATCTGGCCGTGATCGACAAGCCCGCCGGGATACTGGTGCACGGTCCGGAAGGGCAGGGCGCGCCCACGCTGGCCAACGCCCTGGCCGCCCGCTGGGACGGCGCGTCGTTTCACCCGGTCCACCGCCTGGATCGGGGCACCTCCGGTCTGATCGTCGTTGGAAAGAGCCGCTACGTCAGCGAGCTGCTGCGCCGCAGCTTGCATACGGAGGATTTCATTCGGGAGTATCTCGCCCTCGCCGCGGGACAGCCGGAACCAGCCAGCGGCAGCATCGCGCTGCCCATCGGCCCCTGCGAGGGAGAACGCCCTCGCCGCTGCGTGCGCCCCGACGGGCAGGCCGCCCGGACGGATTACGAGACGCTGGCCGTCTTCCCGGGCGGGAGTCTTCTGCGTCTGCGTCTCTTCACCGGACGGAGCCACCAGATCCGCGTGCATCTATCCGCCATCGGGCACCCGCTTTTTGGCGATGCGCTGTACGGCGGCCCGGCGGAGCTGCCGCGTCCGGCGCTCCACTCCGCCTTCCTGCACCTTCGCCAGCCGGTGATCGGAGAGCTTCTGGATCTCCACTCTCCCCTGCCGCCCGATTTACAAGCCTTTCTCGACAAAAAGAACGCCTGAGCCTGTTGCTCAGACGTTCTTTTGTTATACATCCATGGCGCAGACGTCCTCGATGGTCTCGCGCCTCACGGCCACGTAGCTCTCGCCGCCATGGAGCATCACCACCGGCGGTTTGGGCAGGCGGTTATAGTGGGAGGCCATGGCATAGTTGTAGGCGCCGGTGGTGCAGACCGCCACCAGATCGCCCCGGGCCGTGTTGTTCGGGAGGCTGATGGCCGGCTGGATGATATCGCCGCTCTCACAGGCCCGGCCCGCCAGATCGAAGATCGCCCGCAGGCCGCCGCTGCGCTGGGCGTGCAGCACCGTATAGCGGGAGCCGTACAGGCAGTAGCGGGGATTGTCCGCCATGCCGCCGTCCACGATGGCATAGCTCTTATAGCCGGGGATGCGCTTGACGCTGCAGACCGTGTAGACGGTCATACCCGCGTCCGCCACGATGCTCCGCCCCGGCTCCATGAGGAAGCGCGGCAGGCGCAGCCCGTATTCGGCCGTCCGCTTTTTCAGATTGGCGGCCACCTCGCCCAGACGGGCGGGAATGTCGATGGCCGGGTCGCTCTCCTCATAGCGCACGCCGTAGCCGCCGCCCAGGTTCAGTTCGTCGAGCTCCAGGCCCAGCTCGTCCTTGACCTCGCGCATAAAGGCGAGCATGATATCGATGGTGCGCTGGTAGACGTCCTCCCCGAAGACCATGGAGCCCACGTGGCAGTGCAGGCCCGCCACCTCCACATGCTCCATGCTCAGCGCGGCCCGCACGAACTCCATCGCCTGGCCGGTCTCCACAGGGACGCCGAACTTCACGTCCACCGCCCCGGTGTTCACGGCCTGATAGGTATGGGGATCGATGCCCGGCGTGATGCGCAGGAGGATCTTCTGCCGGATACCGCGCGCGGCCGCTTCCTCCTCCAGCGTGATCAGCTCGTTGCCGTTATCCACCACAAAGCAGCCCACGCCCTGCGCCAGCGCGTAGGCGATATCCGCGTCGGTCTTGCCGTCGCCGTGGTAATAGATCTTCTCCGCCGGGAACCCCGCCTGCAGCGCCGTATGGATCTCCCCCACGGAGACGCAGTCCACGCCCAGGCCCTCCTCGGCCACGATGCGGTACATCTGCTTGAAACAGGCCGCCTTACTGGCATAGAGGGGCAGCGCTCCGTCTCCGAAATGTGCCCGGAAGGCCTCCCGGTACATGCGGCAGTTTGCGCGGATGCGGTCCTCATCCATCAGGTAGAGGGGCGTGCCGTAGCGCCCGGCCAGTTCCGGCACGGATTGCCCTGCAAAGCAGAGCGTCCCGTCGCTGCGGCGTGTGATATTGTCTGTGAGCATAAGAATCACCTCTTTGGATAGCGGCATTATAGGGAGGATTTATCCGTTTGTCAAGCGATTTCTGTATAAATATGCGAAAACACCGGGGTTCACTTTCCCCGGTGTTTCAGCTTCAATATGGTCTGGGACAGCTTTTCCAGCCCCATATAATTGAGGCGCATGATGATGCGCCGGTTTCGCGTCTCGGCCCGGAAGCTCCGGCAGGCGGAGAGGGAGGGGATCTGCTCCTTCACATACTGTCGCAGCAGCCAGACGCACTCCTTCACGTCCTCCCCGCTCTGGGCGGCGACCCGGTTGATGGCGTCCAGCAGCACGTGGTTCAGGAGCAGGAATTCGAAATCCTCCCGGTTCTGCGGTCCGTCCAGGCTCTCCCGCAGATTCTCCATGATCTCCAGGATGTCCAGATTCTTCCGGGTATTCTGGTTGTGCATGGTGGAGGGCTGGCCCACCCGGTAGCGGTAGAGCGCGTCGGGCAGATGGACGGTCTTCTTCGAGCGCATCAGTAGTCTGGTGGAGAACTCGAAATCCTCATACCAGAGGCCCTCCGGGTAGCGGATCTCCCCCACAATGCTGCGGCGGAAGATCTTGTTGCAGCAGGAGCCGGCCGCCGCCATTGGCTGTCCGTCCCGCCAGGTGGGCAGGACCTCCCAATGCCCGTCGGCATAGTCAGCCCGGATGCAGCAGTCCACCACGTCGGCGCTCTGCTCGTCCGCGGCGCGGCACATCCTCTCGTACATGTTGGGCTCCACCCAGTCGTCGCTGTCCACAAAGCCCAGGTATTCGCCCTCGGCCAGGGCCAGCCCACGGTTGCGGGCCCGTCCCTGACCGCCGTTATCCAGGGTCAGGGTCTTAATCTTGCCCGGCCAGGCCGCGGCATAGTCCGCCATGATCTCCCCCGAGCGGTCGGGCGAGCCGTCGTTGACCAGGATAATCTCCAGATCCGTCAATGTCTGTGCCAGCAGGGAATCCACACAGGTATTCAGATAGGCCTCCGCCTTGTAGACGGGGACGATCACGCTCAGCTTCATGCTTGCTCCTCCCCGACCCGCTCCCGGGTCGCCCAGGCGATCAGCGCCAGGATCAGCGCCAGATAGATGTTCACGTTCGGCCGCCGCACCAGCGCGCCGGAGAACTGGGCAAGGCCCAGCTGCAGCCCCAGGCAGAGCAGCAGCGCATAGTTTTCATAGGTAAAGCTGCCCCGGAAATCCCGTCTGAGCGTCCGCAGCACCCGCCAGAGGAAATACAGAAGAAAGCCCACATAGAGCGCCAGACCCAGATAGCCGTAATAGAAATACAGCGCAGGCCAGTCGTTCTCCAGATCGTGGGTCCCGTCAAAGCCCAGCTGCGAGACCTCAAAGCCCAGCAGGTGGGTCAGCGGATCGCATTCCTGCCATAACAGCGCCGCATAGGCAATTTTGATCTCCCGGGTGTCGATCAGCCGCGCCGTATCGGTGGTCATGCGGAAATAAGTCAGAATGTTGTCCATGCCGAAGCGGTCGAAAATATCCGGCAGGACGCCGATGAAATAGCGGTAATAGTAATACGCGAAGACTTCTTTGACCTCGGGCGTGTTGAAGCGCTCCTCAAAGCTCATGCTGTCCACATCGTAGCCCATCTCGGCCAACGTCGCCTCGATCTCCCCGGAGGCGGCGGTCTTGGCGATGGCGGCGCTGACCTTGCAGCGCGGCGTATAGGGATAGATCACCACACCCAGGATCATCAGCAGCGTCAGGACCAACACCGCGAAGCGCTTGACCTTCTCGCCCCGAATCGGTTTACATAAAACCAGATAAACAGCAAAGCCCGCGAAGATGCCATAGACGGAGGCATAGCAGGCCTTGGTGCCGTTGGCGATGTACACCGCCATCACCACACAGGGGATCAGCGCCTGCAGCCATTTCTTCTCCGAGCGCAGAGCAAAGGCCACCGCGAAGGTGCCCAGGGTCACCAGCAGGATGCTGTTGGCGGTGCGGTTGTCGTCGATGACCCAGCCGCTGTAGCCCAGGCCCTCGCCGTAGGTCACATTGCCGGTGCCGGTGATCCAGGCAAGGACGATCAGCCCCAGCATGATACACCCGGCGTACAAAAGGCCGCGGAAGGCCTGCTTCTTGCTTTGCTCATCACGGATGAGGATGCAAAAACACAGGGCCAGCACCGGCATCTGCAGCACCTTGACCAGGTAGGCCGCGTCAAACACCGGGCTGATTGCCCCCACGCGCAGATTATTGAGCACATGCAGCAGGGCATACAGGGCCATGACGCCCAGACCGATCAGCAGCTTTTTCCGCTCCCGCCCTTGGATCAGCAGGTAGAGAGGGATCGCCGCCAGGATCAGCAGGCGGAGATAGCCGGCAATCGTGGCGGTGTCATTGGCGGTCCAGAAGGCCAGCGCGTCCAGCAGCGGCTGCGCCGCGATGAGCAGCGTGAGCCAATGGGCTTTCAGCCAGGTTTTCAAGCTCGCTTGTTCCATAAAAAACTCCTAGATATGTTTTATGGCACCTTCCGCAGAAGATGCCATAAAAACATGCAAACGCTTACAGACGCTCCTTGACCTTTGCCTTCTTGCCCACGCGATCGCGCAGGTAATACAGCTTCGCCCGACGAACCTTGCCCTTGCGGACGGTGGTGACAGAGACGATGGACGGGGAGTGAACGGGGAAGACCTTCTCGCAGCCGACACCGTAGGAGATGCGGCGGACGGTAATGGTCTCGTTGATGCCGCCATGCTTCTTGGCAATGATGGTGCCTTCGAAAGCCTGGGTGCGCTCGCGGTTGCCTTCCTTGACGCGGACGAGGACACGCACGGTGTCGCCGACGTTCATCTCGGGCAGCTCGGGCTTCATGTAGCGCTCGCTGAGAATTTTGACCAGATCCATTATCTAATCCATCCTTATCTATAGACGTTCAATACCGGAGGGCCATGCCGCGGCAGCGGACCGCCTTTCTATGCCTGTTTCGCACAAGCTTAGATATATTACCACATTGCCCCGCGCATTGCAAGGCTTTTTTGCGGCTTTCCGCTTATTTTCCTACACAAAAGCGCTGGAAGATGCGATTGGTCACGTCCTCCCGCACGGTCCGGCCGCTGAGTTCGCCCAGGGCGTCCATGGCTCCCTCGCTCTCGGTGAGGACAATATCGGGCGTGAGGCCCTGCTCCATGGCCCGCAGCGCGGCCTCCATAAACTCAATGGCCCGATCCACGGCCTCGGCCTGGCGGGCGTTGGTCAGGATCTCCCCCGCCGGGACGGCCGGCAGCGGGAACAGGGCGGCGATGGCCTTCTCCAGTTCCTCCAGTCCCTCCCCTGTCACGGCGCTCACGGCGAGCACCGGGAGTTTTGTCTCCACATGCTCGGTGCGGCTGGGCTTGTCGCTCTTGGAGAGCAGCACCAGGGCATGGGGCGCCCGCTCCGCCGCGGCGATCAGGGCCGCGTCCTCGGGTGTAAAGTCCTCGCTGCCGTCGATGAGCACCAGCACCAGCTCGGCCTGCTCCAGCGCAGCCCGGCTGCGGTCCACGCCCAGCTTCTCCACCCTGTCCTCCGTTTCCCGGATGCCGGCGGTGTCGGTCAGGCGCAGGCAGAGCCCGGCCAGATGCAGCCGCTCCTCAATGGTGTCCCGGGTGGTGCCGGGGATGTCGGTCACGATGGCCCGGTCATAGCCCAGCAGCGCGTTCATCAGGGAGCTCTTGCCCGCGTTGGGCCGCCCGGCGATGACCGTGGGCAACCCGGCGGTGAGGAAGCGTCCCCGCTCAAAGCTGCGGCGCAGGGCGCGCAGATCGGTCAGCGCGCCGTCCAGCGTGCCGCGATAGCGGGCCAGCTGAAAGTCCTCGATGTCTTCGTCGGGGTAATCCAGCACCGCATGATAGTGGGAGCTGATATCGGCCAGACTGTTGTAAATGCGGCCAATGCGCCCGGCAATGGCGCCGGAGAGCTGCCCGGCGGCGTTCCGGGCGGCCTCCACGGTCTCCGCGTCGATCAGATCGGCCACGGCCTCAGCGGAGCTGAGCTCCAGGCGACCGTTGAGAAAAGCCCGCTTGGTGAACTCCCCGGGTCCGGCCTGGCGGGCGCCGAGGGCAAAGAGCTCCTCCAGCACCGCGCGCAGCAGCACCGGCGAACCGTGGCACTGGAATTCCGCCGTGTCCTCGCCGGTGTAGCTGTTGGGTCCCCGGCTGACGGTGCACAGGCAGAGATCCAGCAGCTCTCCCGCCCGGTTTTTCAGTTTTCCGTAGACCAGCTTTCGGTCCTCCCGCTCAGCCATGGGGGCGCCGCCCTGGGGCTCAAACAGACGGTCGGCCAGTCGGATGGCCTCCGGCCCGGAGAGACGGACGATGCCGATGGCGGCGAGCTGAGCGCCGGTGGCAATGGCGGCAATGGTGTCCATATACATCCTCCTTGGGATATTCCACAGAAAAGGCTCCCCTTTGGGGAGCCTCTTTATCGGTCTTATTTGTCGGCTTTGGCGGCCTTGGCCGCCGTCTCATCCTTCCGCTCGGCCACATAGTAGCTCAGGGAGAGCAGGCTGTCGGAAAAGTGGATGTTCTCCACGATGGTGCTGCTGTTGGGCTCGGTCAGCTCCACATTGGTGAAGTTCCAGATGGCCTCGATTCCGCTCGCGGTCAAAAGCTCCGTCACCGGGATGGCCGCCTCTTTGGGCACGGCCAGCACCGCCACATCCACGGGATTGGAGCGGATGTAGCTGCCCAGCTCCTCCATGGAGAGGATGGGCACCCCCTGAAAGCTCGTCCCGATCAGCTCGGGCTTGATATCGAAAGCGGCCGCCAGATGAAAGCCCCAATCGCTGAAGCAAAAGTTGTCCATCAACGCATGGCCGATGTTGCCCACGCCGATGAGGATGGCCCGGAAGCCCCGATCCATCCCGAGGATGGAGGCGATCTGCTCCCGCAGGGCGGGGACATTATAGCCATAGCCCTGCTGCCCAAACTCACCAAAGCAGCTGAAATCCTGCCGGATCTGGGAGGGTGTCAGGCCAAGCTGCACGCCGAGCTCTTTGGAAGAAATGCGGCTGATCCCGCCCGCCATCAGGTCATCCAGCTTGCGCAGATAACGGGGCAGACGACGGATCACGTTATTGGATACCTTGACACGTTTCACAAAAAACTCTCCTTATATAATAAAAAGCAATATTTCATTGAGACAGTATATCATATAATTGGGTCTGTTTCAAGCAAAAAAATCGTTAAAAGCGGCCGTATGACTCCATACGGCCGCAGGTCTTTACCAGATAAAGTTGGATTTGAGCATTTCGCCGTTGTCAATGAGAATGTCCTCCCCGGTGATGGAGCGGTTGACCATGGTGAGATACCAGCTGAGATCCGCGATCTCCTCCGCCCCGGCCCATTTGCCCAGGAGCGTCTCAGCCTTGACGGCCGCATACAGCTCTTCCTTCTCCAGGATGTGGCGGTTGGCGGGGGTGATCACCCCGCCGGGTGAAATGCTGTTGACGGTGATGCCGCGCTGGGCCAGGTTCAGGGCCAGATTCTTCATATAGCCCACCAGGCCCGCCTTGCTGGCCACATAGAGTGGAAACTCCGCGCCGTTGCGGGCCGAGGCCGAGGCGATGAACAGCACCGAGCGCAGCGCCGGGCTCTGCGCGTAGTGCTCGGTAAAGCGGATGGTGCCGCTGAGGTTTACGTCGATGGCCTCGCTCTCCTCCAGGGTACCGGCGTTGTTGACAAGCACGGCGATCTCCGGCAGCTCCGGCAGGTGCCGGGAGCGGATATCCTGCAGAATATGGCGGTAGTTGGGGTGCTTGATGGCGCTCTCCTGCCGGTCAAAGCCAAAAACGCCGTGCCCTTCCCGCAGGAAGCGTTCGGCAATGGCCAGGCCGATGCCGCTGGCAGAGCCGGTGACGATGACGTTCATACGGCAAAGGCCTCCCGCAGGACAGGATTCTCCCGCTCCTTCAGGATCGCCCGGGACAGGCGGTAGCCGAAGGGCGAGAAGAGCACCTCAAACAGCAATTCCATCACGGCGCCGGTGAGGGCGCAGGTGAAGCACTGCAGCAGCGTCCAGCCGAAAAAGAGCTTGCTGACCAGCAGGGCGAAGATCAGGTTATCCGCCGTCTGGGCCAGGAAGGTGGACACGTAGGAGCGCAGGGCAAAGCTGCCGAAGCTGTTCTCATTTTTCAGCAGGCGGCCGATGCCGTAGTTGAGGAAGTTGTTCAGCACGGCGGAGGCGGCAAAGGCGATGGAGCTGCCCAGGATGATGAACCAGGTGCCGCCGAAGGTATTGTCCAGGGCGGCGTTGATGACGGCCTCGCTCCCCTCCACGAAGCTCTCGCCCCAGTGGCCGGGAATACGGCTGGCGATGAAGAAAATGAGCGCCATCAGCAGATTCATGGCCAGGGCCGTGAGGGACAGCACCGTGGCGGTCTTCGGGCCGTAGCAGTGAGTCAGGATATCCATGGACAGGAAGGTCAGCCAGGAGAACAAAATGCCGCCGTCCAGCGCGAGCCAGTCCAGGCCGGTGTTGATGCTCTTGTTCGCCAGCAGGTTCATCCCCACAATAGAGAGGATCAGCAGCGAAACGATCATCGGCGGCACGGTGCGCAGAAGACGACGGTAGTTGGAAATTGCGTTTTTCATGATTCAATTGCTCCTTGTTTTTTTAAGGGAACGCCAGAAACGGCGGCGTTTCCCGCAGGTGGTTTTCAAGAGACACCTGTATTGCGTTTCGTCGGCCAAACCGACCGATGCATCGTACCACAGTACGCAGAAAAAAGCAAGCCCCGATTTATCTCCTCGGGGCCTGCCGTTACCGTATCAGTCCGTGATGACAATGCTCTCGATCACCGGCTGCTGATCGGCGGGGATCGTGCCGTTATTGTCGATGGGTTTGGCGTCGGCGGCGATCTGCTCGACGATCTCCATGCCCTCGGTCACGCGGCCGAAGGCGGCATAGCTGCCGTCAAGGAAGGGGGAATCCGCCTCCACGATGAAGAACTGGGAACTGGCGCTGTCGGGATTCTGGGCGCGGGCCATGGAGATGACGCCCTTGACATGGCTGATGGGGTTGGGGACGCCGTTGTCTAAAAACTCGCCCTTGATGCTCTCGCCCGAGCCGCCGGTGCCGTTGCCCGCGGGATCGCCGCCCTGGATCATAAAACCGTCAATGATACGGTGGAAAGTGAGTCCATTATAGAAGCCGCTCTGGGCCAGTTTGACAAAGTTTTCCACGGTGATGGGCGCGGTGCCGGCGTCTAACTCCAGCTTAACGGTGCCGTAGTCCTTGATCGTGATCTCCGCATGGCGCAGGATCTGGAATGCTTCAGCCGCCGCTGCGGTCGTGTCCGCTGTCTGGGTGTCGCTTTTGCCGCCGCAGGCGCAGAAGGCCAGCGCTATAGTACATGCCAGAACCAGGCAAATAAGTCGTTTCATATTCTTTCTCCTTACTGTATCGTTATCACTTGACCACCGAGATCTCCTCCACGCCATAGGCGCGAAAGAGCGCGGCGGCCTGAGCGTCGATGGCTTCCGCTCCACTTATTCCGCCGCCAGCATCTGAAACGCCCGGGGCAGATACGCGATCAGATCCGAGGGCGTGACAGAGTACTCCCCCAGCTCCGCCGCGGCCAGATCGCCCGCACGGCCATGGAGCCAGACCGCACAGCCGGCCGCAAAGTCCGGTGCAAAGCCCTGGGCCAGGAGCGCACAGAGAATGCCGCCAAGCACATCGCCGGAGCCGCCCTTGGCCATCACCGGGCCGCCGGTGGGATTGACGCGGACGTCCTCCCCATGACAGATCAGCGTACCATAGCCTTTCAGGATCAGATGAAGCGGGGGATACACCTCGCAAAAGCGCAGCGCGCCCGCCAGACGCCCCTCGCTCAGATCACCGCCCAGGCGTTTGAACTCCCCCTCGTGGGGCGTGAGCAGCAGCGGTGCGCGGCAGGCGGTGAGAAGCTCCGGCTCTCTTGCGCAGGCGTTCAGCGCCTCCGCGTCCAGTACCAGCGGGCACTCCGCCTCCCGCAGGACGGCCTTCACCAGTTCCCGCGCTTCCGTCCCCGCGCCGAGGCCCGGGCCGATCACGCAGGCGTCGGCTTTCCCGAGCGCCGCGAGGATCGCCGGCCAGGCCTTTTCGGACAGGCCGCCCTCCGCCGTGGCCGGCAGCGGCGTCACCACCGCGCCGTCGCAGCGGGCGGCCGCGATGGAATAGATGCTCTCCGGCACCATCAGCCAGGTCAGTCCGGCTCCGCTGCGCTCGCAGGCGTTCGCCGCCAGCACCGGCGCGCCGGAATAGCCCCGGGAGCCGGCGATCAGCAGCGCCCGGCCATAGTGGTATTTATGGCTGCGGGGATCGCGCCGGGGCAGGCGGAAATCCGCCGCCTCCGCCTCCCGCAGCGTTTTGTGTATTCCTCCGGGCTGAGTTTTTTCATGCCGTTTCCCCCTCGTCAGTTCAGGAAGCCGATGTATTCGTCAAAGACATTGAACAGCATGTCCCCCGAGCAGACGGGCAGCAGCCGGTCGCTCTCCCCGATGGGGACAAAATCGAAGGTCTCCGCGGCCGCTGTCACCACCAGGACCGGAATGATCTCATAGTCCGGGCCGAAGACGATCTCCAGATAGGGGACGTATTTGGCCGCCTGGAGCACCTCCTCCGGCTCGATCCGGTCTTTCATCTTGAATTCCAGTGAAAAGACCCGATCCTCCGTGATGACCAGCACATCCGCATAGATGCGGACATAGCGGGAGCGCTTGAGCCGCAGCTCAAAGGCGATCTCCCAATCCCGGATCTGCTCCCCCAGCATCTCCCGCAAGTCGGCAAAGAGGCGCAGCATCTGCTCCCGGCAGTCCCGGAAGGAGTGGAACAGGCCCCGGGTGTCGTTCAGGTTCCGCCCGATGTTGGTGCAGCCCTCGGTCAGCCGGTCCAGCCATTCCGTCTCCGTCAGCGTGAGGAATTCCCCCACCCTGCCGGTATAGCCTGCGAACTCCTGCAATCCGACGTGCGGCCGCTCCTGGCGGACAAGGCCGTGCCAGCGGTAGTCCGGATCCTGCCAGCATAGCTCCTTCATCAGCGGGGAGCAATAGAGGATCCGGTTCACCGTGCTGCGCTCCAGGCCCAGGCGGGCCGCGATCTCCCGCGCCCGGATCCCCCGGCTGCCGCAGATCACCGCGCAGACCGCCCGCTCCTGTTCCTGTGTGTTCATCGCTTGCCCTCAGTCGGCCATCGCATCCGCCACGGCCAGGATATCAAAGCCATCCAGATCTTCCGCCGTCACGCCGAGGGAGTAGGAAACGCCCGCTTCGACGTCATACCAGGTGCAGAGATCCGCATACTCGCTCTCCCCCACTGCGCGGTAGAGATGCGCCGTCATGTTGCCATCGGCCCAGTTTTTCATTGGCGTTTCCCGCTCGACCGTCCAGCTGTAGTACATGCCGGAGGCGTCCACCGCCTCCTCGCCGGTCATCTGCTCCCGGGCTGTGAAGTGGTTCCCGTCGAGATCAAAGGAGAGTTGAACCAGCGCTCCGGGGATTCCGGAAGCGTCCGCCGCCGCGTCCAGGACGCTCCAGGTCACATTCTCGGCTCCTTCCGGTGCGGCAAAGGACTTGATGCACAGTTCCTTCGCCTGGTCCTCCGCGACCTCGCGCCAGGGATTGGCCAGGCCGATCTCGTTTGCGGTCATCACCGGCAGCCACTCAAAGACCATATCGTCTCTGCCCTCGGCCTGATCCTCGTGCCAGGTAAAGCCGCCGTCCGCATGAAAGACGATCGTGCCGGTGCCGTCCTCGTAAACGTTCTCCTCACTCTGGACCTCGCCGTTCTCGTCGTAGACCAGGTTCGCCTTGTTGGCGCCCTCATAGCGTATGGTCAGCGTCTCGGTGTCCAGCTTGCCGGACAAGAGCCACCGGGTCAGTTCCGAAGCGCTGGAGCCCCATTCGATGGTGATCCAGGCCTCGTCGTAACCCATACACTCCACCTTGGCATGGGCTCTGCCGCTCTGATAGTCGCCGACGAAGTTCATGACCGGGTTCTGCCAGTCGGGATCCTCCTCAAAGACCGCGACCAGGTCCACGCTCTCGTCCAGCAGCAGGGTGATCTGCGGCTCGGTGGAAAAGTCCTCGCCGTTCTTTGTCCACTTGACGAACACATAGCCCGCGTGTGGCCAGGCCAGGAAGGTATGGGTAGCGGGTTCGGCCAGATTGATCATAGCCGACTGGTAGGGATATTCCGGATCGACCTCCGGCGTGCTCTCGCCCTCGGCATAGGCGATATTGCCCAATCCCTCCGTGTTGACGGTGACAAAGATCGTGGCCTGGGGGAGCTCCATCGGCGTGAAGTGATAGCTCTCGCCGCCCTCAACCTGAAGCAGCAGCCCGTCCTCGCCCTCCTCGGAGACCGTGACGATATAGGGCTCTGCGCTCTCATCCAAAGCATTCATATCGCCGCGGAGGGTCATACCCTCCTGGACCATGGTGTCGCCGCCCCAGAAGTCGCCGATCATGACGCCCACGTACCAGCCGGGCACGTCAATGTCGTCCATCCAGGTGACGGAGAGCATATTCCCGTCTTCATCCCCGAAATAGCCCTGACGGGTCCACTCCGCCGTTTCCGGCTCCGCCGGCTTCTGCCCGCAGGCGCACAGGCCCAGCAGCAGCACGCAGGCCATCAACAGGCACATTCCTTTTTTCATATCATGTTCTCCTTTCATCGTGTCCGCCTCGCTTAAAACTGCGGCTGCCAGACGAACAGGCCTTCGCCTGCCGCCAGCATCTTTACCAGATCCAGCAAATCTTCGTCCGGGTTAAAGAGAGTCATGTGGGTATCGTCCGGTTCGGATAAGAGCATGGCGTCCTCGGTCCGGATATAGGTATAGCGCCGGAAAACCGTATCCGCGATCTGCTCCGGCGGCGGGTTGCGTTCCTCATCCTCATCCAGAGAAATATCCCGGTAACAGTTCAGCTTCAGGATCAGGTTCAGGTGTCTCTGCTTGACGGCAGTCAGGTTCTCATCCTGAAGAAAAAAGTCTGCGATGGCGAAGTATTGCCCGGGGCCGTCCTTTGGCACCTGCTTTGGCAGAATGTCGATGATCCAGTAGGGCGTCTGAAGCAGCTCTTCGATCGTCTTTTTCATCGGAAACACCCTCTCAATCCGGCTGCTGCCCATCGTGCGCCTTCCAGGCGCAGTCCGTGACAGCCAGATCCGTAAAGACCGCCGTGAAGCGGGAGTCCTCCGGGCTGCAGGCGTACACGCCGAAGCGGATCGGCCCCGCGCCCTCCCACATATGGCAGACGCGCATCTGGGAGAAAGCCACGCCGTCGGGCGAGCACTCCACGCAGTAATCGTCCTCCCGGCGGCTGAAGCGATACCACATGTGTTTCACCTCCGCCGGGATCGCCGTGGTGGCCCAGTCGGAATAGCCGTGGTTGGTGACCACGGAACCCAGATGCTGGAAGGTCTCGTTCTCATATTCCACCGATGCCTTCAGCCAGTTGTCCGCGTCCAGGTACATCACGATCCCGCACTGGTCAAAGCGGTGGTGGCTGCCGGAAAAATCGGTCTTTACCACAAAGGAGAAAAACCTCTCCTCCGTCTCCATCTGCAGCACCGGCGCGTTGTCGTTGCGGAAATGGTAGTAGGTCCGCTGCCAGAGATCCGTGTGCGGCTCGGTCGTGATCGTGATCCGCTCCGGCTCAATGTGAAACTCTCTCGGTTTTCTCGTCCATACCAGGCTGTCGGTATTCATCGCTTTCTCCCTTCCCCGCCAAACGTTTATTTCATATTCTATCACAGAATTGTTTTTAAAACAGATCCAGCGTGCTGTCCAGATAGATCTCCTCCCGCACCTTAAGCTGGTACTCCGGCTTTGTCAGATAATACAGCAGGAATTCCAGGATCAGGGCGCTGCCCAGACTCCGCCCTTCGATCTTGAACTGAGAAAATCCCTTCGGCAGATAGACGTCTTGAATATCCCCGACGCCGATGAAGCCGGGATTGCGCATCGCGTCGGAGAAGCGATAGCCCCGGTCGGCCTGCGGGGAGGCGCAGACATGATCGACACAGTTCTCTCCCAGGTTCTTGCGGCTGACGTTTTCATAGCAGCGCTTTCGCTCGGGGCAGGCAAACCAGCAGCATTCGTTGCACAGGAATTCCAGCTTCCGCTTCTGCCCCTCGGGCAGGGCATCCAGGCGGTCAAAGGCCTTGTTCAGCCGGAAATCCGGCACCACATAGCGAAACGCCTCCCGCTCCAGCTCCGCCTCCAGCTTCTCAAATTCCGTCAGCACCTTGGTGGTCGAGGAGACGAAATAGAAGCCGGGGAAGTGTTCCCGCAGATCATCCAGCAGCAGATCCGAGGCGAGGATCACGCCGTTTTGCACCGCGCCGCTTTTCTCAAACAGGGCGCAGAGGGAATTGCACTTCGGATCGGCAAGGTGCTCCTTCCGCAGCAGGGAGTTACTGAAGGTGAGACGGGCGGAGATTCCATACTCCCGCATCAGCGCCGCCACTTCCTCCGGCCGGTCCTCCCCGAAGCCGACGCGGCCCCCGCCCCAGAGGCAGTCGGCGGGCGCGCCATAGATCGAGCCGATCTCGCAGAAGTCGTAGAAATACTCCCGGTGTTCCCGAAACAGGGGCAGAAAGACACGGTACAATTCGTAGAATTCAAACAGGCCCGGGAGGTGGTAAAAGGCCTTTCCCCTGTCTGTCCTCATCGCTCCAGTTTGCCCGCACTTGGGGCATGTCCAGATTTCCATCGCTTTCCTACTTTCGTTCCGAAAAGTCATAGGCCTGTTCCAGCCAGCCCATCAGTTCTTCGTCCAGCTCTTCCGTCGAGCCGAGCACGATATGGGTCGTCCATCGCCCGGGGTAGACCTCCGTCTTCACCGCGACCCGCTCCGAATCCAGCGGCCAGGGCAGGCCCAGGGTCAGGGTGAGCCAGGTCGCCGGAAGCTCCGCCCTGCGCCGGACGCGCGCAAAGGAGACGCAGGCGAACACATGCCGGTGATAATAGCTGATCTGCGTTTTCTGCACCCGCTTCTGCGCCTCCGGAAAGCGTGCAAAGAGCTTCTCTTCCCAGGCCGCAAGCAGCGCAAGCGCGTCCCGGTGCGTATCGAAGAGCAGCAGGGTATCCGGATCCCATTCCCGCATGGCCGTCTCAGTCCTCCTTGAATCTATCGTAATTTCGCCCTGCGATGATCCTCACGGGAAGGATCGGCAAGGGAAAAAACTCCGTCCCGCTCTCAGAGGAAGTGGATGCGGCTCTCGTCAAAGCGATCCTGCTGCGCTCTTTTCTCCGCGGGATAGCCCAGCGAAAGCGCGCAGCCCTTCCGGGATCCCGACGATCTCTTCCACCGCCTTCATCCGCTCCTCGATCGGCGCGATCCCCAGCCAGACGCCGCCCAGGCCCTGCTCTGTGCAGGCGAGCCACAGATTCTCCATGGCGATGCTCATGTCGATCTGGGCATAGGCCGGCGCCCAGAGCTTCTCCCGATAGGCGCTGACGATGGCAAGGGGCGCCGCCTTCGTACAGCCGGAATAGGGCGAGACCGCGGCCAGGGCCTCCAGCATGCCGCGCTCTTGCACCACGAAAAACTCCCAGGGCTGCTGGTTCCCGGCGGAGGGCGCCGCCATGGCGGCGCGGAGGATCGCCAGGATCTTCTCCTCTTCCACAGGCTGATCGGTATATTTGCGGATGCTGACTCTCTCAAAGATTTCTTTCATGTTTCTGCTCCCTTCGTTTTTCCGATTCTTCCGTGACATGAAACTGCGTCTGAAAAACAGGCCCGGCAAAACGCTTATGCAGAATTCCGTGTCGATCATCCGCAGCTCCCTGGTCGAGTGCGCCCCGGGCATATGCACAGCGGTTTCGGCGCCCTGCTCATGGCTGCACCTCTTCCTGCAGCGCGGCCTCGACAGTCCCCAGTTCCGTATAGAGCATGCCGTTTCGGCCCCGGTCCGAGCGCATGAGAGAGAGCCTTTGAACCCTCATGCCGACCGGCGCGACCCGGATCCCCGCCGCGTCCTTTGAGGCCCGGCGGATCAGGGTGATGTGGGGCGAAAAGCGTTTGCGGTCAAAGGGGATCTCGCTCTCCGCCAGCGCCCGGCGCACGCGCCGCGCCACGGCGGCAAGCGGGAGGGAGTCCTTCAGCCCCGCCCACCAGAGATCGCCAAAGCAGCCGATGCCCTCCAGGCTCAGGTCAAAGGGGCGAAACGACACCATGTTCAACGCGTCCAGTACCGGCTGGGCGTCCGGATAGTCCCCGATGAAAGCCAGGGTCAGGTGCAGATTCTCTTCCGGGCTGTAACGGCCCCTTATCCCCCGGTCAACCATGGCCTGCTGCGCGTCGGTCAGGGCTTTTTTCATCTCCTCCGAGAGGAGGATGGCGATAAACAATCTCATAGCAAAAAGCGATTCTCTCCTGCGGTCAGTCGTCTTTCCTGCTGCTGCCTCTGCATTTTTACGATTTGACATGATTATACCCTATTATGCCGGAAAAGGCGATAGGGATAAGCGGTTTATACGCATTTATTCCTTTGTCGTCTCAAAGCTCCGGCGGAGCTGCCGCAGGAAGCGCTCGGCGATGGGGGTGAAGCTCTGGTACTTGTTCCAGATCAGATAGAGCTTGACCTCTACCCGGGGCGAGAGCGGTCGGAACACCAGGCCGCTCTCCGGGGACGTGTCCACCAGATGCCGAAAGGTGAGCTGATAGCCCAAACCCTCCCGCACGAAGAGCGAGGCGTTGTAGGAGAGCCGGAAAGAGCCCTCCAACCGGAGCTGCCCAAAACGATCCCCGGCCCAGCGTCGGATATCGCCCTCCCAGCCCTGTTCCGAGGCGAAGAGCGGCAGCCCGACGAGATCCTCGACCCGGACGGTCTCTTTTTTCGCAAGTGCGTCTTGCCCGGGCAGGATCAGTCCCCAGAGATCTCCCTCCGGGAAGAGGAGCGCATCATACTTTTTCCCGTCGGGCTCATCGCACAGCACGGCGAAATCCAGCAGGCCCTTGTCCAGTTTCTCCGTAACCTGTTCGGTATCGCCGCTGGTGATGTGATAGCGCAGACCGGGATAGCTGCTTTTCAAGGCACGCAGCTCCCGCGCCAGATAGCGAATCTGGTAGGATTCCGCCAGGCCGAGATACAGCTCACCGCCGGTGATATCGTCCAGAGACAGAAACTCCTTTTCGATCTTATCCGCCATCGTGATAAGATCCTCCGCCCGATCCCGCAGCAGAACGCCCTCCTCCGTCAGCGAAATGTTGAAGCTGTGACGGGTAAAGAGCTTCTTGCCCAGTTCATCCTCCAGCGAGCGCAGGGCACGGGAGAGCGTCGGCTGGGTGACGTGCAGCAGTTCGGCGGCGCGGGTCATGTTCTCCTCCCGGGCGGCGGCGAGAAAATAGCGCAGGGTGCGAATCTCCATGGGAATGCTCCTTTCCTTGAAATGCAAAAAACGCATATCACGAAATGCAGTATAACTATTAGCGAAGAAAAAAGCAATCTGGTAAAATAAAAATATCAATAAGACTTAAAGGAGAAGAGCCATGATGAAAATGGAAAATCTGAATCTGACCCAGGTCTGGGACAAGACCTTCCCGAAAAGTGAAACGGTCGAGCACAGCAAGGTGAGCTTCGTAAACCGCTACGGCATCACCTTGGCGGGCGACCTGTACGTGCCGAAAGCGGCGGAGGGCAGGCTGCCCGCTATCGCGGTCTGCGGCCCCTTTGGCGCGGTCAAGGAGCAATGCTCCGGCCTCTACGCCCAGACCATGGCCGAGCGAGGTTTCCTGACTCTGGCCTTTGATCCCTCTTTCACCGGTGAGAGCGGCGGCTTCCCCCGCTATATGGCCTCCCCGGACATCAACACCGAGGACTTTATGGCCGCAGTGGACTTTCTCTCCCTCTGCGACAAGGTCGATGCGGAGCGCATCGGCATCATCGGCATCTGCGGCTGGGGCGGAATGGCGCTGAACACCGCCGCGCTGGACACCCGTATCAAGGCCACCGTGGCCTCCACCATGTACGACATGACCCGCGTCAACGCCAAGGGCTATTTCGATTCCGAAGACAGCGAGGAGGCCCGCCATCAGAAAAGGGCCGCCCTGTGCGCCCAGCGCCTGGAAGATCTCAAAAACGGGGCATACAAGCTGGGCGGCGGCGTGGTCGATCCCCTGCCGGAGGACGCGCCTTTCTTCGTGAAGGACTACTACGACTACTACAAGACGGCCCGGGGCTATCACCCCCGCTCCCTCAACTCCAACGGCGGCTGGAACGTGATCGGCTGCGAGAGCTTTCTGAACCAGCCCATTCTGCAATACTCCAATGAGATCCGCAGCGCGGTGCTGGTGATGCACGGGGACGCGGCCCACTCCTGCTACTTCGGCAAGGACGCCTATGCCGACATGGTGAAGGACAGCCGGTACACGGCCAACAAGGAACTGCTGATCATCCCCGGTGCGACGCACACCGATCTCTACGACGGCGGCGGGAAGAACGCCATTCCCTTTGACAAGCTGGAGCAGTTCTTTATCGAGTATCTGAAATAATAGAGGCAGGAGAATAAGGGGCCCAATGAACATTCTTGTATTGAACGGGAGTCCGCGCCAGCAAGGCGACACGGCAAAAATGATCTCCGTATTCCAGGAGGCGGCCCGGAGCGCCGGACACAGCGTGACGGTCATAAACGTCTGCCGCAGGAACATCCACGGTTGTCTTGCCTGTGAATACTGCCATGGGATCGGACAGGGGATCTGCGTTCAAAAGGACGACATGCAGGAAATCTACGGCCTGCTTCCCGCGACGGACATGCTGGTGCTGGCCTCGCCGATCTATTATCACAACATCAGCGGACAGCTCAAATGCGTGATCGATCGCTTTTATGCCTCTCTCTATCCCACAGCGCCGGAGCGGCTGAAAAACGTTGCCATGTTTCTCTCCTCCGGGGACCCGGAGATGTACGACGGAGCACAGTTTTCCTATGAGGGAGATTTTCTTGGCTATCTCGGTCTGGAGGACAAGGGTATCTTCACCAACCACGACCAGGATGTTTTTGCCAAAATCGCCGGAATGGCAGCGTCTCTGTAACAGGAAAAGCTCCGCAAATGTCATACACAATCGGATACAGGCAAAAGCCGGGGTCGGACGAATCGTCCGACCCCGGCTCAGTCTGTCAAAAAACTACCCAAATGCCCTCGCTTCTGGTAAAATAGGAGCGGGGGTGTTGTCATGGACGAATGGAAAAAAGACGCGCGGCGAGATG
>CACYOR010000049.1 GCA_902775985.1 Oscillospiraceae bacterium
CGCGGGCGATGATCTTGCCGCCGATGGCCGCCTGGATGGGCACCTCGAAGAGCTGGCGGGGGATGTTGTCCTTCAGCTTTTCGCAGAGCTTGCGGGCCCTGGGATAGGCCTTCTCTCGGTGGGCAATGAAACTGAGCGCGTCCACCTGGTCGCCGTTTAAGAGCATATCCACCTTCACCAGGTCGCTGCTCTTGTACTCGGAGAACTCATAGTCCAGAGAGGCATAGCCCTTGGTGCGGGCCTTGAGGGTGTCAAAGAAATCGTAGATGATCTCGTTGAGGGGCATCTCATAGTGCATCTCCACCAGGCGGGTATCCAGATACTGCATGTTCTTATACTCGCCGCGGCGATCCTGGCAGAGGGGCATGATGTTGCCCACGAACTCGTTGGGCGTGATGATGCTGACCTTCACATAGGGCTCATAGGCCTCGGCGATAGAGGCCACCTCGGGATAGTTGTGGGGATTGTCCACCATGACGACGGAGCCGTCGGTCTTGACGACCTTATAGATGACCGAGGGCAGGGTGGTGACCAGCTCCAGGTCAAACTCCCGCTCCAGGCGCTCCTGGATGATCTCCATGTGCAGCATCCCCAAAAAGCCGCAGCGGAAGCCGAAGCCCAGGGCCACGGAGCTCTCCGGCTCGTAGCTGAGGGAGGCGTCGTTGAGCTTAAGCTTGTCCAGCGCGTCCCGCAGGTCGGGATACTTGGAGCCGTCCTCGGTGTAAATGCCGCAGTAGACCATGGGCCGGGCCGGGCGGTAGCCGGGCAGGGCCTCGGCCGTGGGAGTCTGGGCGTCGGTGACGGTGTCGCCCACCTGGGTGTCGGCCACGTTCTTGATGCTGGCGGTGAAATAACCCACGTCGCCGGCGGAGAGCGTCTCGCAGGGATCCAGGCCGATGGGCCGCAGATGGCCCACCTCCACCACCTTGTAGCGGGCGCCGGTGGACATGAGCAGGATCTCCTGGTCCCGGCGGATGCTGCCGTCGATGAGGCGCATGAAGACGATGACGCCCCGGTAGTTGTCGTACTGGCTGTCGAAGATCAGGGCCTTGAGCGGCGCCTCCGGATCGCCGGAGGGAGCGGGCACGCCCGCCACGATCTCCTCCAGCACGGCGTCGATGTTGATGCCGGCCTTGGCGGAGATCTCCGGCGCGTCCTGGGCCGGGATGCCGATGATCTCCTCGATCTCGTTCTTGACCCGCTGGGGGTCCGCCGCCGGCAGGTCGATCTTGTTCACCACGGGCAGGATCTCCAGGTTGTTGTCCAGCGCCAGATAGGTGTTGGACAGGGTCTGGGCCTCCACGCCCTGGGAGGCGTCCACCACCAGCACCGCGCCCTCGCAGGCGGCCAGGGAGCGGCTGACCTCGTAGTTAAAGTCCACGTGGCCCGGCGTGTCGATCAGGTTCAGGGTGTAGTCTTCCCCGTCCTGCGCCTTGTAGTCCAGACCCACGGCGCGGGCCTTGATGGTGATACCGCGCTCCTTTTCCAGATCCATGTTGTCCAGGATCTGATCCTCCATGATGCGCTGCTCCACCGCACCGCATTTCTCGATCAGCCGGTCGGAGAGGGTGGACTTGCCGTGGTCGATGTGGGCAATGATGGAAAAATTGCGGATATGCTGCTGATCGCTCATGCTTTTCCTCCTCCCATTCGTTCCAGCTCTTCCTCGCCGCGCTCCGCCAGCGCCCGCAGCCGGGTCAAAAATTCCTTGGCCATGGCCGGTTCCAGACTGCCGGGGCTGTCCGTCCGGCAGAGCAAATAGTCCGCCGTGACGCCGTAATAATCGCAGACCCGGCAGACAAAGCTCAGCCCGGGCTCCCGCGCGCCGTTTTCGTAATGGCTCAGCAGCGCCTGGCTGATGCCCAGCTCCGCCGCCACCTGCCGCTGGCTCAGACCGCGCACCCGGCGCAGCGCCGCCAGCGTCTCATGAAAGTTTCGCTCCATATCTCTCGCCTTTTCCTTCTCAATTCACAATATAACAGAATGTATTATATCGGAAGCAGGCGGCTTTGTAAACAGAAAAAACGATTCGAATATTGAAAAAAATGTATCATCGTGGTACAGTATGTTCGTTGAGCAAAATTCCCTTTTTATCTGAAAAAAACGGAGGTAAGAATCCCATGTTTGAAAATCTGATTGAAGTTCTGAAGGCCAATCCCCGCAAGATCGTCTACACCGAAGGCACCGACGCCCGTATTCTGGAGTCCGCTGACCGCCTGAAGAAGGCCGGCTTCCTGACTCCGATCCTGGTCGGCAATGTGGAGGCCGTGAAGGCCGCGGCCGAAAAGGGCGGTTTCGATATCGAGGGTCTGGAGATTCTGGATCCCGCCACCTACGACAAGATGGACGAGATGGTCGCCACGATGGTCGAGCTGCGCAAGGGCAAGATGACCGAAGAGGAGTGCCGCGCGGCCCTCGCCAAGGGCAACTATTTCGGCACCATGCTGGTGAAAATGGGCGTGGCCGACGCTCTGCTGGGCGGCGCTACCTACTCCACCGCCGACACCGTGCGGCCCGCGCTGCAGCTGGTCAAGACCAGGAAGGGCGCCAACCTCGTGTCCTCCTGCTTCATTATGGTCCCCAGCGACGACCGGGAGATGCTCGCCATGGGCGACTGCGCCATCAACATCTCCTATGAGGACACCCTGGACAAGGAAGGCAACGTGAAGGTCTCCGCCGCGCAGAAGCTGGCCGAGGTCGCCGTCGAGACCGCCAAGACCGCCAAGATCTTCGGCATGGAGCCGAAAGTGGCCATGCTCTCCTACTCCACCAAGGGCTCCGGCAAGGGCGCCAATGTCGACCTGGTCCGCAACGCCACCGCCATCGCCAAGGAGATGGCCCCCGAGTTCGCCATCGACGGCGAGATGCAGTTTGACGCCGCCGTCTCCCCGGTCGTGGGCCAGCTGAAGTTCCCCGGCAGCCCGGTCGCCGGCTATGCCAACACCTTCATCTTCCCCGAGATCCAGTCCGGCAACATCGGCTATAAGATCGCCCAGCGTCTGGGCGGTTATGCCGCTTTTGGCCCCATCCTGCAGGGTCTGAACGCCCCCATCAACGACCTGAGCCGCGGCTGCGACGCCGAGGAAGTCTATCAGATGTCCATCATCACCGCGGCGTTGGCGTAAGCTTTTCGGACGTCGTGTAACACCACGGCGGGCCGTCGAGGACGCCGGCCCCTACATTCTCTGTTTGTAGGGGTCGGCCTCCGGACGACCCGCCCTTCTTTTCTCTGGGGAGGTGAAGTCATGGAACGGGAAGACTATATGCGCGAGGCGCTGTCCTTGGCCCGGGAGGCCGCCGAGAGCGGCGAGGTGCCGGTGGGCTGCGTCATTGCGGACAGCGCCGGGAACATCGTCGGCCGCGGCCGCAACCGCCGGGAGACGCGGCACGACGCCACCGCCCACGCGGAAGTGGAGGCCATCCGGGAGGCCTGCGAGGCCCTCGGCAGCTGGCGGCTGGAGGGCTGCACGCTCTATGTGACGCTGGAGCCCTGCCCCATGTGCACCGGGGCCATCATCAACGCCCGCGTCCCGACCCTGGTCTTTGGGGCCCGGGAGGCGCTCAGCGGCTCCTGCGGCAGCGTGATTGACCTGTTCCAGGAGCGCTACGGCCACCGCCCGGCGGTCTATTCCGGCGTGCTGGCGGGGGACTGTGCCCGACTGCTAAAAGAGTTTTTCCAGGACAAGCGATAAAAAATCCTGTGCCCGCGGGCACAGGATTTTTTGTGTTTTTTATAAGGGAAATCAGGCTTCGTCCTTCTCCTTGGAGAGCATCACGTTGGTCAGGATGCCAAGGATCAGGGCGCAGGCCACGGTGCGGATCTCGACCCGGCCGAAGTTCACGGTCATGCCGCCGACGCCGACGATGAAGATCACGGAGGCGACAAAGAGGTTGCGGTTCTTGTTCAGGTCCACGGGCTGGAGCATCTTGAGGCCGCTGGCGGCGATGAAGCCGTAGAGCGCGATGCAGACGCCGCCCATGACGCAGTTGGGGATGGTCTCCAGGAAAGCGACCAGCGGGGTGATCAGGGAGAAGAGGATGCAGGCGAAGGCCGCGCCCCAGATGGAGACGGTATAGGTGGTGTTGGGGCAGCCGCCGAAGAAGGCGCCCACAAAGGAGCCGACGCCGTCGCCCAGCAGGGTGCGGGTCAGGCCGGGCTCTTCCAGCAGGTTCACGCCCACGATGGAGCTCAGGTTCTTGTGGTCGGCCAGGTGCTCGGCAAAGACGACAAAAGCCACGGGCGCATAGGCCACAAAGAGGGTCACCAGATAGGCGCCGTTGACGCCGGACCAGTCGGCCTTCATAAAGCTGAAATCGGGCAGAGAGATGATCGTGCCGACCTGATGCAGCGCGGCATAGTTGATGACGACCAGGCTCTCATTGCCGGTGTTGTTGCCGATCAGCGCAAAGAGGGAGGCGCAGAAGTAGCCGGCCAGGATGCCGATGATGAAGGGGATGAGCTTGGCCATGTTCTTGCCGTAGGTGGAGGTCAGAACGGTGACGAACAGGGTGACCAGGCCGCAGATCAGGCAGACATAGACGGAGCCGCCCTCTACGCTGGAGGTCATCAGATCGCCGATGGCGTTGCCGGCCAGGGAGAGGCCGATGATGGCGACGGTGGGTCCGATGATGACGGGGGGCATGAGCTTGTCGATCCACTTGACGCCGGAGACCTTAACGAAAATGGCAAGGATCACATACACGAGGCCCGCGATGCCCGCACCGATGATCAGGCCGGCATAGCCGGTGGCCACGGCGACGCCGCCGCCGAAAGCGGAGAACATGGGTCCGATGAAAGCAAAAGAGCTTCCCAGGAAGACCGGGCTGGCGCTCTTGGTGAAGAGCAGGTACACGATCGTGCCGACGCCGGCGCCGAACATGGCGGCGGAGGCGCTCATGCCGTTGCCCACGATGGCGGGCACCGCGATGGTGGCGGCCATGATGGCCAGCAGCTGCTGGAGCGCAAAGAGGACGACCTGCCCGAATTTGGGCTTGTCCTTAATTCCGTAAATCAGGTTCATACTTTCTTCTCCTTTTCTCTTTTTCCCTTGCGAAATCCCTTTTGCAAGGGGCCATCTGTTTGGGGGTTATCTTGAATGTATTTGCTGACTTAAGAAGTGAGATCCATCAGGAACACGCCGGTCTCGCCGTCAAACTCCGGCAAGCGCACCTCTACCAGCTCGCTGCGGGAGGTGGGCAGGTTCTTGCCCACGTAGTCGGCCCGGATCGGCAGCTCCCGGTGACCGCGGTCCACCAGGACCGCCAGCTGGATGCTGCGCGGACGGCCGCAGGCAAAGATGGCCTCAATGGCGGCGCGGGCGGTACGCCCGGTGTAGAGCACGTCGTCCACCAGAATGACGTCCTTTTCCGTCACGTCAAAGGGCAGCTCCGTCCGCTTGACCTCCGGCATCTCCGCCATCGGGCTCAGGTCATCCCGGTAAAACCGGATGTCGATGCTGCCGCAGGGGACGCTGATATTCTCGATCTTTTCAATATTGGCCCGGATGCCCCGGGCGATGGGCTCACCGCGGCGGCGGATCCCCACCAGGACGACATTCTCCACGCCCTTGTTCTTCTCCGCGATCTCGTGGGAGATACGCATCAGGGCGCGGCCCAGCGCCGCCTCATCCAGGATCTGTGCTTTGAGCCTCATCTCTCCGCCTCCCGGGTACAAAAAAAGTCCTGCCGAGCCCGGCAAGACGCATTTACACGTTCGGACGCGCAGGGCGCACCCGTATCCATAAACGATTTTGCCGGCATCACGGTACCGAAGCTTAAAAATCCTTTTTCGTGTCGGAGTATAGCAGAGCGGAGGGAAAAATGCAAGCGGCTTTTTCAGCTTTATGGCATTCCATAAAGCCTTCACCGCCGGTTTACGCCAAATTTGGCACATACGACGAAAAAACGGAGCAGGTTTCCCTGCTCCGCTTAAGCTGTCGGCAAAGCCAAAAAGCTTTGCCGACAGAAAGGAATGCAGCCTGCGGCAGCGCACTCGCGCCAAAAGGCGCTCGCACGTTTGCAGGCTGAGAAGTGTTTTTTCCGAGGCGCATGTCCCCGGAAAAAACGATTGGAATTGTTTTTCGCCTTCCGAGGCGAAAAATCAGAGGGAAGCCCCTCTGAACTCCCTGTCTGAATGACAGTGTCGGCAAGCAAAACGGAGCAGGTTTCCCTGCTCCGTTTTTGAATTATCTTTTGTTTACCACTCCAGGTTCTTGTCGGTCTCCTTGGAGAAGACGTGAGCCACGTTGCCGTTGAAGTTGAAGTGGACGGTGTCGCCCTGCTTGAAGCTGTCCTTCAGATCGATGGTCGGGACGATAACGATGACGTCCTTGCCCTCGGCGGACAGGTGCAGGTGGACGGAGGAGCCCATCATCTCGGCCACGTCGACCTTCGCGGCGACGCCCTTGTCGGCGATGTTGGTGTGCTCGGGACGGACGCCCAGCGTGACAGCCTGAGACTGCACGTCGTTCTTCAGCAGGCGCGCTTCCTTCTCCTCATCCAGCTCGACCTTCAGGCCGCCCAGCTCGACGAAGAACTTGTTGCCCTCGCGCTTGAGCTCGGCGTCAAAGAAGTTCATGACGGGCATGCCGATGAAGCCGGCGACGAAGAGGTTGGCGGGGTGATTGAAGACTTCCTGAGGCGTGCCGATCTGCTGGATGTAGCCGTCGCGCATGATGACGATGCGGTCGCCCAGGGTCATGGCCTCGGTCTGGTCATGGGTAACATAGATGAAGGTGGTGTTGATGCGCTTGCGCAGCTTGATGATCTCAGCGCGCATTTCGTTACGCAGCTTGGCATCGAGGTTACTAAGAGGCTCGTCCATCAGCATGACCTTCGGATCACGCACGATGGCGCGGCCGATGGCGACACGCTGACGCTGGCCGCCGGAGAGCGCCTTGGGCTTACGCTCCAGGTACTGGGTGATGTCCAGGATCTCAGCCGCTTCACGGACCTTCTTGTCGATGACGTCCTTGGACTCCTTGCGGAGCTTCAGGGAGAAGGCCATGTTATCATAAACGGTCATGTGGGGGTACAGCGCGTAGTTCTGGAAAACCATGGCGATATCGCGGTCTTTCGGCGCGACGTCGTTCATCACTTTGCCGTCGATCAGCAGCTCGCCGCCGGAGATCTCTTCGAGGCCGGCGACCATACGCAGGGTGGTGGACTTGCCGCAGCCGGAGGGGCCGACCAGAACGATGAATTCCTTGTCGGCGATGTCCAGGTTGAACTCCTGAACGGCCACAACGCCTTCATCGGTGATCTGAAGATTGACTTTCTTCTTCTCGGGCTCGTCGCCTTTTTTCTTTTTCTTCTGCTCGCCACTTACGAAGGGATAGACTTTCTTGATGTTTTTCAGCTGAACAGTTGCCATACTACCGGCTCCGTCCGTCCCGCCTCCGCGCGAACGGACTCACGGCCGCCGAAGCGCACCGCTTTTACGACAGGTCTCCACACTGCCGCACCCCGAGCCTGGGGTTCACGTTTCCTCCTTATTAAAGCTGCATACAGCTAAGAAATATGGAGAGCTGTATGCGCAGTCAAAATAGGGCATAAAAACCCAACGCCATTATAGCGAAAACAAGCCCGGCACGCAAGCCAAATTTGGAGCACCGTTTTTGGTGAAAACTGACAAAAGCAGCGCCGGGAAACGGACTTCCCGGCGCTGCACAGTTTGTCAAAAAAGCCTCGCAGAGTTTTTCGCTCGCAAGCGAAAAATCAGTCAAATCTTGTTTTCTCCGGCGGCGTGTACGTCGGAGAAAACACTTCTCAGCTCCGAAGTGTGCGAGTTGTCCGCCCTCAGCGGACAGCGAGTGCGCGCACGGAGCTGCATCCCCCTCCGTCAAGAAAGTCCATAGGACTTTTTTGACGGTCTCAGCAGCGCCGGGAAACGGACTTCCCGGCGCTGTAAAATACGATGCACTTGCTTGGGATCAGACGGAATCTTCCTCGGTGAGCTGATCGATATCCGCGCCGGAATTCTCTTCCGCCTCTTTTTCGGCTTTCTTCTCCAGCTTGCCCATGAAGAGGGGGGAGAGGATGCCGACGATGCACAGGGCGATCAGCACCCAGCACACCACGGAGGAGAACAGCACGCTGATGCTGCCGCGGGAGGTGCGCAGCGCGTTGCGCAGGCCCTTCTCGCCGATGGGCCCCAGGATCAGCGCCAGCACCACGGCCGCCGTGTTCAGATCGAATTTCCGCATCAGGTAGCCCAGGATGCCGAAGACCAGCATGACCACCATGTCCATGATGTTCTTATGGATGGCGTAGGAGCCCACAAAGCAGAGCACCGTCACGCAGGGGATCAGGATCGCGTCGGAGAGGCGGGAGATCTGCGCGAAGCCCCGGCAGCCCAGCAGGCCAATGCCCAGCATGAAGAACTGCACCAGCACAAAGCCGGCGAAGAAGGTATAGGTCATGGGGGCGTATTTGCCGAAGAGCTCCGGGCCCGGGGTCAGGCCCTGAATGACCAGGCCGCCCATCAGCACCGCCGTCACGCTCTCGCCCGGGATGCCCAGGGTCAGCGTCGGGATCAGGGAGCCGCCGGTGACGGCGTTGTTCGCCGCCTCGGAGCCGGCCACGCCCTCGATGGAGCCCTTGCCGAACTGCTCCTTATGCTTGGAGAACTGGCGGGAGGTGTTGTAGCCCAGGAAGCAGGCGATGGAGGCGCCGGCGCCGGGCAGGATGCCGATCAGGTTGCCGATGATCCAGGAGCGGAAAATGGTCGGGCGGATGATGCGCCGCTCCTCCCGGGTCAGGCTCATCTTATCGGTAAACTTGGTGGCCTTGTTGCGCTCCTTGATCTTTTTCTCCGCCAGGATAAAGACCTGGGACATGGAGAACAGACCGATCAGCGCGCAGGTGGTGTTGATGCCCTCGGCGAAGTAGGAGCTGGGCATGAAGCGCTTCACACCGGTGATCGGATCCAGGCCGATCGTGGAGATGAGCAGGCCCAGGGCGCCGGACATCAGGCCCTTGACGATGGATTTGGACGACACGCCCGCGATGATCGTCAGGCCGAAGATGGACAGCCAGAAATACTCCGCCGACATGAACTTCAGCGTCAGCTTGGCCAGCAGCGGGGAGAAAAAGTACAGGGAGATGCAGCTGAGCAGGCCGCCCCAGAAAGAGGCGTAGCAGGCGGTGAAGAGCGCCTTGCCCGCCTGGCCGCGCAGGGTCATCTGATAGCCCTCGATGGCGGTGGCCGCCGAGGCCGGGGTACCGGGGGTGTGGATCAGGATGGCGGAGATGGAGCCGCCAAAGATGGCGCCGCAGTAGATGGCGCCCAGGACGATCAGGCCCGTCTCCGGCTTCATGGTAAAGGTCATCGGCAGCATCAGCGCCACGCCCATCGCCGCCGACAGGCCCGGCATGCAGCCGATGATGATGCCCATGGCCACGCCGCCGGCCATCATCAGGAGATTGATCGGTGTCAGGGCGTTGAGAAAGCCCGCGCCCATCAGAGATAAGGTTTCAAGCATGTTTCTCGCCCTCCTTTATTTACGCAGCGCTTTGATGACCGTGCCCACCGGCAGCTTCACGCCCAGGAACTTCTGGAACGCAAAGTAGATCAGAGCCACGATCACCGCGATCACGATCGCCGTGACCAGCGGGGAAATGCGCAGATACAGCAGCACCACGGCCATAAACAGCACCGTGGAGATGTAAAAACCAAAGAAATGGATGCAGATCAAATACAGGATCGTCGCACACAGGCAGACGAAGAACTGCTTGGGCTGAAAGTCCTTGAACACCACGTCCACGCCGCTCTCCACGCCGTGCTTCTTGGCCGCCACGATCATCTGCACCAGATACAGCGTGGTCAGGCCGAAGAGCAGGATGATGGTAAAGCGGGGATAGGTCTGGCTGGAGGCCTTGAGCTGCAGCATATGGTAATAGAAATAGGCGCAGACGATGTACATAAACGCTACCACGCCTATGTCTGTCTTTTTCATTTTCATGGGAGGCGCCCTCCTTTATCCTTCTTTTCTCTTTTCAAAGAAAGGGCAGGTGTTGCCCTGCCCTTTTCTCGGTTTTGCCGTTAATTCTCCGTTAAAAACGGATCAGAACTCGTACCAGAAGCCCTCGACCAGGCTCTCGGCGAATTCCTGCTGCTGCTCGATCAGAGTACCGGTGGCCTCGGCATCCTTGTAATCGGTGGCCATGCCGGCCTGCTCAGCAGCTTCCAGATACTCCTCGTCCTCCATGGCGGCCTTGAAAGCCTCCTCGTAGAACTTGATCACATCCTCGCTCACGCCGGCCGGAGCCACGATGCAGCGGGAGGAGCCCAGCCAGTTCTCATAGTAACCCAGCTCGCCCAGCGTCGGGACGTCGGGCAGCTCGGGCAGGCGCTCGTCGTTGAACACGCCCAGGATGCGGTACTCGGCCTCCTGACCGGCGATGTCGGCCAGTTTCACAACGGAGAAGTCCGCCTCGGCGCCGCGCAGGGACAGCAGCTGGTCAGCGGTGCCGCCCTGGGGGATGTCGGTGTACATGAAGCCGGCGGAGTTGGCAAAGGCCTGAGCGCCGATGTGGTTGGAGGCCTGCGGGCCGTTGGTGGAGGCCAGCAGCTCATTCTTGGTGCCCTCGTTCTCCTTGCCGTAGGCGACCAGGGATTCCAGGTCGGGGAAGCGGTCGTCGTCGGCGCGGACGATGACGATGGAGGTCTCGGTCACGTGGTTGCAGATGGGAGCAAAGCTCTCCACCGTGTAGGTGCCCATCTCGTTGACGATGGAGCTGGAGAAGTTCGGCAGGTTGACGAAGCCGATGGTCATGCCGTCGGGATCGGCGTCAGCCAGCTGGGACCAGCCGATGGAGCCGGAGCCGCCCTCGACGTTCTCGATGACGATGGTCTGGCCCACATACTTCTCGGCGTACTTGGCGAGAACGCGGGCGGTGTTGTCGGTACCGGAACCGGCCTTGTAGGCGACGATCATGGTGACGGGGCCGTCGGGCGCAAAGTCAGCCGCGGCGACGCCGCACAGCGCGAAGACCATCACCAGAGCCAGAGCGAGTGCAAGGATCTTTTTCATTGGTATTCCTCCTGTAAAGTTTTTTCGCTGGAAAGCTAAGACAATTATACTGTTCTCGGCAAAGATTTGTCAATATTGTTAAAGAATTTATTCCTTCCCCTTTTCGTCTCTTGTCCCTTTTGCCGGATTTGCCACTGCTGCCCGGGTACTTTTCCGCGGAGGCATTCTTCCTCTCCGGGCCGCATAGACATGGAAAAAGCGTTTTGGAGGTGCTCATGCGCGTATTGGCTTTTTCCAGTCGAGGCCCGGCGGTGCAGCTGCTGCAGCTGGCGCTGAACCGCTCGGGCTTTGCTTCTCTCGAGACGGACGGAGTTTTCGGCCCGGCCACCCAGGCGGCGCTGACCCGCTTTCAGGCCGCTCAGGGCCTGAAAGCGGACGGCGTCGCCGGGCCCCTGAGCCACCGGGCGCTGCTGCCCTGGTACACCGGTTTTCTGCGCCATCGCCTGCGGCCCGGGGAGAGCTTCTGGTCCCTGGCCCAACTCTACGGCAGCGAGCTGGACGCCATTCTTACGGCCAACCCCGGGCTGGACCCGGAGGCGCTGCCGGTCGGCACCTTGGTCGTCGTGCCGCTGCCCTTTCCCGTCGTGCCCACGTCCATCGACTACTGCTCGGAGCTGGTGGCCTACTGCGTCCGGGGCCTCGCCGCCCGCTATCCCTTTCTCCGTGTTGACAGCATCGGCCGCAGCGTTCTGGGCCGTCCGCTCTGGTCGCTGAGCCTGGGCAGTGGGGAAAACCGGGTGCTCTACACTGCCGAGCACCACGCCAACGAGTGGATCACGACGCCGCTGCTGCTCCGCTTCACCGAGGAGCTGGCCGCGGCCTATGCCACCGGGGGTGAACTCTTTGGCCGCAGTGCGGCGCAGCTGCTGGACTACGCCGCGCTCTGTCTGATCCCGGCAGTCAATCCCGACGGTATGGATCTGGTCACGGGGGAGCTGCGCAGCGGCGAGAGCTGGCAGCGCGCCCGGCAGATCGCCGCGGACTATCCCCGCTATCCCTTTCCCTCCGGCTGGAAGGCCAACATCCGGGGTGTCGACCTGAACCTCCAGTATCCGGCGGGCTGGGAGCAGGCCCGGGAGAACAAATTTGCCCAGGGTATCGTCTCCCCGGCGCCCGCGGACTTTGTGGGCAGCGCGCCGCTCACAGCGCCGGAGGCCCGGGCGCTCTACACCTTCACCCTCCGCTTCGACCCGGCACTGATCCTGGCCTATCACACCCAGGGCGAGGTGATTTACTGGCGTTACCGGGACTATGAGCCCGCCGGCTCCCGGCAAATTGCCGACTATTTTGCCTCCCTCTCCGGCTATGCCGCGGAGGAGACACCCTTTGCCTCGGGCTTTGCCGGATACAAGGACTGGTTCATCCAGGAATACAACCGCCCCGGCTACACCATCGAGGCGGGCCGGGGCGTCAATCCTCTTCCGATCGGGGATTTTGAAACACTCTATCGGGATAACCTCGGTATTCTGACCATGGGGATGCTTGTCACATAAAAAGGATGCGGCGTTTGGCCGCATCCTTTCTCACTTTCTGTGTTTGATTTTCATGAACAGGCCCGGGGCCGCCTTTCCGAGCCAGGCCAACAGACGGAAGCAGAACATCGTCAGCGTGACGTTTCCGGTGCGCAGCACCCAGGCCAGCACCCGGGTGGGCAGGCCGCCCGCCGCGCGGCGGCTGCGCTTTTGCAGCTGACCGTTGGACAGGATCCTGCGCACCTCGTCCCGCTTCTCCCCATAGCGCAGCGGGCAGGTGGGCGAGAAGAGGGTGGTCAGGCAGGAGAAGACGCTCTTGAGGAACATATAGCGCATGTCCGCGTCGTCCTTCACGCCAAAACGGCGGCAGAGCTCCTGCATGCGTCCGTCCGTCTCCAGACAGACGGCGAACTTCTTATCGTAATAGCGGGTGATGAGGCTATCGCCCTCATGCATGACATAGCGGTATTTGCATTCCGGCAGGACGCAGACCCGCTCACAGTGCTCCAGGCAGGTGAATACGAAGAGCCGGTCCTCGCCCCAGCGATAGTCGGGGAAGCGGACCGTGTTTTCCCGCAGCAGCCGGGCGGCAAAGAGCTTGCCCCAGACCTGGTTGAGAAGATTGGCCTTATACAGTTGTCCCAGGGCAGCGCCCAAAGTCTCCCGATCCAGCAGGGCTGCCGGCTCCCAGTAATCCCGGGTGCCGCCGCCCAGTTCCTCGATGGTGAAGCCGAAGATCGTCAGCTCCGCGCCCTGCGCCGCCCCCTGCAGGGCGTATTCCAGCGCATCGGGCAGCAGGTGGTCATCGGAATCGAGAAACATGACGTATTCCGTGTCGGCGTCCAGCTGCTCCAGGGCCAGGTTGCGCGCCTTGGCCGGGCCGCCGTTGACGGCGTGGATGGGGCGGACGCGGGGATCCTCCGCCGCCAGCGCATCCAGGATAGCCGGGGTCTGATCCGTAGAGCCGTCGTCCACCGCCAGAAGCGTGAAGTCCCGGAAGCTCTGCTCCAAGACGCTGCGGATCGACTCCGCCAGCCAGGCCTCCGCGTTGTAGGCGGGCATGATCAGCGTGATTTTCGCCATCGTTTATCTCCTGCTCTCGTCCCCGGAGCCGTCCAGCGAGGCATGATAGACCTCCAGGAAGAATTCATACAGCGGCATCAGCCGGATATAGGCGCGGCAGAGCTTGTCGGGCAGGCCCTCCGTCAGCAGATCGCCGCCGAAATCGTATTCCCATTCACAGCCAAGGTAGCGCCGGTTATACCAGTTGCCAACGGGTGGGGGATAATTCCCCTTGGGGCGCTTGTACTCCGGGCCGATCACGCGCAGGCCGCGCATGTGCGAAGCCTCCTCTGCCAGACGCTCGAAGCGGGCGGGATTGGCATCCACCATATTCCGGAAGCTCTCCATAGCGGCGGGGGTAGCGTCGAAAAAGCCCAGGCCGTAGCTGTAGGTGGCGGCGCCGATCTCAAACCAGAACATGGGTCCGTCGGAGAAATGTCCCTCATCCGGTCCGATCACAAACCAGAGATGATCCTTGTACGGTCCGCGGCCGAAAAGCCGCCGGGCATCCCGATAGATGCGGGAACAGTGCACCCGCCAGCTCTGCCCGGGGAAGCGCTGTTCCATCGTCTCCCTGCAGGTCTGGGCCAGAGCCTTGAAGGGCTCGTTCAGGCAGCGCTCAAACTGCTCCTTGTGCGCCTGAAACCAGGGGCGCTCGTTGTTGAAGCTAAGTTCCCAGAGAAACTCGCTGGTCTCTTTTGAAAATCCTCGAAACATGTTGTTTGCCGTCCTTTTTTTGTCCGTTTTATTATAGCCGATGGCCCCGGATTTCGCAAGCCTCTGTACATTTGGAGGAAGCCGTGATAGAATAATTATTCAGAAACACACCGAACGAATCAACAGCAGGGGGATGCAGCCATGAAAATCATCATCGCCGGCTCCGGCAAGGTCGGCCGCTCGGTGGCCTCGATTCTGGCCGAAGAGGGTCACGACATCACGCTCATCGACAGCGACGCCGAATTGATCAACCAGATTTCCAACGAGCTGGACGTGATCTGCGTCGAGGGCAGCGCCACCAATCCGGAGACTCTGCGGGAAGCCGGGGCTGCCCAGGCGGATCTGCTCATGGCCGCGACCCAGTCGGACGAGGTGAACATGGTCTGCGGCATCTCTGCGCGCAAGCTGGGCACCAAGCATGTGATCGCCCGCATCCGCGACCCGGAGTACCTGAACCAGACGGAATTTCTGCGCGAGGCGCTGGGCCTGTCGGTGATCGTGAACCCGGACTACGAGTGCGCCAAGGAGATCTCCCGCATCCTGCGCTTCCCCAGCGCCGTGCGGGTGGACGCCTTCTCCAAAGGCAGCGCCGAAATCGTGGAGCACAAGGTCGCGCCGGGCAGCTGTCTCGACGGCATGCAGCTGAAAGACCTGAACCGTCAGCTGGGCGCGAAGGTGCTGGTGGGCGTGGTTGAGCGCAACGGCGAGGCCAGCATCCCCAACGGCCTCTTCACCCTGCGCGCCGGCGACCGTCTCAGCATCACGGGCTCGGCCAACGAGCTGCGGCGCTTCTTCATCGCCTGTGGCTCCTACAAGCGGCCGGTGCGCCGGGTGATGATCATCGGCGGCAGCCGCACGGCGGTCTATCTGGCCCGGATGCTGCTGGACGTGGGCATGAACGTGGTGATCGTAGAACGCGACCGGGCCCGCTGCGAGACTCTCTGCGATCTCGTCCCCAAGGCCAACATCGTCTGCGGCGACGCGACCCGCAGCGACGTGCTGCTGGAGGATGGTCTGGGCTCCATGGACGCCTTTGTGGCCCTGACCGGCGAGGACGGCGACAATGTCATCACTTCCATGTATGCCCGGGACTGCGGCGTGCCGAAGATCGTCGCCAAGGTCAACCGGGAGCATTTCTCCGACATTCTGGAAAACTCCGGGCTGGACAGCATCGTGACGCCCAAGTACCTGGTGGCCCAGCAGCTGGCCCGCTATGTGCGCGCCATGGACAACTCCCTGGGCAGCCGCATGGAGACCCTGTACCGTCTGGCCGACGGACAGGTCGAAGCCCTGGAATTCAAGATCGGCGCGGACTCCGCTCTGGTGGGCACGCCGCTCAAAGACTTGAAGCTCAAGCCCAACATCCTCATCAGCGCCGTGATCCGCGGCAACCGCAGCATCATCCCCGACGGCAGCAGCGTCATCCAGCCGGATGACCACGCGGTGATCGTGGCCAAGGCGGGCCGTATTCTGGATGTGGACGAGATCCTTGAGGGCAGCGTATGAACACACGGATGATTTTGCGCACGCTCGGCCAGATCCTGCAGATCTTCGCCGCGCTGCTCCTGCTGCCCCTGGGCGTCTCCCTGCTGCATCGGGAGTCGCCGCTGCCGCTGCTGATCCCGCTCTCTGGCGCGGCGCTGGTCGGCCTGCTTTTCTCTCTGCTCCGCCCGAAAACCACCGCCATCTTCGCTCGGGACGGCTTTGTGATCGTGGGTCTGGGCTGGATGCTGATCTCGCTTTTCGGTGCGCTGCCCTTTTATCTCAGCGGCGCGCTGCCCACCTATGTGGACGCGCTGTTTGAATCCGTCTCCGGCTTGACCACCACCGGCGCCACCGTGGTGACGGATCTGGTCGGCATGCCGCGGGGCGTCATGTTCTGGCGCCTGTTCAGCCACTGGATCGGCGGCATGGGCGTGCTTGTTTTCCTGATGGCGGTGCTGCCCATGAGCGGCAAGCACTCCATGCACATCTTCCGGGCCGAGGTGCCCGGCCCCACCAAGGGCAAACTGGTGCCCCGCGCCAGGCAGACCGCCCGGGTGCTCTATATGATCTACATCGCCCTCACACTGCTGGAGGCCATCTTCCTGCTCTGCGGCGGCATGAGCTTCTATGACGCGATCCTGCATGCCTTTGCCACCGCCGGCACCGGCGGCTTTTCCACAAATCCGGCCAGCATCGCCGGTTTCGGCAGCCGTTATATCGAGACGGTCGTCGCCGTGTTTATGATGCTCTTCGGCGTGAACTTCAACCTCTATTTTCTGCTGCTGATCGGCAGCTGGAAAGATGCGCTGAAAAATGAGGAGCTGCACTGGTATCTGGGCCTGATCTTCGGTGCTGTTCTGGCGCTGACTATGGGACTTTTGAAGACCTACGGCGGCTTTGCCGCCGCTTTCCACCAGGCCTTCTTCAACGTCAACGCCATCATGAGCACCACGGGTTTCGGCACGGTGGACTTTACCGTCTGGCCGGAGTACGGCAAGTGGATCCTCGTGCTGCTGATGTTCTGCGGGGGCTGCGCGGGCAGCACCAGCGGCGGCATGAAGCTCTCCCGCCTGATGATCCTCTTCAAGACGGTAGTCTCCGAGCTGAGGCAGATGGTGCGCCCCCGGAGCGTGCAGCGGGTGGAGATGGACGGCCGCCGCGTCGAGGCCGGCACCATCCGGGCCGCGGCCATTTTTGCCGTGCTCTACTTTGCGCTGCTGCTGCTCTTCTCCTTCCTCGTCTCCCTGGACGGGGTGGACCTGGCCACCAGCTTCACCGCGGCGCTATCCTGCCTGTCCAATGTCGGCCCCGGTATGACGGCGGCCATCGGCCCGGCGGGGAGCTTTGCCTTTTTCTCCCTGCGCACAAAGCTCTTCATGTCCCTGGCAATGCTGCTGGGGCGGCTGGAGCTCTATCCCATTCTGGTCCTGTTCTCTCCGCGCACCTGGAAGAACTGAGCCGGAACAAAACAAGAAAAATCCCGCTTTCGGTTAGTAACCGAAAGCGGGGTTTTTTTACAGGATGGCGTTGATGCGCTTTTCGATCTCTTTGGCCACGTCCTCGGGGACGATCTTCTTGCTGACGACCAGATCAAAAATCTCACCGCAGGTCTTCTTGTTGAAGAGCTTGATGGGGTATTTCATGATGTTGGGAGCCAGCTCCTGAATGATCGCCACCGCCTTGGGATTGGCGAACATATCTTTCACGGTCGTGCTTCTGAAATCCATGTGGTTTCTCCTTTCCGGATAAGTCTTTCCGTATCAGCGGATGAAAGAATTATAACACAGAAGCCTCCGTCTGTCCAGACAGGCGCTTCAGCACCGCCTCAGCACAGCGCATGCCGTCCACCGCCGCCGAGGTGATGCCCCCGGCATAGCCTGCGCCCTCGCCGCAGGGGAACAACCCCTCGATCGCGGAGGAGCAGCCTTCGTCCCGGGGCAGGCGCACCGGGGAGGAGGAGCGGGTCTCCGGCGCGGTCAGCACCGCGTCGGGATCGTCAAAGCCCGCGAGCTTCCGGCCCAGGGCCGGGATCGCCTGTTCCAGCACCTCCGTGATGCGCCGGGGCAGCACCGCGTGCAGATCGCCCCAGCGGACGCCGGGCCGATAGCTGGGCCGCACCGTGCCGGGCCCTTCGCTGGGCACGCCGCGGAGAAAATCGCCCACGGTCTGGGCCGGGGCAAAATAGTTCTCCCCGCCATAGACAAAGGCGCGGCGTTCGATCTCCCGCTGCCAGCGCAGGCCAGCGAGCACGTCCTCCCCCGGAAAATCCTCCGGATGGAGCGTCACCAGCAGGGCCGCGTTGGCGTTTTCCCCGTCGCGGCGGGAATCACTCATGCCGTTGGTGACCACGCCGCCCTCCTCCGAGGCCGCGGCGAAGACCTCCCCGCCGGGGCACATACAGAAGGTATAGGCGCTGCTGCCGTCGGGCAGATGCACGTTCAGGGAGTAGTCTGCAGGAGGCAGGTCCTCCCGTTCCCGGCCGTACTGGGCCCGGTCGATGGCGCTCTGTCGGTGCTCGATGCGCGCGCCTATGGAAAAGGGCTTGGGCTCCATGGGGATCTGCCGCTCCAGGAGCATCTGAAAGGTGTCCCGGGCCGAGTGCCCGATGGCCAGGATCAGATGCCGGCAGGGAAGCTCCCCCTCGCCCTCCGGCCCGACATAGCGGATGCCGGTCAGCGCGCCGCCGGCCAGGATCAGATCGCTCAATTTCGTCCCGAAGCGCACCTCGCCGCCCAGGGCCAGGATCTCCCGCCGGAAATCCTGCACCACCTCCACCAGCACGTCGGTGCCGATGTGAGGCTTGGCGTCGTAGAGGATGCTCTCCTGAGCGCCGTGGGCGTGAAACTGCTCCAGAACCCAGCTCATCCGCGGATCGTGAGTGCCGGTGTTGAGCTTGCCGTCGGAAAAGGTTCCGGCGCCGCCCTCGCCGAACTGGACGTTGTTCTCCGGGTCCAGCCGGTCGCCGGCGCGAAAGGCCTCCACGGCCTGCTTCCGGCGCAGGGCGTCCTGGCCACCGGGCGCTCCTCGCTTTGAACCTGGGGAATGCGGTAATCCCGGGGGGTATAGGCGTCGATCTGGGGATCTTTGTTCCGGGCCAGCAGCTTCCCCTCGCCGCCGCGCAGCGTCACCGCCACGGTATACAGATAATGAATGTCGCTCTTTTTCCGCGCGTCCAGGGATTTTTTCAGGATGCGCCAGCCGCTGATGCTCTCTACCGGGACGCGCAGCTTTCTGGCGGCCCGCTCCCGCAGAAGGCTCTCCGCCTCGCCGGGCTCCAGGCGCAGATTACGGATCCGGATCATGCGCCCAGCCTCCCGGCCAGGTGGCCGCTGGACCAGGCCCACTGCAGGTTATAGCCGCCGCAGTCGCCGTCCACGTCCAGAACTTCCCCGCAGACGAAGAGGCCGGGCACGAACCAGCTCTCCAGAGTCTCGGGGTTGAAGCCGCCGGTCTTGACGCCGCCCGCCGTCACCTGGGCGTGGTCAAAGTCCTCCGTGCCGCGCACGGGGAGCTTCAGATCCAGAAGGACAGCGGCGAGCTTATCCAGATCGCTCTGGCCCAGCGCCCGGAGGGGCAGGGCCGCGTTGAGGCCCGCCTGCCTGACCAGCATCCGGCCCAGGCGGTTGTGGAGCATGCCGGTGAGGATCTCCCCGGTCTCCAGGTCAGGAAAGGCCGTCCGCCGCTGCCGCAGAAGCGCCAGGGTCTCCTCCTCGCTCCGGCCGAGAAAGTCGATGTGCAGCGTCAGGCCCTCGCCGCCGGTGGCTGCCGCGCGGGAGAGATCAAAGACCGCGGGGCCGGAGACGCCTGTCTCGGTAAACTGCAGCTCGCCCTCGCTCGCGGCCAGCAGGCTCTCCCCCGCCCTCAGGCGGAGGCGGGCCGGGCAGCGCACACCCTTCAGGGCCCGGGGCAGCTCCGGCGCGGTCAGCAACTGCACCAGGGAGGGATAGAGCCCGGTGCGTTTATGGCCCAAGGGTTTTAAGAGATTGTAGCCGTCCGTCACGCCGCCCAGCTTGCCGCCGGCGCAGCCGCCGCAGGCCACGATCAGCGCGTCGGCCTCCAGGGGACCCGCGTCGGTCAGGACAGAATAGCCTTGCTCCCGGCGGCGGATCTCCCGGGCGGAGCAGCCGCAGCGCTGCTCCACGCCCGCCCGATCCAGGGCAAAGCGCAGCACGTCCAGGACGGAGTTGGCAGAGTTGGAGAGGGGATAGACCCGCCCGCCGTATTCCTCCACGGTCAGAAGCCCCAGCTCATGGAAAAAGGCCAGGGTCGCTTCCACCCCAAAGGCTTCCAGCGCCGGGCGCACGAAATCCGCCTCCGCACCGTGATAGTGTGCCGGGGAGGCGGCGGTGTTGGTCAGGTTGCAGCGGCCGTTGCCAGTGGCCAGAAGCTTGCGCCCCAGGCGCTGCTGCCGCTCCAGCAGCACAACCCGGTGCCCCTGCTCCGCGGCGCTCAGCGCGGCCATCATGCCGGAGGCGCCGCCGCCGATCACGACGACCGTTTTCATTGCTTCGGCAGCGGGTCTTTCCGCTGCAGCTTATGCTTTTTTCCGTCCGGGGTCTGGATGTAGGTGTTCTCCAGCACGGCGATGGTGCTCTCCCGCCAGACGGCGATGTATTCCTTGCGGAGCGCGTCCCGCTCCTGCTTTTCCTCCTCGCTCAGCTCCCGCTCCCTGGCCAGGCGCGCCAGCTCGTTGATGCGGTCAATCTTGCTCTGTTCCATGCTTGCCCTCCGTGTCGATGGTGCCCAGCTCATCCAGTGTCAGCTCGAAGGCCGGGACAAAGTGCTTGAGAAAATACTTGACCTCCGGCAGCGGGTTTTCCTCCAGGGCCGCCCGGGTCTGGGCCTCGGCGGAGAGGAAGTCGTTGTTGCCGGCCTTGCGCTCCTCGATGCATTTGAGATAGGCCGAGAGCTTGTCCGCCGCCTTGACCAGATCGTACTGCCGCTGCTGCACCTCGCCGGTCAGAATGGGCGTATAGGCTGCGCGCAGCTTCTCCGGCAGGGTCGCCAGCAGCTTTTCGCAGGCCAGTTCCTCCACCTGCTGGTAGGCCGCGTGGATCTCCGGGCTGTGATACTTGATGGGGGTGGGCAGGTCGCCGGTGAGGATCTCGCTGCAGTCGTGGTAGAGGGCGACGGCCGCGGCCTCGTTGGGATCGCAGTCCACACCGAACACGTCCCGGCGGATGACGCCCAGGGCGTGGGCGATCACGGCCACCATATGGCTGTGCTCCTGGATGTTCTCGGGCAGGGCGTTGCGCATCAGGCTCCAGCGGCCGATGTAGCGCATACGGGAAATATAGGCAAAAAAGTTATAGCTCATGGTCTCCTCCAATGGACAGGGTATGCCGTATTGTATCATAGCCCCGCTCCTTTTTCAACGCAAAGCCGGGGAGAGTATCTTTCCTCTCCCCGGCTCGACAGCGCTTTGTATTACAGATTGGCCTTGATTCTTTCGATCATCTCCGTGTATTCCGCATCCGTGAGCGTCACCCGCCCCGGGTTCATCGCAAACACGCCGCCCCACTCAAACTCGTCCCGATATTTGGGAACCAGATGGACGTGCAGATGGCAGCCGGTGTCGCCGTACGCGCCGTAGTTGAGCTTGTCCGGATGGAACGCGGCGTGGATCGCCTTTGCCGCACGGGCGATATCGGCCATAAAGGCGCTGCGCTCCTCCGGGCTGATATCCACGATCTCGCTGACGTGATCCTTGTAGGCCACGATGCAGCGTCCCGGATGGCTCTGCTCTTTAAACAGGATCAGCCTGCTCACCGAGAGCTCACAGATGGGAATGCCAAAGGCATCCAGCAGCTCACCGCCCATGCAATAGCCGCACTTGCTGCGCGGCGCTTCCAATTCGGTCATGTACGTTTTTCTCCTTTCCCGTGTAACAAGAGATCAGTGGTTTTATTCTAAAATCTCCCTGTCGGCTTGTCAAGGAGAGCGCGGGGAAAAATCCCGTCAATCACAGGTTTGTAGGTTTGTCAATGATGTGTTACACATCGGGAAAAGAAGAAAGGACCTGTTTGGGTGAGCGCCAGTTGAGGGGACGCATAGGGAAATCGTTATATTTTAGGGAAATCGTTATATTTTCTGTTCCAGACAGCAAGCTGTTTCTGGTAGTCGTCGAAGGAATAGAATTTATGACTGGCATAGAAGTATTCATTGTCCTTGCGGTGGCTGCGTTCGACCTTTCCGTTGTGCCTGGGAGTGAAAGGCTTGATGCATTTGTGCTGAATACAAAGCTGATCCAGCGTAACTTCAAAGAGCGTTTTCTTGTCAGAGCATTGTGAGCTGAGCCGGTTGGTAAACTCCAGACCGTTGTCGGTTTGGACGCATTTTATGGCATAGGGAAAGCGCTTCACGCAATGCTTAATGAACTCTGATGAAGAATAAGAATTATGCTCTTTGAAGGCTTCCAAATAACGAAAACGACTGTATTCATCGATGAACGTGTACTGGTAATAATAGCCGCCATTCTCGTTGGCATCTTTGACGGCAGCTCCAACCAGACAGGATGCAGGAACATATTTCACATCGATCTGAACTTTTTGCCCAGGATAGTCTGCTGCCTTATACTTTTTGGGAATGTACTTTGGATTCGGCAGCTTAACAGTCATTTGCCCTCTTTTCCTTAAAAACTTGTACAGGCCGGAGATGGATCTGCTGTACCCACGTTGCCGCAGTTTTACCCAAAACACCACCAGACCGGCATTAGGGTTCCTCCGACGCATGTCATCGATGAGCTTGATCTCCTCGGGACGGTGTTGATTTGCATGGCTATGGGGCCTATGGGAACGATCTTCCAACGATTGCAACGTGCCGTCATAGCGCTTCATCCAGCGGTAGATGTATTGCCGATATGTCCTGTATCGCTTCGCCGCTGCTGTGACGCCATGTTTCTTCGCGTAAAGAATTAGGGATTGCCTATACCGGGCGGTTTGTGTTATCTTGTTCATAGCGAATAGAGGTACACCTGCCTTTCGGTTTTGTCTCGGCAACTCAACCTTAACTCAGGTCCTCTCTATTCGCTATCTTTTTTTCACTTGCTGTCACACATCATTGTAAACCCTACA